>NZ_JAWRYD010000012.1:0-229989 GCF_046534765.1 Burkholderia sp. SIMBA_062
CGCCGCGAGAAATCGACGTGCGGCTGCTGCACTGGACCGCGCCCGCCGGGCTTCGACGCAACCGCCGACGCGCCGCCAACCAGGCCCGGACACGGCATCGCAACGGCGGCGGCACGTTCGCCGATTCGCCGCCCACGCACATCCAATCGACGGCCTTCCCCATACCGTCGATCCATCCCGTCCCGCGAAACGGCCTTGGCCGCTCCCTAACGTTTGGTCACGGACTTGTCCGGTTCGCCCGACCCGTCGTCCGCGACATGCTGCCACTCGGTGATGGCCCGGCGCTTCTGCGACGGCGACATCATCATGAATTCGTTGAGCTTCGTGAGGAAATCCCGTCTGGATTTCTCCGGCAGCGTCGCAAACCCAAGCAGCAGCCCGAACACCTTTCCCATATAGCGCACGGCCTTACCCTTCCTTCTTTAGTCGAAATCACGCGCAATCTGTGCGATGCGGCGTGTCTGCCTTCCCCGTTTTGAACGCCGGGCGATCTATGCCGCCATGGCGTCGCTTTTTTATCTTCCCGGCCAGTGCGCTACCGCGGCTGCCATTGCTCTCGACGCCGGCCGTTCGTCCGCCGCGGCGGCAGGAAACGCGATCCCGCGCTGTCGCGCGACGCGCGCGAGCGCGCGACGCAAGTCGGCCAGCGTCACCGGCTTCGTCAACACGCACTCGACGTTCGATGCGGCGTAACGCCGCGCGTCGTCGGGCGCCAGATGCGATGCGACGACGATCATGTGGCACGACAGCGCGCGCGCATGGACGGCTTCCGCCAGTTCGCCGGCCGACATGTCGGGCAAGTCGGCGCCGAGCAGCAGCACGTCCCATGCACCGTTCGCGAGCGTATCGAGCGCGCCCCCCCCGGACGACACGCACCGCACCGCGCAGCCGAGCACGTCGAGCTGCTCGCGAAAGATCGACCCGTTGACCGACGCATCGTCGGCGACCAGCACGCGTGGCACACGCGCGCCGGAAGCCGCCACGGGTTGGTCGTCACCGGCTTCGCCGGCCGGCGCGGGCCGCTGTTCGACAGTCGCGACGCGCGCGTGCTCGATCGCCGTGCGCAGCCCGTTCAGCGAATAGCTCGACACGCGGATCGTGCGACCCGCGACGTCCGGCTGCAGCGGACCGTCCGGCGTGGCGAGCACGACCGGCGCGCCGCCCCGGAGACTGTCGAGCTCCTCGCGCCGCCATTGGTCCGAATCGCCGAAGAGTACGATCGCGTGAGCACGCACGAGGCACCCGGCGGCTATCCCGATCGGACTTGGATGCATCGCGACATCGAAACCCCATGCGCGCAGATGCGGAAATGCGAACGCGCGCCACGCGTCCTCCGGCGCCACGACGATCAGCGTCCGGCTGTCGCCGGCGCCGACCGGCGATTTCGGCGCAATGCCCATGCGCAGCGGCAGGCGGACGGTGAACAGACTGCCGACGCCCGGTGCGCTCTGGACCGAAATCGTCCCGCCCATCGCCGCGACCAGCCGATCGCACAGCGCGAGCCCGAGCCCCGTGCCGCCGTAGCGCCGTGTGATCGACGCGTCGACCTGCGAGAACGGCTTGAACAGCCTGTTCTGTTGCGCGGGATCGATCCCGATGCCCGTATCTTCGATGCCGATCGCGAGCTCGGGCTTCCCGCGCACGTCGTGGCCCACCGCGACGCGCGCGACGATGCGCCCTTCGCCGGTGAACTTGATCGCGTTGCCGAGCAGGTTGCCGACCACCTGCGCGAGCCGTGTCGGATCGCCGCGCATACGCTGCCCCGCGCTCGCATCGATATCGGCGAATAGCTGCAACCCTTTCGCCCTTGCGACGGGCGCGAACGCGGCCAGCTCACGCTCGATCACCGCGATCACGTCGAACTCGATCGACTCGACCGACATCGCGCCGGCTTCGATCTTCGAGAAATCGAGGATGTCGCTGACGATCGCGAGCAGGCCCTCGGCCGATGCGCGCAGCGTCTGCACACGACTCTGCTGCGACGCATCGAGCGCCGTGCGCTCGAGCAGCTCGAGGTTGCCCAGAATCACGTTGAGCGGCGTGCGGATCTCGTGGCTCGTCGCAGCGAGAAACGATGACTTGGCCGCATTCGCCGAATCGGCCGCGCGCACGGCTTCCTCGAGCTGATGCACGAGCCGGCGCTGCGCGGTCGTGTCGGCGAAAACCGCGATCAGCACGTCCTCGCCCTGGTAACGCGCGCTGTGCGCGATGACCTCCAGGTGCAGCGGCGCGTCGCCGCGTGCATCGAGCACGAGCTCGGTCATCATCGTGCGGCCCGCGCCGCCGTTCGCGACGAACGCGTCGTATTGCGCCAGCGCCCGCGCGGCCAATGCATGGTGATCGCCGCCGTGCGGGACGAGCATCTGCGCCAGCACGTCGCTCGCGAGCATCACGCGGCGGTCGGACAGCGACACGAGACCGATGCCGACCGGCGCCATCGCGATCACGCTGCGGCACAGCGCCTCGCTCTCGAACACGCGCGCCGAACGGGCGTAGACCGGCACGAGCACGCGCCGGTGGAATCGCACGAGCAGCAACCACATCACGACGATCGCGACGAGCGTCGACGCCGCGAGCGCGCCGGCCTGCACGCCGATGCCGGCCGCCACGTCGGCCCACGACAGCACATAGGCGATCGTCCAGCCGGTGGCCGCGAGCCGCGAGCGGAACACGATCACGCCGTCGCGAAAGAACGGCTCGTCGGCTGCCCCATCGCCATGCACGACATCGAGGTTCAGCAGGCGCTCGGTCAGCGCGTTGGTCCGCTCGACGCCGGGGTCGATCGCGATCAGCCGGTTGTCCGCCGACACGATGAAGAACACGCCGGCCGAGCCGCGCCCGGGCAGCCATGACAGCAGGTATTCCGGTGAGTATTCGGTGGCGAGCACCGCGAACGACCGGCCGTCGGCGCGCGCTTCGGCCGCGATCCGGATACGCGCCTGCCCCGTCACGGGATTGATGTAGGGCGGCAGCCAGCGAACGTGCGGCCGACCGTCGGTCGGCACCGGGCCGTCGAAATCGATGTGCAGCGCCGCAAGGACGCGCGCGCGCGCGTCGGGCGTCGCGAGCGCGGGGTTGTCGCGCGCCAGATGCGGCACGAAGCCGAACATGCCCGTGCGCGTACTGTAGTGGTAGCCCTCGAGCGTGCGCCCGCGATTGAGCGAGCTCGCCGCGCCGATGCGCGACAGCAGGAATGACAGCGCGAGATAGCGCGCAACCTCGTCGCGCTGCCCGGTTTGCCCCGGCACGCCGACCACGAGCGATGGATACGGCTTGATCGCCAACTGCTGGCCGTTCGCGAAAAACGCATTCACGACATCGGGAGGCGCCGCGCCGAGTTCGTGCCAGATCAACTGCGTATTCGCGACGCCGTTGCGGAACGACGTCTCGGCCACCTGCACCTCGTCGACGGCCTCTTCGACGCCGTTCAGGAAATTGCGCCGCTCGCCGTCCAGATAGCCGTAAACGATCGACGTGATCCCGAGCCCGCAGGCGATCAGGATCAGGATCGTGACGACGATGCCGCCACCGAACATCGAAATGCTCTGGTAGCGGCGAATGGACTGAAGCGTGCTGTATGGCATGGCTCGGCGTGACGGCGCCCGGGATGCGGACATGCGGCAAATTCCCTGCCGGGCTGGGCGTCACGATGGAAGCATTGGGATAGAGACATCCCGATCATGCCAAACGACACTGCGAAAATCAGTTGTGTATTATCCTTTTAGTACACGTCCTATTTATTTCATAGCTTGTTTTGAACTCGAACGAATCTTCGCGGCGCAATTGCCCATAACGTCCTGTCCCCTCGGACAAGTCGCGACATCGCTCCCCGTCTGCGCGCGCCAATACAATGCCCACGGCAGGAGATGCATCCGTGGACGGTGCGGCGCACGCGACGTACCCGGTTCAGCCGGCGCGGAACGCCAGGCAAGGAGCGGCCCGCGCGATGCGCGCCGGGCCGGCAGCGCCCGCTCAGTTCTGCGTGAGCAGATTCAGCGTCGTGCACCGGAAACTCGTGCAGTTCGCCGGCTTGAAATAGAAAGGCGCCTGCTGCATTGCCGCCGTCGGCGGCAGGGTGAACGCCAGTTCGCCGAGATACGCGTTGCCCTGCCCGCCGAAATCGTTCGCCTGCTGCACGAAGTTCGCGCCGGTCGACTGAGTCGCGGCCGACTGGTACGTGAAGGTCGGCGACTACGTCTGGTCCTGCACGTAGATCCACGACGTCGTGCTGCCCAACACTTGCCCGCCCTTCGCGGCGATAGCCCTTCGCGCCTTCGCTGTCGAGGAGCGCCGGGAAGCTCGGGCCGTCGGCCGCGGGCGTGTGCGCATCGTAGCGCCACGTCAGCGTGCTGCCGCCCGAGCCACCGGTCCCGCCGCCGCACGCGGTCAGCGTCAGACAGGCCAGTGCAATCGATGTGCGGCTTTCATCGGGATCACCTCGGAGCGAACAGGGCGACGGAGCCGGTACACGCGGACGGCGCCGCGCGCACCGCCAGGTCTGGTATCCGAAACCGGCCGGCGGCATGCCGCGCCGGCCCGGGACATCAGTTGACCTGCAGCTGGCCGCCGCGGCCGAGGCCGCCCTTGACGTCCTGCGCCTTGTAGCTGCGCAGAGCGACGACCATCTTGTTGTAGGCGTCGATGAACGCGACGACGGTCGCCTTGCCTTCCGGCGTCGACGAGAAGCCCGACAGCGCGCCGCCCACGCCACCGCCGAATCCGCCCAGCACCGCGCCGTAGTTGGTCGCCGTCGAACTGCCTTCCGACGCCGCGATCTGCACGGCCGAACGCACGTCGAACAGCGTCAGCGTCACGACCGATGCCTTCGTCTGCAGATGGCCGGCCACCGCCGCGACCGCGCTGTTGCCGATCAGCCCGCCGATCATGCTGCCGATGCCGCCGACCGGCGAATCGTTGATCACGATCTGCGGTTCCATGTAGTAGTCGGCCGCGACGCGCTGGCCCTTCTGCTGCTTCGAGCCCGCACGGTACTCGCCCGAGTTGCGCTGCAGCTGCGTGATGCGCGACAGGCGCGCGTCGCTCTTCTGGTTGCCGATCGACGTGATTACGAAGCAGTTCGATTGCTGCACGGCCAGGCGCAGCAGCGGGTCGATGGTCGTCATCTTGGTCGCGCTGCCGAACGGGCCCCACCAGTCGGCGTTGCGGCCGTCGTCGACGGCGATCGTGCCCAGCGGCGACGTGCAGCGCTGCAGGGTCGTATCCGCGCCGGCGCTGGCGCCGCCCGCCGCAGCACCGGTCACGCCGGCGTTCTGGCCGCCGGGCGTCACCACGCCGCCGCAGCCGGCGACCGACGCGCAAAGCGCTGCAACCAGCGCACCTTGGGTGAGACGTTGGGAAAGGTTGGTCTTCATGTCGTTATCGATCGATAGAGTCGTTGTTCGGCTTATATGTTCGTGCGAACTTCGATAAGCCCCCCGGCGTGGCTGCGCGATGGTGGTCTCCCCGCTGCAGCCCCCGTTGCTTTCGGTCCGGTCAGTAGTACCAGTACGTCTGATTCCAGACGCCGTAGTACGGATAGCCCGAGTACCAGTAGCCGTAATAGACGTCACGCCATTGCGTGCGCCATTTCCAGTCTTCCTCGTCTTCCTTCTTGGCCTTGCGGGCGAGTTCGAGCAGCTTTTTCGATTCCTTGTCGCCGCGGCTCGCCGCGATCGACAGCCACTTGTCCGCTTCGCGCGGATCGGAGCCCATCTCCTCGAGGCCGAACAGGTAGAAACTGCCGAGCGCCTTCTGCGCGTTCAGGTCGCCGCGCTCCGCGGCGTCGCGCATCCACTTCAGTGCCTGATAGCTGTCCTGGCGCACGCCGTCGCCCCGGAAGTAACGCAGGCCGAGGTCGAAGGCGGCCTTCGGCTGGGCCTTCGCGGCCTGCTTCAGCGAAACGATGCGCGGATCTTCGCGGTCGTCCGCATCATCCCTTTTTTGGTAGGACACCTGATCTTTAGGGCGGTCGGAACAACCTGTGTCATCGCAGATCCGCACCGTGTTGCGTGTAACGGACGGATCCTGCGCGCACGCGGCCAACAGCAACAGCAGCCCCGGTGCCAGCAAACGGCGATACATTTGTGCGTTCCCCACGTTTTATCCGCGCCGCACTGCTTCGCGCTATCCCACCCCGCGAGCGCGCACCCGGCTTGCGCGCGGCGAGGCGAATACAATTCGCCAACGCCGACACGCAGTCCAAGCTCTCTCAGGCTCTCAGGCTCTCTTCGAATCGTTCGGTCACACGCTGCCCGCCAGCTTTTCGCTGGGCCGACTGTCGTCGACAGCGGCCTCCAAACCTGACGCAACAAACAATAGTGACGTGGTGAGCAATAATAATGGAGAAATATGGCATGTCAAGGTGATTCGCGATTTCAAAGTTTGCGTATCGCGTCACTTTTGAATATGCTCTTCGTCGCTAAAACCCAGGAGACCCTTTCGAGATGTCCACCAGCGAGCAGGCCAACGTCGATCTCATCACCGCCACCAAGGTGCGCGATCTGCTGACGCGCAACGGCATTCCGCCGCGCAGTCACAACACGACCATCGCGAACGTGCTGGGCCTCAGTTTCTCGGTCGTCACGCGCAAGATGAAAGGCCTGATCCCGTGGAACCTGTCGCAGTTGCAGGACATCGCGACGCACTTTGGCGTGCCGCCCGCGATCCTGCTCGACGACAAGGGCGCGCAGCCGGCCGCCGCAGAGATGATCGACGCGACGCTCGTGATCGAATCGCGCCGCTTTCGCTGCCGTGCGGCGATCTCGGCGAAGGCCAGCAGCCAGATCGAAACGGATTTCGTCGCGCTGCAGTGGCAGGGCGAATGGGTCGTCACCGAACGCCAGCACGCGCGCGAAGGCCGCACCTATCCGGTCGACGTCATCGAGCTGCGCTCGAGCCAGCCGACCGTCTATGCGGCACGGATCGCGGTGGTCGACGATTCGCAGGACGTCGCCGAGACCGTGTGCGAATACTTCATCGAGAAAGGCGTGAACGCGGTCCCTTACTTTGACGGCGCGTCGTTCCGCAAGGCGCTGGAAGTCGAGGACTTCGACGCCTACATCCTCGACTGGATGCTCGGCGACCAGACGGCCGCCGAGCTCGTGCGCGGCATTCGCTCGAGCGAGAACGGCGGCGCGCCGATCTTCCTGCTGACCGGCAAGATCTCCACCGGCGAGGCGAGCGAGGACGAGATCGCGCACATCGTGTCGCACTACAACGCGCGCTGCGAGGAAAAGCCGGTGCGCCTGCCGATCCTGTTCGCCGAAGTCGCACGCGAACTGAAGATCACGCTGCCGGCCGCCGCAGCCGCCGCCGCGAGCTGAGACCACAACGATCACCCACCTTCACACGAACACGACCGAGGGGAAACACATGCGAATCTCGACGATCCGGATCAAGAGCCTGGTTGCGGCCGGCCTGCTCGGCATGGCCGCCGCGTGCTGGGGCGCGTCGTTCACGTTCACCGTCGACGGCAAGATCGGCCGCAGCAACCAGCCCGGCAAGACGACGTTCGTCTTTTCCGAGCAGGCACTGATGGCGCTGCCGCAGTACACGATCGTCACGTCGACGAGCTGGACGCCGAAGGCGACCTTCACCGGCCCGCGCCTGTCCGACGTGCTGAAGACCGTCGACGCGCACGGCACGCAGATCGAGTTCCGCTGCATCGACGAGTACACGTTCACGATCCCCGTGTCGGATGCCGACAAGTACGGCGTGATCCTCGCGCGCACGATGAACGGCAAGGTCCTCGGCAACGACAACTACGGACCGCTGTGGATCATGTATCCGCGCGACCAGTATCCGGACGAGCTGAAGACGCCGCTCGGCGAAGCCAAGTTCGCGTGGCAGATCATCGGCCTGACCGTGAAGTAAGCGCGCGACATGAAGCGCCGGCGGTGGAAGAACAGAAAAATCATCCTGGTCCTGGGGTCGCTGTGGATCCTGGGATTCGCCGCGTGGGCATTCCTGCTGTGGGACCTGCTCGCGACGTCGGTCAACGAGGGCGTGCTCGAAGGGCCGCGTGAAGGCGTGTTCTGGACTGCCGCGCAATACCGCAACGTCTACACGCGCTTCGACCGCCAGCTGATTCTCTACGCCACGCACGTGGACGACAACTACGACCACGTGCAGATGCAGCTCGACAGCCTGTCGGTGTCGTTCGGATTCCTGCAGCGGCCGTCCGAGGTGTCCCAATACTGGCTGCGCATCCCGCGCGCGCGCGGCGAGATCGCGGCGCTCGGCGAATTCATGGCGCGCCTGAAGCATGACGTGCCGCGGTTGCGCGACGCGCCGAACGACGCACAGCGCGTGATCGACGAGGTCAGTGCGCATTGGCCGAAGGTCAACGGCCTCGCGAACTACTTCCGCGCGATCGAGATGGCGCAGCGCGACTTCACGTTCCATCAGTTGAAGGAAAGGCAGCGCGCGATCCTGTCGCTCGGCATCATCCTCGGCGTGATCCTGTGCGCACTGTTCCTGCTGCTGTTCTATACGATGCGCACGCGCGACGACCTGCTCGAACGCCAGGACGCGGCGCTCGATGCGGAACGCAAGGCATCCGATCGCGCGTTCGAGATGATCGAGGCGAAGAACGCGTTCCTCGGGATGGTCAGTCATGAACTGCGCACGCCGCTGCAGGCGATCTGCGGGTCGATCGAGATCCTGCTCGCGCGGCCGCAATCCGACGCGAACCTGAAGACGATCCGGCGGCTGCAGAATTCCGCGTCGTCGCTCGAGGCGCTGGTCAAGGACCTGACCGACTACATCAAGCTGCGCTCGACCAAGCGTCTCGCCGAAGCCGAAACGGTCGGCATGGCGTCGCTGCTCGCCGAGGTGCTCGATCCGCTGCGCGCGAAGATCGCGACCAAACGGATCGCGATCTCGCAGCAGGTCGAGCCGCGCGACCTCGCGATCCGCTCCGATCGCAAGCTGTTGCGGCAGGTGCTGTCCAACCTGATCGAGAATTCGGTGAAGTACACCGCGGACGGATCGATCGACGTATCGATCCTGCTCGTCGACACGCCGGCCGGCCGGCAGTTGAAACTTGCCGTGCGGGACACGGGCGCCGGTATCGCGAAGCAGCATCTGCCGAAGATCTTCGAGCCGTTCTACCGCGCGAACGACGCGGTCGGCCTGCATGTGGACGGCATCGGGATGGGGCTCGCCGTCGTGCGCGAGATCGTGACGACGCTGCGCGGCCATGTGGACGTGCGCAGCGCCGTCGGCGAAGGCAGCGAGTTCGTCGTCACGCTGCCGGCCGAAGCGCCGGATGCCGCCGAAACGGCCGGCGACGCGCCCGCATGGCCGGCCGTCGACGTGCATCGCAACCGCCGCGCGCTCGTGGTCGACGACAACGACAACGCGCGCGAAACGCTCGGCGCGATGCTGTCGGCGCTCGGCCTCGACACCGATCTGTGCGGCACCGGGCACGAAGGCATCGCACGTTTCGGCGACGCGCGTTATGACCTCGTCGTGCTCGATCTCGAACTGCCGGACCTGAGCGGCTTCGAAGTCGCGCGCCGCATCCGGATGGTCGCGCAACCGGACGACGACGGCAGGTGTGCGTCGATCCTTGGCGTCAGCGCGTACGAATCGGCCGCGTTGCGCGAGAACCAGCGGGTGTTCGACGCGTTCCTGCCGAAGCCCGTTCACCTGCGCGAACTCGGCGCGCTCGTCGAGAAGTTGCTCGGCTGAACGCGGCCGCGACGCGTCACGGGCCGGCCTGCCGGTCCGTTCGCGCTCCCGCGCTCATTCGCCGATCAAATGCAGCACGATGTCGCGCCGATGCGCCGCGCGACGATGCTCGAACAGATAGATGCCCTGCCAGGTGCCGAGCACCATGCGTCCGTGCTCGACCGGGATCGACAGTTGCACCTGCGTGAGCGCCGTGCGCAGATGCGCGGGCATGTCGTCGGGCCCTTCGGTGTCGTGCTCGTAGCGCGTGTCGTCCTCCGGCGCGAGTGTCGCGAAGTAGCGTTCGAGATCGCGCTGCACCGACGGATCCGCGTTCTCCTGGATCAGCAGCGATGCGGACGTATGGCGGCAGAACACGGTCAGCAGCCCGGTGCGGATCGCCTGCTGGTCGACGAACGCACGCGCCTGCGACGTGAACTCGACGAGGCCGCTCCCGCGCGTTTCAACGCCGATGTGCGTGATGGCCTGTTGCATGATGCCCCCCTCAGACGAGTGCGGCGAAGCCGTCGGCTTCGATCTGCTTCGCGTCGGCGGGGCGCACGACGCGCGCGACTTCGACGCCGTCGCGCAGGAACACCAGCGTCGGCCACAGCTTCACGCGGAACGACCGGCCGAGCGGCCGGCCCGGGCCGTCCTCGATCTTCAGGTGCCGCACGGCCGGATGCGCGGAGAGCGACGCGACGATCGCGGGCTGCGCGCTCGCGCAGATCCCGCACCAGTTCGTGCCGAATTCGATGACGGTGATACCGGCCAGTGCGTCGACTTCCGCGCGCGTCGGCGCATTGGCGGTGTAGCGTTGCTCAATGTCCATCGGGGCCCCTCGTATGCAATGGCGGAACGTGGCCGCCGCGTGCCGGCGTGCGCGCAGATGCGGCCGGTGATCTCCTACTCTAGCGGAAAAGCACGCGCGATGCCGATGGTGGCGGGCAGCGCTGTGGAACTCGCCGGCGCGGCGCGGCCGGCCGGATGACGATCGGATAAGATACGGCCCGATTGGCCCATGATCGAACCGACGGAGTGTTTCAGTGATTCAACCGACCCAAGTATTCAAGGACAACCTCGCGCAACTGCCGCCCATCGACGGCATCGCCCGGATCGATCTCGTCGGTGCGAACGGCGACGTGGTCGCCAGCATCGAGAACCAGCCGGGCAAGCAGGGCTCGCTCGCGGTGTACAACTACCTGAAGCAGGCATTCGGCACGCTCGATGCGAAGGCCGCCGAACACGGTCTCGCGGTGTTCGCGGAGCACACCGCCGACGCACGCAACCGCCCGGGTGCGCACCCGAACGTCGATCGTCTGCTGGCGATCGTCGACGGCGGCGAAGCACTGCGGATCGACGTGATCGCGCAGGGCTGAGCCGACGTGCGCCGCATCGCTGCCCGACCGTTGGGCCGCCGCGTCGCATCGCTCGCGGCACTCGCGTGCGTCATGTTCGGCGGCACGGCGTCGGCCGCGGCCGAGGCGCTGCGCACGGCTTCCGATATCGCCGGTGCGTCGCTGGTTGCGCTCGGCGCGCTGCCGCGCTCGCCCGAGAACGGCACGCTCGACGCGTTTTGTGCGCAATATCGCGCGAAGGCCACAACCGCGGCCGGCCGCGACGTCGCGAAGCTCGGCTGGATCGTGACGTCCGAGGCGCCGCTCGGCCGCTATACGGTTGTCACGTTCGCGAGCGGGTTCAAGCCGGGGACCAGCGCGATCTGCTTTGCGCGCAACGCAAACATCGGCGTTTTCGATGGCTCGGCGCTCGTCGCGCTCGGCTATACGGCGCGCACAGCCGGCTGGCAACTCGGCTCGGTCGAGCCGCTGGAAAGCGGCGCGCTGCTGGTCTGGGGCGGTGATGGTCCGTCGGCGCCCGTCGGCGAGCTGCGCGAAGAGAACGGCGGCTTGCGGCTGACCGCGGTCGCCGCGGAACGCACGTACTGTCACGGCCGTGCAGTCGTGCCCAACGTGTACGGCAAACCGCTCGACAAGGCACGCAACATCCTGATCTCGCACGGCTGGCAGCCGTTGCGTCCGCACGAGAAGCCGAATGAGATGGATGGCGCGGCGACGCTCGCGAAGCACGGGATCATCGAAGCCGAAGCATGCTCGGGCACCGGCATGGGGTATTGCGCGCTGCGGTATAGGAGCGCGGCCGGCGTGCTCGGCGTGACGACGGTCGGCGGTGAGCCCGACACGCCGTCGGCAAACACCGTGATCGATTATCAGGTGGGTTGCAGGAAGCAGTGACCGGCGTGACGGCGCGTGCGCTCGATTCGCGCGTGGCGGCGTGGCACGAGTGCGTCGGCGCGTCGAAAACGGAGCGAATCCGGGGGCGATCGGCTGTGCCGGCACATCGAATCATCGGCCGTTCGGTCAATTGACCCGCGCCGAACGCGCTCCTACACTGATCTCCCTTTCACGCCGATGCGGCACGACGGGACTTCCATGATCGACCTCTCCACGCTCGCGCTGTTCTCCGGCGCGTGCCTCGCGCTGACCGCCACGCCCGGCCCCGACATGCTGCTGATCGCGTCGCGCAGCGTGAGCCAGGGCCGTCGCGCGGGGTTCGCCACGCTCGCGGGCATTCAGGCCGGCACCTACGGCCATGCACTCGCGGCCGCGCTCGGACTGTCGCAGCTCTTCGTCGCGGTGCCGCTCGCCTATGACGCCGTGCGCTTCGCGGGTGCCGCATATCTGCTTTATCTCGCGTGGAAAACCTTCCGTTCGGACGCGACCGCGCTGTCGCCGGTCGCGTCGCCGCGCCGCCATTCGACCGCCGCGATCTTCCGCCAGGGCCTGACGACGAACCTGCTGAATCCGAAGATGGCGCTGTTCGTCCTCGCGCTGTTCCCGCAATTCGTGCGCCCCGAGCACGGCTCGATCGCCGTGCAGATCCTCGTGCTCGCGACGGTGCTCAACCTGATCGGGCTCGTCGTCAACGGCGCGGTGATTCTGTCCGCGAGCCGGTTGAGCCAGCGGATGGGCGCCCGCCGCCGGCCGCCGAAGCTGCCGCAGTATCTGCTCGGCGCGGTATTCGTCGGGCTGGCCGCGCGGCTCGCGGTGGCGGGACGGAATTGAGCCTGCTGGCGCTTCCACCGTGCGCCACCCGCGCCGACACCGAATCGCGCACCTCGCCCGATTCAAGTCATGCGATCGTCAGCGATTCGCGCCGAGCGCGACGCGCAGCCGCTCCATCAGCCGCGTGTAGTGCAGCACCACCTCGGCCTTGTCCGTCACGTTCGCGGTCGAGAACCGCTCGGCCCACGCCGCGTTCCATTCGTACGTGCCGTGCACGCTGCGGTCGCCGTCCGGCGCGTGAATCAGCGAACGGATCCGCGCGTCGCGCCCCGGCCCCGTGTGCATCTCGAACAGCGCGTGGATGAACGTGTGATACGCGTCGTACACGTCCTCGTCGAACAGGTAGCGGTAGATGTGAAACGTGCGGTCGAGGTCGCGCTTCGCGCGGATCACGTCGTCCGGCGAGATGTCCTTCCAGTAGCCGATCCACGTGTAGAAGCACAGCAGCGCATTGAGCTGCGGCGCGACCGTGTCGTACAGCGTGAGCCGCTTCTCGATCAGCCGCTGGTTGGTCCACTGCACGAGCTCGAGCCGCTTCAGCCGGCGCGCGACGAGCCAGCCGAGGCATGCGACCGACAACGGCGTCAGCACACCGAGCACGAGCTTGACGATTTCCAGCGAATTCCATGGCGGGTTGAATGGCTGCATGAATGGCTCGACCAGAAATCGGCACCGCCCGGCGGATCGCATCGCGCGCAGCGCGCCCGTGCGATCGCCTCGCGGTTGACCGTTAGTTGCTTGAGCATCGAAGGCGCACCGTGATGCAGCCGGTGCGCGGCGAAGCGGCTTGTCCCGCCAGTGTATCGGCCGATTGTCGCTGGCTGGTGACGATCCGCCGAATCGTCGTCGCGCGTTCGCGCCGCGTTACGTCGGCAGCGCCGACGTGAGCTTGACCTTCTGCATCGGGATGTCGGTCTTCACGCTCAGCACGCCCGGAATGCGCGTCAGGT
Source organism: Burkholderia sp. SIMBA_062 (assembly GCF_046534765.1). NCBI lineage: Bacteria > Pseudomonadati > Pseudomonadota > Betaproteobacteria > Burkholderiales > Burkholderiaceae > Burkholderia > Burkholderia sp. SIMBA_062. The sequence goes on from NZ_JAWRYD010000012.1 coordinate 13,706, forward strand.
ATTCCATCTGGAAGCGCCGGTAGTCGTCGATGTCGGCCGCCACCACGCGCAGCAGGAAATCGCAGTCGCCGGCCATCAGGTGACATTCGACCACTTCGGGCATCTGCTGGACGGCCTCGGCGAAGCGGTTCACGGATTCCGCGTCCTGCCCCTTCAGCCATACGCGCGTGAAGATCGTCAGCCCCTTGCCGACCTTCGCCGGGTTCAGCACGGCCACGTACTTCTCGATCACGCCCGCTTCCTCGAGCAGCCGCACGCGCCGCAGGCACGGCGACGGCGACAGCCCGACTTCGTGCGCGAGCTCCACGTTCTGCATGCGGCCGTCGCGCTGCAGCGCGCTCAGGATCCGTCGGTCGATAGCGTCAAGCTTCATTGGCATCGAATTCCAAAAAAATCGCGAAACACGCGTTCAATGCCAAATTCTCCGGAAGATCTGGCCATAACGCAACCCGATTCGAGTCAAAAAAGCAGACAATCCTCCTCCCCAAGGAGGAGTAATGAGCAGTAGCGTTTCAACGTCGTCCGGGCTTCGCGACAAGCCCGCCCATGTCGCCGAGATGGGGCGCGGATTGCGCGCCGCGCTGCCCGTCATGCTGGGTTTCGTGCCGTTCGCGCTGGTGCTCGGCGCGCAGGCCGCGCAAAAAGGGCTGAGCCTGTTCGAGGTCCCGATGATGACGGGCCTGAATTTCGGTGGCGGCTCCGAATTCGCCGCGATCCATCTGTGGACGTCGCCGCCGCACATCGCGCTGATCGTCGCGATGTCGTTTCTCGTGAATTCGCGCCACATCCTGATGGGCGCGGCGTTCGCGCCGTATATCCGGCGCCTGCCGCGCCGTCGCGCGTTCGCCGCGCTGTTCTTCATGTGCGACGAAAGCTGGGCGATGTCGCTCGCCGATGCGCGCTCGCGCTCGGCCACGCACATCAGCGTCCCCTATTACGCGGGCGTGTGCTCGGGGCTGTACCTGACGTGGATCTCGATGACGACGTTCGGCGCGGCGGTCGGCCCGACGATCGGCAACGTCGAGCAGTACGGCTTCGACATGGCGTTTACGGCCGTGTTTCTGGTGCTGCTGCGCGGGATGTGGAAGGGCATGCGCGCGAGCCGTCCGTGGTTCGTGAGCCTCGTCGTCGCAGCCGCCACGCACCTGGCCGTGCCCGGCGCGTGGTACGTCGCGGCCGGCGCGTGCGCGGGGTTGATCGCCGCGCTGCTGTGGGAGCCGCGCGATGCTGCCTGATTTCGCGACGGTGGCGACCATCGTGCTGATGGCGTCGACGACCTACCTGTCGCGGGTGCTCGGCTACGTGCTGCTACGCAACCGCACGCTGAGCCCGCGGATGGCATCGGTGATGGAGAACGTGCCCGGTTGCGTGCTGATCTCGGTGATCGCGCCGGCCTTCGTGTCGACGCGCCCGGCCGACCTGCTCGCGCTCGCCGTCACGCTGGTCGCGGCGACGCGCCTGTCGATCCTGCCGACCGTCATCGTCGGCGTCGTGTCGGCCGGCCTGCTGCGGCATCTGCTCGGGTAACGCGGTCCGAGCCGCCGCGCGGGCGGCGCATCGAACCGATGAACGGGCGCGTCATGCGCCCGTTTTCGCATGCGCGCGCAGCGCGCGGCACTGAATGGCATTGCACGGCACGACACGCATCACGACGCAATGCTAGCCTTGCGGGTGTACCCGCGATGCCTTTCCCTCTCATTGCCTACCTGCGAGGATCATCCCGATGCAAGAAACCCGCCCGCTGTTCGACCGCGTCCTGCTCACCAACGACGACGGATTCGACGCCCCCGGCCTTGAAGTGCTCGCACAAGTCGCCACGCAACTGGCGCGCGAGGTGTGGATCGTCGCACCGGCGGAAGACCAGAGCGGCACGTCGCATTCGCTGAGCCTGCACGAACCGCTGCGCGTGCATCGCAAGGGCGAGCGCCGCTTCGCCGTGCGCGGCACGCCTGGCGATTGCGTCGCGATCGCGGTCAGCCACCTGATGAAGGACGCGCGGCCCGACTTCGTGCTGTCCGGCGTGAATCGCGGCGCGAACCTCGGCACCGAAACGGTGTTCTCCGGCACCGTCGGCGCGGCGATGACGAGCATGCTGGTCGGCGTGCCGGCGATCGCGCTGAGCCAGGCATTCAGCGACCGCGACGCGGTGCCGTGGAATACGGCGCGCACGCACGCGCCGGACGTGATTCGCCGGCTCGTCGCGGCCGGCTGGGACCGCGATGCGTGCCTCAACGTGAATTTCCCGCCGCGGCCGGCCGACGACGTGCGCGGCTTGAAGGTGACGAACCAGGGCGCCGGCACGCTGCAAGGCGTCGACATCGTGTCGGGGCGCGATCCGCGCGACATCGAATACCACTGGCTGAAGCTGACGCGCGCACCGCGCGACGACGATGCGGATTCGGAAACGGTCGCGCTCGGCGAAGGCTACATCGCCGTCACGCCGCTGAAGTTCGAACGCACGCACGACCAGGCGCTCGCGCGGCTGCAGGCGAACCTTGGCTGAATGGTGCGATCGCGCCGGCAGGCATCGGCCGCCGGCGAATGACGCCGGGTCGAGACCGCTCGGCGGCTTCGCTGCGCCGCCGGATCACGACCTTACCGCGCCGCATCACGTCAGGTTCATTCCCCCGTCGAGCATCACGATCTCGCCCGTCACGTAATCGGACGCGACGAGCATCGCGACCGTCTGCGCGACGTCGTCCGGCGTCGCCGCGCGGCGCATCGGCGCGCGCTCGCGCCAGAGCTGCTGCGCTTCGGTCCAGTCGGCCGTCAGCGGCGTATCGACGAGCCCCGGCGCCACCGCGTTGACGCGAATCGCCGGCGCGAGCGTGCGCGCGAGCAGGCGCGTCGTGTGATTGAGCGCGGCCTTCGCCGCCGCATACGGAATCGACGCGCCCTTCGGCCGCACGCCCGCATGCGAACTCACGTTGATTACGCACCCGGCGCGCCCGCTCGACGCCGCTTCGAGCAGCGCGGGCTGCGCCTCTGCGACGAGCCGGAACGGCGCGATCACGTTGATCTCGTGCAACTCGCGCCACACGTCGGGCGTCGCGGCGGCGAGATCGTCGTGCGGAATCACGCGGCTCGCGCCTGCATTGTTGACCAGCACGTCGAGCCGCCCGTGCACCGCGAGCGCGTCGCGGATCAACCGCACGCGTTGCGCATCGTCGGCGAGATCGGCCTGCACGTAGCTCGCGCCGAGCTCGCGCGCCATCGCGCGACCGGTGTCGGCGGAGCTGCGCGAATGCAGGATCACCGCATAGCCATCCGCCGACAGCCGTCGTGCGATGGCCGCGCCGATCCCCGACGTCGATCCGGTGACGAGCGCGACAGGCCGATGCACGCGCGACGCGCGCGGCTCGGCGACGGTTTCGGTTTTAGGTTCCGTTTCGGAAATCGGGGCATTCATCGGCGGATGCGGCGCGTCCATGGCGTGGAATCCCGTGAGTGGCGTTCCCGCATCATAAGCGCGGCGACGGCCGATGCGGATGCGTGCCGTCTACGGCTGTTTCGGCAGATCGACGAAATCTTCGAGTTCGCCGGCGATGTAAAGCCGCTTGCCGATTCTCGGGTATTCGCACACGTCGTGTTCGAGGCGCTGGCCGGCGATGAACAGTTGCAGCGGCACGTCGCCGGTATTCTGCAACGTGTGTGCATCCCCGCCGCGCGGAAAACCGAGAAAATCTCCCGGCCCGATGTTGAAAGCGCGTTCACCGATCGTGGCCGTGCCGGTGCCGGACAGCACGTACACGCATTCTTCCTCGTACAGGTGACGGTGATATTCGGCCGATTCGTGACCGGGCATCAGCGTGAGCAGGTGAGCACCGATTTGCGTGAGGCCGGTCAGGTCGCTGAGCTGCCTTTTGAGGCGAACGGCATTGGGGTTCAGCGAATGCACCGCGCGCGTCGGTTCCATCTTCGCGATGTCGGCAGCTTTCAGCAGTTCCCGGGGAGGCGTCGTGGACATGGGGATCTCGTCAGCGTGATGCAGCGGTTGAACGTGCCGCCCGGGCCGGCGCGGCGCGCATGCCGCGCTATTGTCCGGCATTTTCATGCGGATGAGAAACGTGTATGCGCGCGTCGGCATAGCCGCACACCACTGCCCGGTCTGAGGCACAACGAGACAGCTTCTGCCGCGGGTTGGCGACGCATGCGCAATGCAAGCGCCGCGCCAGGGTCGCGCGCCGCCGCTGCTCAGCCCACGTGCACGCCGCGCAGCCTCGTCAGCAACGCGACGAGACGATCGATATGTTCGTCCTCCGTGCGCCACGACGACACGCTGATCCGGAACGCCGGCCGCCCCTGCCACACGGTCTGCCCGAACCACACATCGCCCGAATCCTGCGCGGCCTGAAGGATCGCGGTCGTCTCGTCGTCGGTGCCGGCGCGCACGAGCACCTGGTTCAGCACGACGCGGTTCAGCACGTCGTAGCCGGCCGCGCGCAGGCCGTCCGCGACGCGCGCGGCCTGCGCGCAATGCCGCTCGACCATCGTCGCCACGCCGGCACGGCCGAGCGCGCACAGCGCGGCCCACACCGGAATGCCGCGCGCGCGCCGCGAGAATTCGAGGTTCAGGTTCTTCTGCGCGTCCTGCGCGCCGCTCAGATAGACGGCGTCGCTGTTCATCGCGGTCGCGAGCGCGGCCGCGTCGCGGCAGATCACCATCGCGCCGTCGTACGGCGTGTTGAGCCACTTGTGGCCGTCGGTCGTCCAGCTGTCCGCGCCGTCGATGCCGTTGGTCAGCGCGCGCTTGGACGACGCGCGCGCCCACAGCCCGAACGCGCCGTCCACGTGCACCCACGCGCCGGCGGCCTTCGCGGGCGGAATCAGCGCCGCGAACGGATCGAATTCGCCGGTGTTCACTTCGCCGGCCTGCACGCAGAGGATCGTCAAGTCGTCGAGCGGCGGCAACTGCGCGGGATCGATGCGGCCGTGCGGGTCGACCGGCGCGACGATCACGCGCTTCATCCCGAAGCCGAGCACGCGCAGTGCCTTCTTCACCGTGACGTGCACGAGCTCGGAGACCACCACCTTGACCTCGGGCGCGCCGATCAGGCCGTCCTCGTCGACGTCCCAGCCCTTGCGCGCGAGCAGCGCACGCCGCGCGACGACCAGCGCGACGAGCGTGCAGGCCGTCGCGCTCGTGCCGAAGCCGACCGCGCTGCCCTCGGGCAGCCCGAGCACGTCGACGATCCAGCGCGCGGCCTGCCGCTCGATCGTCGCGGCCACCGGCGAATTGGCGAACGATGACGCACACTGGTCCCACGCGAGCATCAGCCGCTCGGCCGCCGCCGCGGCCGGCAGCGTCGCGCCGATCACGAAGCCGAAGTAGTTCGGGCCGTTCGACGCGACGGTCGCGGGCGTGCCGCGCTCGTCGAGCAGGCGCAGCACGTCGTCGGCCGGATGGCCCGTATCGGGCAGCGGCTCGTCGAAGGCCGCAAGACCGGCGAGCGCGGCCGCGTCGGGATACGCGCGCCGTTCGTTCGTCGCGGCGAGATACGCATGCGCGCGCCGGTCGGCATCGGCCAGCAGGGCAAGTTCATCCATGTCGATTGCCTCGGTGAAGTCAGAGTTTCAGGAGATCGCGGCCCAACTGATGCAGCGCATCGTCGACCCGCCTGTAGTACGTGAACTTGCCGACGCGCGTCGCCTGCACGAGCCCGGCATCCGCGAGGATGCGCATGTGCCGCGTGGTCGTCGCCGGCGCGATGCCGAGCTTCTCGGTGATGTAGGTGCAGCACACGCCGAGTTCGTCGAAGTCGCCGTGCGGCTGCGGGGGAAAATGCTCGCGAGGCTGCTTGAGCCAGCGCATCACGGCCAGACGGCTTTCGTTGGCCAGTGCGCTGATGCGGGTGACGTCGTCCATGGGGTTCGGGTTCGGTTTCGTTTAACGTTTTGAATATTAGCTAAATGACGAAACGTCGACAACCAGGCCGGCGGCCAATTTTTGCGTTCGCTGTCGTGCCGGCAGCCGCTTCGTCTGCTATCACACCGTATCCGACGTCATCACGTCGCAGCTGGCACGGACAGGCACCCGGCGCGGCGCGATCCGGTTGCGATCATCCCGCTGCCAGCGCCTGCGCCAATTGCTCGATCAGCGCCCGCACGCGCCGTGGCTGCGCGGCGCCGCCCGGATAAACGATCTGCAGGTCGACTTCGCCCGGCGAGAAGTCGCGCAGAATTTCGACGAGCGCGCCGGACGCCAGATCCTGCTCGACGTCGAGCAGCGACTTCAGCGCGATCCCGTGCCCCGCGACGCACCATGCGCGCACGAGCGCACCGTCGTTGGCCACGCGCCGGCCGCGCACCAACACGCGCTTCAGTTCGTCGTCGATGCGGAACGGCCACTCGGCATACAGCTCCTGCCCGAAACGCATCACGATGCAGTCGTGCGCGGCGAGTTCATCCGGATGCCGCGGCGCACCGTGCGCGGCGAGATAGCCGGGCGCGGCGCACACCACGCGGCGCGAACGGCCGAGCGAGCGGCTGCGCAGCGCGCTGTCCGCGAGCGTGCCGCGCCGGATCGCGAAATCGAGCCCCTGCCCGACGAGATCGACGTAGCCGTCGCCGAGATGCAGGTCGACCGTGACGCCCGGATGCTCGGCCAGGAACGCGTCGACGATAGGCACGACGCGCGCCTGCCCGAGGTCGGCCGGCGCGCTGAGCCGCACGGGCCCCGACAGCGTCTGCGCACCGAGCCGCACGCGGCTTTCGAGTTCATCGGCCTCGGCAAGCAGCCGCCGCGCGCCGGCGACCAGCGTGCGGCCCTCGTCGGTGAGGCTGATCGCGCGGGTCGTGCGCGTGAGCAGCGCCGCGCCGTAATGGCTCTCGAGCGCCGCCAGCCGCTCGGAGACCGTGGCCGGCGACAGGCCGACCTCGCGGCCGGCCGCGGCCAGCCCGCCCTTTTCCACGATGCGCAGGAACAGCGCGAGGTTATCGAGCAGCATTCTTCGCTTTCTCCGAATGATATTTTCGAAGTCTGCCCAATTATCCGGCTGAACCGCAAGCGCTAGAGTGAGGGTCAACCTTGCCGGCGCCCACTCGCGCCGGCTTCCGCTCAACAGAGGGCACACGACATGGAATACCGCACGCTCGGCCGCTCCGGCCTCAAGGTTCCCGTGCTGAGCTTCGGCGCAGGCACGTTCGGCGGCGCCGGCCCGTTGTTCGGCGCATGGGGCAACACGGGCGTCGACGAAGCGCGCCGCCTGATCGACATCTGCCTCGAAGCCGGCGTCAACCTGTTCGACACGGCCGACGTGTATTCCGACGGCGCCTCCGAACGCGTACTCGGCGCCGCGATCCACGGACGGCGCGACCAGGTGCTGATCTCGACGAAGACGGGCCTGCCGACCGGCGACGGGCCGAACGACGCCGGCACGTCGCGCGCGCGACTGATCCGCGCGGTCGACGACGCGCTGCGCCGGCTCGGCACCGACTACATCGACCTGCTGCAGCTTCACGCGTTCGACGCGGCCACGCCGGTGGAGGAAGTGATGTCGACGCTGGACGACCTGGTGCGCGCGGGCAAGCTGCGCTACATCGGCGTATCGAATTTCGCCGGCTGGCAGATCATGAAATCGCTTGCGGCGGCCGACCGGCACGGCTGGTCGCGCTACGTCGCGAACCAGGTCTATTACTCGCTCGTCGGCCGCGACTACGAGTGGGACCTGATGCCGCTCGGCGCGGACCAGGGCCTCGGCGCGCTGGTGTGGAGCCCGCTCGGCTGGGGCCGGCTCACCGGCAAGATCCGCCGCAACGCGCCGCTGCCCGAAGGCAGCCGCCTGCACGACACGGCCGGCTTCGGACCGCCGGTCGACGACGAACGGCTGTACGACGTGGTCGATGTGCTCGACGCGATCGCGGAGGAAACCGGCAAGACCGTCCCGCAGATCGCGCTGAACTGGCTGTTGCAACGGCCGACCGTGTCGTCGGTGATTATCGGCGCGCGCAACGAGGAACAGTTGCGCCAGAACCTCGGCGCGGTCGGCTGGTCGCTGACCGACGCGCAGATCGCGACGCTCGATGCGGCGAGCGCGGTCGAAGCGCCGTATCCGTATTTCCCGTATCGCCGGCAGGACGCGTTCGCGCGCATCAATCCGCCGATGCGCGGCTAAGCGAGGCCGCAAGCCGTCGCGCTCCGACGCCATCGGAACGCGGCGCGACGGCCGTCACCGCGCGGCCAGCACGCGATCGATCATCTCGCCGATCCGGCGCGCGAGCGCGTCCATCCGCTCGGCCGGCGCGCCGCCGTAGCCGAGCACGAGCCCGTTGTAGCCGTGCGCGGTGCCCGGCACGCAGAACGACGACAGCGGCCGCAGGATCAGCCGTGCGCCTGCGCGACGCGGCTCAGTTCCGTGTCGGCCACCGGCACGTCGAGGCGCGCGGACAGATGCATGCCGCCGGCGCCGCCCGACACGGTCAACCGCTTGCCCAGCCGCCGCGCCAGCGCATCGTGCAACGCGTCGCGCCGCTCCGCATAGACGCGCCGCATGCGCCGCAGATGCCGCGTGAAATGCCCCGCGTCGATGAAATCCGCGAGCGCGCGCTGCTCGACCGCGCGGCCGTGCAGCATCAGCGCGCCCGCCGCGTCGCGCGGCGGCTGCGCGAGCGCTGGCGGCACGACCATGAAGCCGAGCCGCAACGCGGGAAACATTACCTTGCTGAAGGTGCCGAGATAGATCACGGGCGCATCGTCGGCGAGCCCCTGCACGGCCGCATGCGGCGTGCCGTGGTGGCGGAACTCGCTGTCGTAGTCGTCCTCGACGATCCAGGCGCCGGCCGCGCGCGCCTGTGCGACGAGCGCGAGCCGCCGTTCGAGGCTCATCACCGCGCCGAGCGGATACTGATGCGACGGCGTGATGTAGACGAGCTTCGGCGCACGATCGCGCCAGTCGTCCGGATGCGGCGCGAGCCCCTGCGCATCGACGCCGATCGGCTCGACACGCAGGATGTCTTCACGCTCGACAGCGAACGCGGCAAGGGCGTGGGCCGCGCATTGATCGAAGCCGTGTACGACGCCGCGCACGCGCATCGCGCTGAACGCGTGTACTGGCAGACGCACGAAACGAATCACACGGCGATGCGGCTGTACGACACGGTCGCGGAAAAGACCGGGTTCGTGATCTATCGGAAGGTCTTGCCGCGCTGAGCGTGCCGCATGCAGCGCGGCCGCGACGGCTTCAATCCAGCGGCCGCGCCTTGATCCACAGGAACAGCGGCACGCGCGACCACTGCTTCAGCGTGTCCGTGTCGGCGCGGTCGGGGGGCGGCTCGCGCAGCGACACGATCGCGAAGCCGGCCGCCTCCAGCGCATCCATGTAGGCCTGAAGCGGCAGCGACCAGCCCGCGAAGTGCATCGACAGCCCGTCGCGCGTTTCCACGCCTTCGAAATGCTCGCTGCCGAAATACGTGCCTTCCAGCACGAACGGCGCGTCCGGTTGCGGCCCCGCGAAACGGCCGCGATCGCGGAACGGATGCACGAGCGACACGAACAGCAGCCCGCCCGGCTTCAGCACGCGGCGCACCTCGCGCAGCGCGCCGGCCATGTCGTCGAGGTCCATCAGCACGTTGTACGCCATCACGATATCGAAGCTGGCCGGATCGAACGGCAGCGCCGCGGCGTCGGCGAGCGCGTAGCGGTGCGCGGAATCCGCGCGACGCGCGGCGTCGAGCATCGCGGGCACCGCGTCGCTCGCGGTCACGTCGTAGCCGAGCGCCTTCAGCTCGCGGCTCACGCGGCCCTCGCCGCAGCCGATCTCCAGTGCGCGGCCGGCCCCGCGGCCGAGGTAGGCGGCCAGCCCCTCGCGATACTTCCAGAAGGCGTCGTGGCCCGGCCTGCCGGCCCAGTCGATCCATTGGTCGGCGACGTGTGTCCAGTGCGCTGTGATGGCTTTCGTGTCGGTCATGTTCGCTCCCGATCGGGGTCCGTCGTTCCGGCCCAGGTGCGCATGGTAAGCCGAAGCGGCGGAGCGCGTGAGCGCGGCTTTGCGCTGTCCGGGCCGCTGGCATCGCTGGAGCCGCTGGCGTCGCTGGCATCGCTGGCATCGCTGGAGCCGCTGGCGTCGCTGCCGTCGCTGGCGTCGCCGGAGCCCACCTCGGCTGGTTTCCGTTTCCGGCCACGGCGTCCTACAGTTATGAGCAATGCCATGCGCCGCCGCGTATCGGCCGCATCCGCCGATACGCACCCGATTCCGAGGGATGTCCATGCCGAGTATCGTCGCCGGTCCCGCCCATCTCCCGCCGAGCCCCGTCGCCGCCGAAACGCGCATGGTGCACGACGTCGCCACGCTGCAGCCGGCCGACTATCGTTCGGCCGACGGTGCATCGTGGGTCATCGCCACCATCACGCCGGCCCCGGACAGCGGCGAAAACGTGACCGGCACGACCTACTTCGATACCGCGAAACAGCAGACCGTCGCGGTGCCCGATGCACGCCGGCGCTACGCGAACCGCGGCACCTGGCAGGTCGTCGCGAGTTCCAGCCCGTCGGTGCCCGCCACCGGCCGCTACGACTGGCTGACGCTCGCGTGGCTGCCGATCAATCGACGGCCGCTGCCGCAAACGGCCGAGCACCTGTATTCGCCGTTCGTTCACGGCGGCACGATCGTCTACCGATGGAATCCGGCCGCGGAAGGCGGCGAGCAGTTCGGCAATGTGCGGATGATTTTTCCGGAGTGGCGGCAGCAGGTCGCAGACGTGCTGCGGGCCGCGCCCGGCGACGACCCGCAAGCGGCGGCCGCGTCGTCGGCGTCGGCGCTTGATCGCATGAAGCAGGACCGCAATCCGATGGCCGCCGTGCTCGACTTCGGCGCCGCGCTGCAGGAAGAACCTGCCAACCGGATCGCCGCGCGCCTGCCCTCATTGCTGCGTGAGAACGACCTGCGTGAAGTGTCGGCGATCGTGTTTCAGTGCATCGCCGTATCGCGTGAAGAGGACCGGCCGCGCTTCGTCGAAGCGATCAACGGCTCGATCTTCTCGATCGACGACGGCGCGCGCCTACTCGCGATCGCCTACGGCGCGTTCGCGGCCGGCCGGGTACGGCCGCGTCCGTTCAGCGATGCCGCGCAGACCGCGCGCATCAACGACGTGTTCACCGCGTTGAAGCAGCGCACGTCGGCGCTCGGCGTGCCGGTCGCGCAAGGTACGCCGTGGTACGAGTTCTTCACCGCGTATCGGCTGGGCGGTGCGGTATCCGGCCACGGACGGTAATCGCGCGTCGATCGCCGGCGCCGCGATAGCAACGGCCAATCTCCGGCACTCGTCATCGCTCACCGCGCCGCGGATCATTCATCGGCGCGTCGGTGCCCCGGTGAACAAATGCCGAACCGATTCTCGATCTTTCCCGTCAATTCGATGAATTGAATCGAATCACCCCATGTTAGATTCAGTTCCGGCTACCAAGCCTGTTCAAATAACCCCAATCAAAAGACCAAATCATGAAATCTCTTTTCCGTCATGCCGCTCTGGCATTGGTGACCATCGGCTTCCTGTCGGGCTGCGCAAGCAGTGTGACACGCGATACGAGCAATTCGGCGGGGGCGCCCGTGACCGCATCGACGACCCACTTCGGCACGAAACCCGTAATCGTGAAGGTCACGCTCGACGATACCGCGCGGGAAGAGTTGAAAGACAACCTGAAGTTCGACGCGAAGAAACTGCAGGAGAAAATCGAAAGCGCACTGGGCGCACGCAAACTGCTCGCCAACGCAGATTCCACCGATGCGATGCACCTGAATGTCGAAGTCACCGGCATTCGCGTGCGGTCGAGCTTTTCCGCGGTCATGTTCGGATTCATGGCGGGCAACGATCATGTCAACGGCACCGTGACGCTCGTCGATGCCGACAATCATCCGGTCGACCGCTTCAAGGTGTCGGCGTCGTACGCGCTCGGCGGCATCGCCGGCATCGACAGCATGCGCATGGACTGGCTGTACGAGAAATTCACCGAGCAGACGCTCGCAACCCTCGATCCGGCAACGGCTGCGAAGCAGGCTGACACGGCACCGGACACGTCGAAGAAGCTGTAAGGCCCGACGCCCGGCGGATCGCGCAATCACGGGCCGCCGGGCGGCAGTCGCCGTGCGCATCGTCCGGCGACGCTGCCGGTTCGTCGCCCGACGCACTTCACCGGGCATCACGAAAGAAATCGCCGCCCGGTGAGGAGTGCCCGTTCGAGGAATCCGGATCGTCGGAGGTGACACGCGCCGTCACGGCCGCCGCGGGAACGCCGCGCACGATGTCGGGTCGAAACGCGACATGCCATTCGACCGTGCCGTTTTCACCGGTCGCCCCTCCATCCTCATCGTGTCGCTTCCATGCTGAGCATCGGTCCCTTCTCGATCCGCGTCGTCGCGGTAGCCGCCGCCGCGCTGATCGCATGGCTCGTCGCCCGTTTCATGCAGCGCCGCCCGCCGGCCGGCCAGCACAAGAGCGCGGCGAGCCTGATCCTCGACACGCTGCTGCTTGGCCTGATCGCCGCGCGCGTCGGTTACGTCGGTCAATGGTGGTCGGAATATTTAGCCGCCCCGCGCGCGATCGTCGCGCTCGGCGACGGCGGCTTTGACTGGCGCATCGGCGTCGCCGCTGCGCTCGTGTTCGCCGGCTGGCGACTGCGCCGCCTGCCCGCGCTGCGTCGCCCGGTGCTGGCCGGCATGCTGGCGGGGCTCGCCGCATGGGGCATCGCGCAAGGCACGCTCGCGACGTTGCAGCGCGGTGCGCCGCCGCTTGCCATGATGCGGCTCGAAGCGCTCGACGCAACGCCCGTCGCACCACAGCGCTTTGCCGGCAAACCCGTCGTCGTCAATCTGTGGGCCACCTGGTGCCCGCCGTGCCAACGCGAAATGCCGATCCTTGCGCAGGCGCAGCAGGATCATCCGGACATCACGGTTCTGATGGTCAACCAGGGCGAAGACGCGCAGACCGTGCGCGCGTTCCTCGAACGAAAGGGGTTGCGGTTCGATCACGTGCTGCTCGATCGCACGCTGCAGACGATGAAGGCCTACGGTTCGCGCGGGCTGCCGACGACGCTGTTCTTCGACGCGAACGGCAATCTGGCCGAATCGCACATGGGCGAAATCACCGCCGCGCGGCTGAAGGACACCGTGAACGCGCACTTGCACCCCTGACGGCCGCGCTTGGCGCATCAGTTCGAACGCTATCCGCACGACGCGAATGACAGTTCGACACGAGTTGCCGCAGGCGGGTCGGGTCGCCGATATAGCCATCGGCCAACTCCGCCGACACGACGCACTCGAGCGCCCGTCCCTTTGCATCGGCGAGCGGACGGAAATCGCCGCGATGTCGGGTTGTGCGACGCAAGCAATGCGCGTCGCGGGCAGTTCCTTCCGGACTGGGTCAGTTCAGCGAACGGAGGAACCTGCGATATCACCCGGGGCCGTTGAAGCGCGAAGAGCCGGGAGGAAGCTCAGTTCGAGGAAGTTGACGGGAGGCTTTGCGGCAGCCCGTCGACCCGGGATGCTTCCGCGTCCGGCACGGCGGCATCACCGCGACACGCCGGATACCCCGGAATCTCGACGACACGACCATGCAGCGGTCGCGGCACACCCGGGTAGACATTGAAGCGAGGCACCGCCTGCCCGTCGACCGTCGCATCCTTCACCGCATAGCGAATGTTTCCGGTCGCGGTCAGGCGCGCGCCATGCGCATCGCACGTAACGGACAATGCCTCGCGCGGGCTCTCGGGCAACTGGCGCACGAGCGCACTGAACGCGAAGTTGACGACAATATTGCCGATCGCGTTCTGCTGCTCCTTGCCCAACACCTTGATTTCGGGCTTGACGTCCAGCCGATACACCGTTTCGTTCTGGACCGGCTGCAGCGCTTTCAATACGATCTTCTTGGATTGCCCTGGCGCAAGACTCAGCTTGAACGGATACGCGTACAGCGACGGCTTGGCCGCGGTTCCGACGGATTCGAGCTTCTCGTCGTCCAGCGGCACGCCCGGATTGAGCAGCCGGGACAGCGAAATGGTCACGTACTCGGGCCGGTCGCCATTGTTGACGATCTCCACGCTCGACGTATTCGAGTCGACCGTGATTTCCTTCGGAAGCACGTCGATCGTGGCAAACGCGGGGCTCGAGATGAACCCGGCGATCACTGCCGCAATCGACGCAATCGAAAAAGAGAATGTGTGCAGTTTCATGTTCGCGTCTCGGTGAACCGGCATCGTGCCGAAACATTCGTCAGAGCTCGTCTTGCGCCGGTAGCCGCTCGCTCGTGCACCATGCTCGAAAAAGCGAAGTCGACGACGGTTGGGAAGAAAATGCACCGCCCGCGTCGTGGCGAGCGATCACGAACCTGATCGGCTCCGGCACACGCGACGGCCGCCGCTATTGCTGCTCCGTCACGACCGGCTCGAAGACCAGCGACAGCGTGCCGGTATAGGTTCCGGCCGTACTCTTGAAATCGCCCTCCGGGGGATACGCGGAAACGTCAAGCGTATAGTAACCTTCCGAATCGATGTCTTCCGACGGCGATGCCGGATTCACAAATTCGATCGCTTGCCCGACGGTGAACTGCTTCGGGGCAGCGTTTTCGGCGCCCATGCTGACGGCCGGCCTCCGGAATGCGAGCGTCGGGTTCGCCTGATTCCGGATGTCCAGCGGCTGATCCATGCGGACCTGAAACGTGCCCGTCGTCGATACGACGCGCAGTCGCGCCCGCACCTCGTAAGCGGTATTCCACCCGCCTAACTGCTGCATCGCGAGGCCTTGCCCGAACCAGCCGCCCTTGTCGTCGGTGATGATCAGATTGTTTGGGCGAACCACCTTGGCCGTGACCCTGCTTTGGGTCTTGCCCGTGATCGCCAGAATTTGCGCCGACGCAAATGTCGGCAGCAAAGCCAGAACCGCCAGCGATCCGTTCAGGATGATTTTTTTCATTCCACGCTCCTACGTTTTCGTCACGACCGTGAACGACAACACGTCGCTGTAATCGCCACCGTCCGTGGATTTGTCCACCGAGGCCTTGAACGTCGGCACGAAGCACGTGCGATAGTTATTGTTCAACCTTATTTCACTATTGCCGATATTCGGTAACGGGAAAATCGCGCTGCCGCTGTCCAGCGTCACGCTGTACGGAACTGTCTGCGAAGGCTTGCTGATGTTCTTCAGCAGATAGCGGTTGCCCGACATTCCGTTCGCATTCGTCGCGTTGATGACGAAATTGCGGTAACTCTCGAACCCCATGTACGTGAAGCAGAGCTGCTGCGACGCACCGGCAAGCGTTTTCTCGTTTTCGCCCCGCCTCAGGTCCCCGAGATTCCAATCCGGTGCGGCCATGTTGACGACCATCGCGGGCGGCGGGGGGACCGGCTTTGACGGATCCAGCACCGTGCATGCCCCACTGTTGCTCGCCATGTTGATATAGGCCGCGCCCGTGACCTCGCCGACATCGTTACCGTCCGTGTAGTTCCCGGCACGAATGGCAATCCCGGGCCAGTCCTTTACCTGATCATTGGTGATCAATACCTCGACGTTGGCTGTGAACGGATCCGTTTTTTTCCACTCCGGGTTGTATCCGTAGTACATCATATAACCATCGCCCTTATAGACTGTCATGTGAAAATCGCCATTTATCTTTACATAGCGGGCTGCCGCGCTACTGGGCCGCATATTTCCGGAAGCATCGTATGTATACAGCAGTATCCCTCGCGACCAGAATTTCTGCCCTCCAAGATTGCCCGCAGCCTCTCTGTATCTTATTGTGACACTCAACGTGCTGGTTCCATTGCCGTTGTTTCTCCACGTGCAATTGCTATAGCCATCAGCAACCTTGGCGGTCACGAGTATGATGGCGGATGCTTTAAAGGAAAGTAAAGCGAGACACGCGGCTAATGCGCAATTTCTCCATATCTTCATCATTTCTTCTCCTACGATTTCGTCACGATCTTGAACAACGGCACGCCGCCATAGCCATCGGCGACCTTGTCAGGAAAGAGCGCCCGAGAGGATGCAGCAAAGGAAAGTGCGGCAACCCGCATAGCCAATGAACAACTCCGCCATTGCCTGATAATTTCGATTCTGCTCATCGATTTAATCGCTTCACTTTGCATTCAATCCATTTCACCATCTCGCCCGAAGGCCCCATTCGCCCGTCACGGCGGGGCCGGCAACATACCCGCCCCCTTCGTCGGCCTAACGTATTGCTAACGCCTGCGAGCAGCGCCGAAACCACGAACCGATGTCGCCTTCGTGTGGACATTCAGTGCTTCAAGACCGCGCGCTGGTAGATCACCACGCCATACCCGACATTGACGAACAACGGAGCCGGCGCGCCGTCGCTCGACGACGCATCGACAAGAATCCGCTCGTTCGGCCGGAACGTGATCCGCCACACGTTCGTTTGCGACGGCACGGCAAGCACCTTCAATCCGACTCTGTATTTCTGCCCTGGCGCCAGCGCTAACCGGCCCGGCGTGACCAGCAGAGTTGGCTTCTCCACTTCCGCGACCGGCACCAGATGCTCCGGCTTATCGCCCGGATTGGTCAGCAGCTGCTGTTCGATATCCAGATAGAGCGGCGTATCGCCGGCGTTTTCGACGTAAAGCTCGCCTGCCGGCCGGTCCGGCTCCAGGGTTAGCTCCGCGCGCGACAACTTCAGGACGCCGGCGGCCATGCTGCCGGTGCACGCCAGCGCCGCCAACATCCCCAGTGCAATCCGCGACGCGCGAGTCATCACGGACACTCCAGCGTCTGCGGTTTGTCGTCGACGTTCAGCGACATCCGCTTCGTCGGAAAGTGCTGCGGCGTGCCCGGAAAGACGGCAATGGTTTGCGCGGACGGCGCCTGGTCGTATTTCACATCGGTGAAGACCACCCGCACATTGCCCGTGTTTTCGAGCGTGAGGCCGCCGCCTTCGCAGCGATGCGTCCAGCCGCTACGTTGCTTGCCGGGCGGCGGCATATGTCGGACCAGCACGCCATACCCGACCGCTACCGACATCGGCGCGGTGATCTTGTCCTGCGGCGCCTCTTCAACCTGCAGCGATCTGACCGGCACGATGTAGAGCCGATACAGTTCTTCACTGGCCGGCTCCGCGAGTGACTTGAGCACGATCGAGCGCGTCTGGTTCGGCCCGAGCGTCAGCTTGTCGGGGCTCGCGAGTACACCGGGATGCTGCAGGTTGCCGATATCCTCTTTCACTTCGGGCGTTTTGCCCGGATTCATCACCCTCTGCGTCGAAATCGCGAGGTACAGCGGTGCATCGCCCATGTTCTTCACGGTGACGTGCTGGTCGTGAGCGTTGAATACCTTGGTGGTGGCCGGCATTACCATCAGCTCGCCATCGGCCATCGCCGGTTGGGACGCCGCAATCAGCAGGCCGCATAGAATCGGAAGCGTGGTTCGCAAATTGTGGATCATGTGGTCAATTCCTGGAAATGGTTGAATGCATCGTCATTGGCAACGGAAGTCATTTCCATTGGTGTCTTTCAGGCTGCACGTGTAGCGATGCCCGTTCTGATCGAGCGTGATCTGCGACAGCATCTGTTTGCTGACGATCGAGAACAGGCCGTTCGGATGCACCGTGTCGCCGGTCTCGAGCACCTTCCCGCTCACCGGCTTGCCGTTCGCATCCTTCAGGAAACCGCTGTACACCATGTTGATATCGACCTTCGCCGTGGCCGCATAAACCTGGCCGGGGTGAGCCCGGACGACGTTTGCCGGCACTTCGACGTTCATGTCGATCTTTTCGCTGTTGCTCATCACGCGCGCGAACGGCACGTCGGCGTATGCGTCGAGCGGCACCGCATACGTGCTGTTGCCGCCAACCGGGCTGCCTTCGACGTTAAAGCCGTATTTCATGCCCGGAATCTTCGGCGTCTTCAACAGCATCGCGCTACCGCTCGAGCTGTAGCGCCCGAATGCCACGCCGTTCTTGCTGGCCGCGAACATGCCGCGGTAGTTGAAGTCCGCGTTGCTGCCCGCGCTGCTTTGGCCGAGGTTTAGCGACGCGTCGCCGCGCGTGCCGGAGCGCGTACCGTAGACGTTCACGCCGTAGTCGGTGCCGATCCGGTTCGCCGTCAGGCCGACGGTTGTCGTGCCGAAACTGTCCTGGAAATCCTTGCGAACGTCGCCGCTGAGCTGGGTCTGGCCGCCGGAATGCGCGGCGCTGAAGCTGGCCTGTGCCTTGTCCAGCATCATGGTCATGTTGAAATACACGCCATAGCCGCTGCTGCCCTGATAGCCGCCCTTCTGGACGCCCAGCGCGAACGTTCCCCACAGACCGTTCGGCCTATAGTTCCAGCGCGCCTCGGCCTGCTGCGTCTCGCTGAGTTTCGAGCGCTGATAGTTGTAGCCGAACGTCACGCCGCGGAAGATGCGGCTGTAGGACACGCCCGTGCTCGGCTGCCCGAAGTAGAAGCGCGACACCTCCGTATTCTGATAGCGGCTGACCATCAGGCTGCCGAGCGCCTCGCTCGCCACCGACAGGTTGACGTAGCCGCCCGTGCTGCGCTCTCCGCTCAACAGGCCCAGCGTTGGCGTGATGTCGACCCCGGCCACCTGCGTCGGCCGGGTGACATTGACTTCGCCGGCCCACTTGCCGCCCCTGCCGGCAAGCATCGACCCGTTCAGATAAAACTGCTTGAAGTTCCGGCTCATCGCGGCTTCGAGCAGATAGCCGCCGGTGTACATCTCCTTGCCGGCCGTCACGTGCCATGCGTTGCCGCTGCTCGCGCCGAAATTGAGGTTGTTGACCTCGCGGGTTTCCCGGTTGACCACATTACCGTTGCGATCGACGAGCCGGACCTCGACCGGGTAGTAGCCGCCCGGCAAATCGGCAAAGCTGATTTCGTTGCGCCCGAGCACGGCGGGCCGCTTCAGGATCAGCCGGCCATTCCGGTAAAACTCGTAATTGCCTTCGGCTGCCGAATAGAGAACCAGCGAGCCGGTGTTGGTGTCGACCCGCAGATGGGTCTGACTCCCGAAGGTCACGAACTGGTCGAAACTCGGCGTCAGCAGCGTGCTGACCGTTCCGGCCGCGTAGTCGATGTTGTTCTGCTTGCCTGCCCGAACGTACGTTTTGGAAAAGTTCTTCTGCAGGTAATACGACGACAGCCCTTGCTGGTTACCGCTGAAATTGCGCGTTTCGGTACGGTTCGCGTACCAGTTCATGTAGCCGAAGCTCTGGAACGGAAGCCCGACGTACGTGTTGCCGTTCACGTTGGCGGCACGGTAGCCGTCGGACGCCGCCCGAAAATCGATCGACTGGTTGTTGACGAGCCCGAAATCCGTTTCCGGCGCGATATAGTCCTCGCGCGAATCACGGATCGAGATCGATCGCTTCAGTTTGTCGACCGTGACGTAGTACCCGTCGATCTCGACGTCGCACCCCTTGCTGCAGCGCTTGTAGTCGAGCTTCGAGATGACGCGCCGGATGGTGTCGACGTCGTCGGGCAAGATGCCGTTTGCCGCATACTTCTCCGCATCGAACTTGAGCGCTGTGTCGGTTGACGAATAACTGATGAACCCCGGCAGCGTGCGCCCATTGAAGGTCCCAACATAGTTCGCGCTATCATCCAGTTGAACCGCGCTGAACCCCTCAGGCACCCCATACGTGACTTTTAGTTGTGCATATGAGTACGACGAAACAAAAAGGAATGCACCCAGCCACAGCTTGTTGAATCGAAAAGGAGCTTGATAGGCGATCACGCTGTTTTTTTCTATGGAGGATTGGGACAAACGGCCATGGGAACTCGGCGGGGAGAGAGCCCCGGTCGAATCGGGGCTCTGTGTGGGGCGATTACGGAGCCGCTGATGCGACCGGCTCGAACACCATCACGAGATCGCCGCTATAGCTGCCGTTGGTGCTGTTCGAACCGATCATGTCCGGCGAGTCGACGTCGATCTTCAGGTTGTGGATTTCGTCAAAGCCGCCGTTGCCCGCCACCACTTGCGTGATCTTCTGGACCGAGCCGAACTGGACTGCAGCGTCGCCGCCGTTGCTCGAGAACGTCACTTGCGGGTTCTTCATCTCGTACTTGCCGCTCGACATCTTCAGCGGTTGTGCGAGCGACACGTTGAAGTCGGGGTTCTTCGACCAAACGCGGACCGGCAGCGTCTTGGTGAACTTCTTCTGCGTGTAGTCGGTGGCGTTCAGTTCTTCCGTGCCGTACCAGGTCGAGCCGTCCGGCTTCGACACGAAGATGGCGTCGTTGATCTGCGCCGTCAGCGTGATCTTCTTCGAAACGGGCTCAGCCTGCGCCGTTTGCGCCATTCCGAACAGTGCAGCGCTCATACCCAGTGCCAGAGCGATCTTGTTGAGTTTCATCGAATGATCTCTATTTAAAGAATTGGTTTTAGAACGAATTTCGATTAATTAACCAATCGGAACTCGATGCGTGGAAGAATGAATTCCACCGCCGCCATTCTATGGATAGAGCCTCCGTCGATAAATCGGACGATTTCTAAGTTTGACGACAAATCACGTATGACAAGTACTAAAATCGAAATTCACGGCTTTTAAATAGACGATTGTCAAACCGATTTGACGTTATCCTTAACGAGATAGCTTCCGCTCGGATCGTATGAATCCCGCGCACCTGGTCACGGACTTTCCGTCGAACGACGAGAAGCTGCCAGCGGCAGCGAATGGAAGGGGCGGAGAAGCGGCTCGTGGTGCCGGGCGTGAAGTTCCCGGGAGGCGGGCTGCGACGCGCCGCGCCGCGCCGCGCCGCGCCGCGCGACCGCATTAAAGCTCAACGCGTTGATTGCATCGCGCGGCTTGAGCGAGGCCGGCTGCGGCACTCGCCGCCGAGATGGCGCGGCCGATAGTCATCCCGGCGCAGCGCGAGAGAATCCGGAACGTTTCTCTGGATCTGCCGATGCACACGCTGGTGCGGCTGGGCCAGCACGTGGAAATCGTGGTGCTGCCTGCTGGGCAGTCGCATTCGGCAGATATCACGGTGTCGGTCTGGCGACCTCCACGTCCGCCTCACGGCAATCCGCATCACTCTCGTTCAGTACTTCGTGTCGGATGAAACGCTTGCATTAAAAGCGCAGACGACACCGATCTTTATCGGCCGGGTCTTACAACAATCCCGCTCTACCCTCGCCCCTACCCCCGACGTTTCGTTGTTTGACCGCGTAGGTATGCGCAACGAAATAGTACTTGTCCTATCTATTTGCTTCGGTGGACGACACGTTGTCTGATGGTTCCGAGAGCCCCCCCCCAATAAACTCGGCTTCTTCCTTGCCAACTGTCATTTTTAATTATCGATGTCAGATCTGGTTCGCCCCGATACGCCAGCGATCAGTCCACGCCGCAACACCGGATTGACGGTGCATCAAGCTGAATGGACACAGGTATGAAACGCAAGCAGGAAAAAGGTAGCGCAACAAGAGCCATATGCGCCGTCGATGTCATCCTTATCATCGTCATCGCGGGAATCACGCACTGGGATTCGATGTGGAATCTCGCCGCGCTCCGAACCGAATGGATCCTGATCGGCGCCAGCGCGCTGCTCGCGGCGTTCATGTTGCGGCTCGCCGGCATCGGCCTCGACGGCCGGACGCGTCCGGCCACGCGCTACGCGCTGCGCACACTCGCTCTTTGGTTTGTCGTTCAGGGCTTCGTTCTACTGATGACGATCGCGCTGATGCCCGTCACGATGACGTTGCTGGCCTGGCTTTTCTGCTGGACGCTCGGCGTCGCGATCGCGCTCGCCGTGTTCCGGGTGGGGCTGAGCGTCGCACGCCACCGCTGCCTTCATGTGCCGTGCAGGCCGTCCCGCGTCGCGATCGTCGGCGGCGGCGAATGGCTCGAACGCCTCGTCGACTCGATCGACACGGCGGGCGCGTCGCGCTACCGGTTCGTCGGCGCGTATCGCACCACCGAGCACGCGGCCACGTTCGGCGAAGGCGCTTTCGTCGCCACCGATCTTGCGTCGTTCGCCGCCCTTGCGCGCACCGAACGCGTGGACGAGATCTGGATCGCGCTGCCGCTCGACGACGACGCCACGATCACCCGCGTGATCGACGAATTCCGCCACGATTTCGTCGAACTGCGCCTGATGCCGGACGTCAGCAAGCATGCGCTGTTCGGCAGCCGTGTCGAGGACATCCTCGGCGAACCGGCGATTTCGCTGGCCGCATCGCCGCTGTCGCGCGGTGCACGGTTCGCGAAGGCGATCTTCGACCGTGCGTTCGCGGCCGTCGTGCTGGTCGGGTTGATGCCGCTGCTGCTCGTCGTCGCCGTGGCCATCAAGCTGACGTCGCCGGGGCCCGTGCTGTTCACGCAGAAGCGGCGCGGCGCGGATGGCCAGACCTTCGACATCTACAAGTTCCGCACGATGCGCGTGCATGTCGAACCAGCCGGCACGGTCGCGCAAGCCACGCGCAACGACCCGCGCGTGACGAAGATCGGCGCGTTCCTGCGGCGCACGAGCCTCGACGAGTTTCCGCAGTTCGTCAACGTGCTGTTCGGCGACATGTCGGTGGTCGGCCCGCGCCCGCATGCGGTGGAGCACGACGCGCAGTACCGCACGCTCGTCGACGGCTACATCCACCGATACCGGATCAAGCCCGGCATTACCGGCTGGGCGCAAGTCAACGGGCTGCGCGGCGCGACCGAACAACTCGAAAGCATGCGGTCCCGCGTCGAGTACGACCTCTACTACCTGCGCAACTGGTCGTTCGCGCTGGATCTGCGAATCATCGGTGCGACGGTGTGGCGCGGCTTCGGCCATCAGAACGCGTACTGAGCACCGCATGCACATCGTCCATCCGCTTCACACGTCCGAATAGGCTCAACCTTGAAGTTACCTCTCTTCCGATCCTTCGGCGGTCGCCGCCATCGCACGTCCGCGATCGCTCCGTCGCCCGCAAGTGGCGCCGTGCGCGCCTGCGTCGGCGTGCTGTGCTGCGCGGTGTTGTCGGGCTGTGCGTTCGCGCCGGGGATGAAGATGCCTGCCACGACCGGCCTGCCGGGTTCGAACGGCAACGCGACGGCATCTGCCGCGACGCCGCCGGTGCCGATCGCCGAAATCGACGCGACGCTGATCCGCCAGTTGAAGGCCGACGCGCGCGCGGCCGACGCGAACCAGGCCGATGCACTGCTCGGCCGCCCCGCCGCCTATACGCTCGGCGCGGGCGACGTGCTGCAGGTGACCGTCTGGGACCACCCGGAGCTGACCATCGCGCAGGGGCCGGGGCAGCAGACGAATGTGCGGCCGTCCGATCCACCGCAAGGGTTCGTGATCGACGATGCGGGCAACGTGCAGGTGCCCTATGCCGGCAACGTGCCGGTCGCGGGCCTGACCGTCGACGGCGCCCGCCGGGCGATCTCCGCCGCGCTCGCGCGCTACTTCGTCGCGCCGAAGGTCACGGTGCGCGTCGCATCGTTCCGCGCGAAGCACGTTCATGTCGACGGCGAGGTGCGCACGCCCGGCACCGTACCGGTCAACGACGTGCCGATGACGCTGTACGAAGCGGTCGGCCGCGCGGGCGGCTTCATGCCGGCGGCCGATCAAAGCCGGCTCGTGCTGGTGCGCGACGGCGTCTCGTATCCGCTCGACCTGCCGGGCATGCTGGCGCGCGGCACGAATCCCGCCGGCGTGCTGCTGCGCGACGGCGATCTGTTGCGCGTGCTGCCGCGCGAGGAGAACGGCGTCTACGTGATGGGCGAAGTGACCCGGCCGGTTACCGCGCTGCCGTTGCGCACGGGCCGGCTGACGCTGAGCGACGCGCTGTCGCAGGCAGGCAGCTTCAACAGCGCGACCGCCGACGCCGCGCAGCTCTATGTGATCCGCGGTGCGTCGGGCGATGCGCCGCGCGTGTTCCACCTCGACGCACGCTCGCCCGTCGCGATGGTGCTCGCCAATCAGTTCGACCTTCAGCCGAAGGATGTCGTCTACGTGGACAGCAACAGCCTTGTCCGGTTCAGCCGCGTGCTGAATCTGTTGTTGCCGGCGATCAATGCCGGGCTGACGGGCGCGATCGTCACGAAATGACCGAAAGCCATCGATACGGCCATCACAACAGAAAAGCCGGAGGAAAAATGATTCGATCCATTCTCGTCGTCTGCACCGGAAACATCTGCCGCAGCCCTATCGGCGAGGGGCTGCTGCGGGCGCGACTGCCGGGTATCGAGGTGGTCTCCGCCGGCACGTCGGCACTCGTCGGGGCACCGGCGCACCCGCTCGCGTCATCCGTCTCGGCCGAAGCCGGGATCGACATTTCCGCGCATCGCGCGCAGCAGCTCACCGCGGCACTGGTTCGTCGTGCGGACATCGTGTTGACGATGGAAGCCGGCCAGCAGCGCGAGATCGTCGAGCGCCATTCATTTTCGCTGGGGCGCGTGTTTCAACTCGACGGGAGGAACGGCATGGATGTGCCGGATCCGTACCTGAAGCCGATCGACGCGTTCCGGCATGTCTATTCCCTGATCGACCGAGGCGTGAACGCGTGGGTGCCGAAGATCCAGGCACTGAGGTGAGCATCAAATGATGAACGTAATTTCCATGAACAAAGCACCGAACCCGTTACCCGAAGCAGACCTGGGCGACGAGCCGGAACTCGTGCGGTATGTCGATCTGCTGCTGACGAACCGTTGGCTCGTGGCCGGCATCGCGGCGGCCGTGTTTGCCCTGGGCGCGGCGTATGCGTTGCTCGCGCGCCCGATCTACACGTCGAATCTGCTGATTCAGGTCGAAGACGGCACGGGGGCGGCCGACTCCCTGCTCGGTAGCGTGTCGTCGCTCTTCGACGGCAAGATCCAGGCGGCGGCCGAGATCGAGATTCTCCGGTCGAGAATGGTCGTCGGCCATGCCGTCAAGAACCTGCGCCTGTATATCGACGCGACGCCGAAGCGCTTCCCGTTGATCGGCAAGGCGATCGCCGCGCGCGCACACGGCCTGTCCCGGCCCGGGTTGTTCGGGTTCGGCGGATACGGCTGGGGTACCGAGTCGATCGATATCGGCACGTTCGACGTTCCGAAAACCTTCGAGGGCGACCTGTTCGAACTGACGGCACTCCCCGACGGCCGGTTCCGGCTGGAAAACGACGATCTCGACCAGCCGATCGAAGGCGCGCTCGGGCACCTCGTCGAATCGACGCAGGCCGGCGGCACGTTCCGAATCCGTGTCGATGCACTCCATGCACGGCCGGGCGCGGTGTTCCGGGTGGAACGTCACTCCGAACTGAAGACGCTCCAGCGGTTGCAGAAACACCTGAGCGTGTCGGAGATTCGCAAGCAGAGCAACGTCATCAACGTGTCGCTGAAGGGTGAAGACCCCGACACGGTGGCGAACATCCTGAATACGATCGGCACCGCGTACGTCGCCCAGAACGTCAAGCGGAAATCGGCCGAGGCGGAGAAGTCCCTCGCGTTCCTCGAAGGCGTCGCGCCGCAACTGAAACAGAACCTGGAGCAGGCCGAAGCGAAATTCAACGCGATGCGGCGCAAGCGCGGCACGTTCGACCTCGGCATCGAGGCGCAGGCCTACCTGCAGGACAGCATCGCAACCCAGGCGACGCTGCTGGCGTTGCAGCAGAAGCGCGCGGAGGCGTCGGCCCGGTTCGCGGCCGGCCATCCTGAGATGCAGGCGCTCGATCGTCAGATCGATGGCGCGAAACAGAAGATCGACGGGCTGTCGTCGCGCCTGCGCGCGTTCCCCGATATCGAACAGGACGAACTCCGGCTTCGACGCGACGTCGAAGTCGGCAACGAAATGTACGTCGGGGTGCTGAACAATATCCAGCAGCTCAGGCTGGTGTCGGCGGGCAAGGTCGGCAACGTTCGCGAAGTGGACAACGCGCCCGTCCCGGAAGAGCCGGTCGAACCGCGCAAGGCGTTGATTCTCGCGCTGTCAGCGATTCTCGGCGTGATGCTGGGCGTCACGGCGGCGGTCGCGCGCGAAGCGCTGTTCGGCGGTGTGAAGAACGCCGACGACATCGAGCGCCGCACCGGATTGACCGTCTACGGCACGATCCCCGATTCGCCGATGCAGCGGACCGCCGCCGCATCGGCCGCGCGGCGCCGGTCGATCCCGTCGCTGCTGGCCAACCAGAGCCCGTACGACGGCGCCATCGAGAGCCTGAGAAGCCTGCGCACGGCCCTCGGCCTGGCCCTGCTCGACGCGGACAACAACCGTGTACTGCTGACAGGCCCGAGCCCCGGTGTCGGCAAGTCCTTCGTGTCGGCCAACCTGGCGGCCGTGATGGCTGCCGCCGGTCATCGCATACTGCTGATCGATGCGGACATGCGGCGCGGTCACTTGCACGATTCGTTCGGGGTGCCGAGCACACCCGGGCTATCGGACCTGCTGACGGGCCGCGTCTCGTTGCAAGACGCCACGCGACGCGGCGTCTCGAAGGGGTTGGACTTCATCCCGACGGGCGTCGCGTCGCAATCCACATCGGAGCTGCTGCTGGGTGAATCGACGACCCGGTTGCTCGACGAGATGAGCGCCGCCTACGACGTCGTGATCATCGACACGCCGCCCGTACTCGCGGTGTCGGACGCCAGCATTCTGGCGCCGCACTGCGCAACGATCTTCCTCGTGAGCCGCGCGAGACAAACGACGATCGACGAGATCGCCGAATCGGCGAAGCAGCTGAACAGGATTTCGTCGGGCTTGCTCGGCGTCCTCTTCAACGGCATCAATACGCGTGCATTCAGCTATCGCACCCGATACGGCGCGTATCGATATGCGCCGTACGGCACGACCGAAGCGAGCGACGCGCCCGCAACGCGCGAGCGGGAGACATCATGAAGATCGTTCACGTCGTGGAAACCTGGGTGGGCGGTATCGCCACCTACGTCGGCGCGCTGGCCCGCGAGCAGATCGCGATGGGCAATGAAGTCCTGCTGATTTGCGATCCCGACAAGATGACCGGCACGACCGGCGTCGAAGGGCTGACGCTGATCGGATACCGGTCGAGCCGGCATCCGGCGCGCATCGCCAGGGTCGCGCGCGAGATCCGGGCGTTGCTGAAGGCCATCGGCCCCGACGTGATCCATTGCCACAGCACGTTCCCCGGCGTGTACGTGCGCCTGCTCCGGCATCGACACGCGAAGGTCCTGTACACGCCGCACGCGTGGGCCTTCCTGAAGAAGGACGTCAACCCCGTGACGCGGCTGGGCTATGCGCTGACCGAGCGCCTGCTGGCGACTCGATGCGACCGGATCGTCTGCATGTCGCTGGACGAGTTGCGAGCGGCACGCAAGTACCGGCTGCCGATGTCGAAGGTCGACCTCGTCTACACGGGCATTGCCGGCGACGAGGCCACGACCGCCCTCGATCGTCCGGCCGGCAGCTCGACGATACGCGTCGGCTATTTCGGCCGCCTCGATTACCAGAAGGGTTTCGACGTCGTACTCGACGCGGTGCCGGCGCTGAAGCCGGACATCGAGATCAACGTGTACGGCATGGCGGTGCGCGGCGGCGTCACGGAGCGGGCCGGCGACGATCGGATCGTCTACCACGGCTGGGTCGATGCAGCCGCGACGAAGAGCGCCATGCAGGCGATGGACGTCGTGATCGTGCCGTCCCGCTGGGAAGGGCTGGCACTCGTGCCGATCGAGGCGATGCGCGCCGGCAAGGTGCTCGTCGTCTCCGGCGAAAGCTCGCTGCCCGAGCAGGTGATCCATGGCTACAACGGGATCATCCTCACCGAGCTCACCGGGCAATGCCTCGCCGACAACCTCAACCGCCTGACGGTCGACAAATGCCGGCGCATGGGTGAGAACGCCCGGCACGTGTTCGACCAGACCTTCAGGCAGGAACATTTCCTGAAATCGCTGATGCGGATCTATGAACAAGCCTGACGTTTATCTGTTGCACGCATACAGCTCGCGAAACAGCGGCGACGGCCTGCTGGTCAAGTTGAGCCTGAAGGCGATCCGCGCCGCCGGCATCGACGGCGTCGTCACGATCGTCTGCCTCGATCCGGCATCGTTCCGCGGCTATCTCGACGACGCGAACATCCGCCTCTGGTCGCTGGCCCGTTTCTGCATCGAATCAGTGCGCCGCTTCGGCCGCGCGAGGCCGGCGCTGTTCTTCGGCGTGGGCGGCGGTTACCTGCGCGCGTCCAGCGGCATGGAAGGCTGGAAATCGCTCGTCGCGCACGGCAGCCAACTGGCCTGCACGGCGTTGCGGCGCTCGAAGCGATCGATCTATCTGCCGCAGAGCATCGGTCCGCTGAAGTCGCTGCCGGGCACGCTGCTGGCCGCGTTGGTCCGGCGTTGCGTGGACGTGGTGTTCCTGCGCGACGGCCAGAGCGTCGAGGAGCTGGCACACCCGCACGGCATTCGCACGGGGGACCTCGTCGTGCTCGAGATCGGCAGGACACCGCGCAGCCAGCCGGACCCGGAACGCCGTGCCGAACACGCCCGCCCGATCCGGTTCGTGTTCCGCGACCTGAAGGGCAAACCGTATCGCGACGACTACGTCGCCCGTCTGCGTTGCGTCGCGAAGCTGCTGCCGGACGCGGGTTTCGCGCTGCAAAGCAGCGGGCGCGGAAACGGCGACGACACGTTCTATCGCGATGCGTTCGACGTCGGGCAGGTCGACGATCTGGCGACGCTCGTCGCGCGCGAGCGCCCGGTGGTCGTCTCCGTCCGGCTGCACGGCAGCCTCGAAAGCGTGCTGGCCGGCGTGCCGAGCATTCATATCGCGTACGAGCGCAAAGGCCACGCCGCGTACGACGACCTCGGCCTGTCGCGCTACGTGGTGCACGCCAGCGACTTCGACGCGGACCGCGTCGCCGCGCTGGCTCGCGAGCTTGCACACGACGACAGCACGTACTGGCGGGCGCTGCGCACGGCAGACGCGACGCGCTACAACGAGATGGTCGAAAGGATTCGTCATGAAATCGAGCAGTTCAATCACCTTTGTGATGGACGGTAATTTTTCGCGCGTGGGCGACGAAATCTACAGTCCTCATATGGGCCACGAGAAGTTCGCGAGCCGATTCACGCCGCATTTCGACGCGGTGCGGATCGTCGCCCGCGCGTTTCCGAAAGCCCGGCCGATCGGCTCCGTCGTCACCGGGCTGCGCACGTCGTTCGTCGACCTTGGCGCCATTCGCGGCCGCCGCTGGCTGACTGGCTTGCCGCGTACGGCGGTACGGCTGTACCGCGTCATCCGGAGCGCGCAAACACTGATGATCCGCTTTCCGGGCAATGTGGCAACGCTCGCACTGCTGCTGTGCTGGATCACGAGAAAGCCGTTCTCGGCCGAGATCGTCGCCGATCCGGAGGATTACTTCAGCAAGGATGCGTCCACCCATCCGTTGCGCGGTGTCGCGAAATGGATCCATTGCAGCTCGACCGCGCTCGCCGCGCGGCGCGCGCAAAGCGTGCGATACGTGACGGAAACCTATTTGCAGGCGAAGTATCCGGCGCGCTCGCGCGTCGATTCGTTCGGCTTCAGCGACGCCTTCCTGCCGAACGGGCTCTTCGCGGCGCGCGATCCCGACGCGCTCGCGCGGCCCGGCTCATTGCGGCTGATCAACGTTTCGATGATGCACAACCGGAGCAAGGGGCACGTGGCGCTGCTCGAAGCCGTGTCGCGCCTGAAGCGCAAGAACGTGCCCGTCGTGCTGACGCTCGTCGGCGACGGTGCGTTGCGCCGGGAACTGGAAGCGCTGGCTCATACGCTCGGCATCGCAAACGTCGTCGTCTTCCGCGGACAGGTATCGTCGGAGACGGCGTGCGCGACCGTCGCCGAACACGATCTGTTCGTGCTGCCTTCGCTTCAGGAAGGGATGCCGCGCGCGATGCTGGAAGCGATGGCGGTCGGCACGCCCGTGCTCGGAACCGGCGTGGGCGGAATACCGGAAGTGCTGCCCGCGTGCGACTTGATCCGGGCCGGCTCGGTCGACGCGATCGTGGGTGCAGTCGAGGCGGTCGCTCGCGACCGCGCGCAGCTCGTCGACATGCGCATCAGGCAGCAGGCGAAAGCCGCTGCATTTTCCCATTCGGCGCTGCAGGCAAAATACGACGCGTACTGCCGTTACCTGGTCGAGCGATGCGCCGCCTGAACACCGACTTGATCCACGTCGTCGCCAGCACCGGCTTGCCGGCCCTGGTGAATTTCGTCGTGGCGGCACTGGCGCTGCATCTCCTCGACCCCGTGCTCGTCGGTCGCTCGTATGCGTTGCTGGCCCTGTTCTACGTCGCCATCGACGCCTTCAACTTCGGGGCCGCGCGCATCTATACGATCGATCGCATCCGGGCACGGTTTCCGAACCTGCTTCGGCTCGACTGCGTCAGCGCATTCGGTTCGACCGTGCTGTTCTGTCTGGCTTGCGCGCTGCTGGGCCGAACCGGCTCGATCGCGTTGCCGAACTGGACCGCCATGCTCGTCCTCGCGCCCGTTTGTTACGGGCTGTCGCACTTTGCGCTCGGATTCTTCCGGGTGACCAGGCGCAATGGTGTCGTGCTGGTCGTCTCGACGATCTCGGCGCTGTCGCGCCTGGCTGTCATCGCGGTGCTCGCCGAATACCACGGCTTGCGCAGCCATCTTCCCGATCTGCTGTTGCTGGTCGAGGCCGCGTATGGCGCGCTGCTGCTGGCTGCCTACCTGTGGGTGACGCGCGGCAGCACGGCCGGTCCGGAACCGAGCCGATATCCGCCCACCGTGCGCGGCGGGCTGGCTTGGTATCGCGACTTTATCGCGCAGGCGCGCGGCGAAATGCTGAGCAGCTGGTATGCGAACGCGGTGCTGTCCGGTGCCAAGCACCTCGATGTGCTGATCGTTTCCGCCGTGGCCGGGCCGGCCGGCGCCGCGCTGTATCGCGTCGCCAAAGGCTTCAACAACCTGGCCTTCAATTTCGGACAATCGGTTTCGCTGGCGATCAGCGGAAACGGCGGGCGGGCGCTTCGATTGATCGGCGGGGCCGGGTTCGCGCGCATGCTTGCGGCGAGCCTGTTGGCGGGGCTGGTCGTTCTGGCCGCCGCATCGTATGCATTGCTGGAGATACGGCTGTTTCCGGTGCATTCGCTCGGGAGCCGGGCCAGTCAGTTTGCGTTCGTGTTCGCCGTGCTGCTGGGCGCCTGCCTCGTGTTTCTCTGCAGGATCCTGTCGCTGTGGCTGTATGCGCGGAGCCGGCGCGCGTTCGTGAAGATGGCGTCGTTCGAGGCTGTCCTCACGCTCGCGCTGGTCGCGGCACTCGGCTGGACGTTCGGCGCCTATGGCGCAATTTGCGGCGTCGGCGCGGCGGCGTTCGTCATCCTGTCGTGGTCGTGTGTTCTGCTGACGCGTCACGCCACGCCTGCCGCGCCGCTTCCGGCGAATGCCGGGCGGGAGCAGTCATGAAACGACGATCCTTCATCACGACGACGGTCGCGACCGCGCTGGCCCCTGGCGGGCTGCTTCGCGCGCGTCCCCGCGAGACAAGCGATGCGCGGGGCACTTGCCGGGTTTTCGCCCATTACATGGTGGCCTGGCCGAGAGGCGGAAAGGCGGCCGGCTCCGAACAATATGCGCAGGAAATGCGTGACGCGATGGCGGCCGGCATCGACGGCTTCGCACTGAATTGCGGCGGGTGGAACGCTTCCGAGCCGTACTACAAGCGGCGGGTCGAGACGATCTACGACGCAGCCGACCGGTTCGACGGGGCGTTCAGGTTGTTCGTGTCCGCCGACGGCAACGCCCAGGACGAACTCGCAGACATCATCCGGACGGTTCGCGGACGCCGTGCGCAGTTGACGGTCGACGGACGCCCCGTGCTGTCCGCATACGCGCTGGGCGGGCGGCATGGCACCGGCGCACGATCGCTGATCGAGACCGCCAGACGCCTCGGCGCGTATTTTGTCCCGCATCTGTCTCCGAGCACCGGAGAACGGGAAATCGACGCAAACGTGGCAGCCGAGATCGTCGGGAAAATCCGTTCCGCGGACGGCTATTTCTATTTCGGTGCGGCGGGCGCACCGTCGCTGCTGGCCCGCTCCACGCGCGCACTGGCTCCCGCGTTGCGCAACGCCGGCAAGGTCTTCATGGCGCCGGTGACGCCGTACTACCGGGGTTTGCCGCAAGGCACGAACTATCGCGCGTTCGAGACGCGCGGGTTCGCCGGCATGGCGGAGGAATGGCGCGCGGCGATCGAGTCCCGCGCGACCTGGGTGCAGATCGTGACCTGGAACGACTGGGCGGAATCGACGTATGTCGCGCCGACCGGAGGAGCCCGGCAGGCCTGCGTGTATGACGCACGCTTCGGCCCGATCCTGAACCACGAAGGCTATCTGCGCGCGTCGCGTCATTACATCCGCTGGTTCAAGACGGGCAGCGAACCGCCGATCGTCCGCGACGAGCTGTTCTTTTTCTATCGTCCGGGCCTGGCGGGGCAACGCGCAGCTGCCGCCGATGGCCGCTCGGCATCGACATACGGGTCGCCGCGCATGCCGCACGGGCCACTGGTCGATCGCATTTGCGTGTGTGTATTCCTGACCGCCCCCGCCTTGCTGACGATCGGCCAGCACGCCCGCGCCGACCGCCGGTCGCTACCGACCGGAATTTCGTTCGTCGATGTCCCGAGCACGCCCGGGCTGCCGACATTCTCGATCGTTCGCAACGAACGGGTCGTGCTCGAGTGTGCGGGCGAGCTGGCGGTGACAGAATCGGACGGCGGCAGCCAGTACGGCTACTACAGCGGTTGGGCGATCGAAGGACAATCTCGATGAATTCCTTGCGTTCGAACCTCGAGGTGCGCCGGAAAGGCGGCAACCGGCACATGGTGTGGACGACGGTCGTCGTCGGCGCGCTTGCCGCGATCGTCGCGACGCTGCTGATTACCCAGCGCATGCATGGCGTGCTGCTGCTACTGAACGTCGCGCTGTTGCTGGCGATCGCCGGCATTCGTCCGAGAACCCCGACCGTACGCTGGTTCCGGATCTTTCTGTTCTTCATTCTCGGCGTGTTCCCGCTGTGGCAACTGCTGGCGGGAGACGAGATCTATCTGCGACTGTTGCCGCAAGATGATCCGGCCGTCGCGCTCTGGTATTTCTTGAGCCTCGCCGGCGTGCTGATCGTCAAGCTGACGCTCGACCTCAACGCAAGCCGCCTCGGCAACGCCGGATTGCCATTCGAGCCCGGCATGCGCGTCAGCAGCCTCGCCTATCTGTTCGCGCTGCTGTCCCTCGGTGCGCTCGCGTACATCTACGTCAAGCTGGGCGGTTACGCACGAATCGTCGAGCTATACGACACGCGCGTCGAGCAAACCGGCACCGACAACGATCCGTTTCGCGGTTTGGGGGTCATTCAGGCGCTGGCGAACACGTCGCCGCTGTGGGTATTCGTCTGCCTCATGATGCGACGCCGCCGCAGCGTCGTGCTGACGGCTGTGGCGTTCGTTCAGCTCGGCGTGCTGGGCTGGCTCTCTTCGGGCATCGCCGGGAGTCGCCAGGGTGTCGTCTTCGTGCTGGTGTTCGCACTGTTCATCCATCACAGCTTCATCGCGCGAATCAGTCCGCGCACGATCAGGATCGCCGGTACCGGCGTGGCGCTGACCAGCCTGCTGTTGATGCCGTTGAAATTCGGCCTCGGCTACGACGATATCGCGAATCTGTCGCAGCGGTTTGCCGAACAGCGCGATCTCGAGTTGGGCATGGGGCCGGTCAGCGTGTTCCTGTTTCGAGACCTGTCGCGCTTTGACGTGCAGGCGCTGGCGATCGATACGGTCACGCAACCTACCTATGCGTATCCGATGGGGCGAAGCTTCGTCGGTGCGATCGCGTCGATCGTTCCAAGTGCGCTGTGGGGTGATCGGCCCGACACGTTTGCGCTGGAAAAATCCGAGATCATGCGCGATTTCGAGCGCACCGCGCTCGACAAGACAACCCTGTTGTTCGGC
This sequence comes from Burkholderia sp. SIMBA_062, assembly GCF_046534765.1. Taxonomy (NCBI): domain Bacteria; kingdom Pseudomonadati; phylum Pseudomonadota; class Betaproteobacteria; order Burkholderiales; family Burkholderiaceae; genus Burkholderia; species Burkholderia sp. SIMBA_062. The sequence goes on from NZ_JAWRYD010000012.1 coordinate 47,518, forward strand.
ATGCCGGGGGAATTCCTGGTGAACTTCGGCATCGCGGGATTCGTTTTGGCGTTTGCGATCCCCGCCATTCTGCTTGTCGTGCAAAACAACACGGGAATCCGCTCCCGCAGATGGCTGCCGCTGCGGGCCGTGATGTGGCCGCTGCCGTTCCTGTTCTTTCTGTTCGACTCGAACGTCATGGTGTACTACACGGTGCGATGGATCCTGCTATTCGGCTTGCCGATGGCGTTCGTGCTCAGGCACCCGCGACGATCGCGCCGCGATGCGTACGATTCATGCACGCATGGCGCGCAGGTTCGGGACTAGTCTCGCCGATCGGCCATCCGGCCTTGCCGAACCGCATGCTCCGCGGCGCCTTGGCGGCGACACCGACCGCGTCGGACCTCCGGGCGAACGGCAGGCGGTGGCGCCATAGGCGGCCACCGACACGCTCGCGCCGCCGAGCCGAGGACGATCCGGCGCGCGGCGCATGCCGTTGATCTCAAGGCCGCGACAACACCATCACCCGCCCCGACACCCGTTGCAGCTTCAGCCACCCGGTATCGGCCGTAAACCGAAGCTGCTGCAACGGAAAATCGAACCCCGCCTTTTGCGCCGCGCTGACCACCGCGTCGGCGATCCAGCGGATCAGTTCCTTTCCTTCGTCGGTGGTCTGGTGACCGTTCTGGACACCATAGAAATAGCGATTCCCGGCGTTGACTTCGTTCTGCAGCTGCATCCAGTGTCCCGGCAGGCCCGGCAGCGTTCTGAACAGGTCGGCCACGCGCTGCGTCGTCAGGCCGCGCGCCCACAGTGCGCCATTCACCGCAGGCCGCGCCAGGTTGTGACGGTCTGCTTCCTGGGCCTGCTCCTTGATGTCGCCTTTCAGAATTTCGGGTTTCGTCATCGCACTGTCCTGGTGAGGGCCCGGCAACGGGCCGGTTGAATCAAAAAAGCCGCCGAACATCGGGCGCGCGCGTTGCGTGCACGATACCGCTAATCTCGAAATTGATCGCCTGTCAGGTATGTCAGGCCAGCGCGTTGCGATATCGCGCGCAAGAATCAGCCTCGTCCGATAGGCCCCGCGCCTGCCGGTCGATATGCTTTCGGGGTGCGGTGCCGGTGGAGTGTCTTGTTCAAGTTCGGAGTGAGCAGTCATCGAGCTTCACCGGCGCCGCACACCCCTCCCGTTGCGATCCGGCTTCGGCGTGGGTGTTCGGTGGTGGCCGGTGGGCGCGGCCACGACAGGGAAAGACGATGTTGAAACAATACGCTGCCATATGCGAACGCCGAGCGCCTGCTCCGAAGCCGGATCCTTCCTCCATTCCCGCCTGCGCCGCCCGTTATTCAGAAACTCGCGACATGCATCGATATTATTTCGCGATTATGTCGATCGACAGTCAATCGAATTCACGCCATTAAATCGAACCGTTTCATCTTTCGATTTTCTGAACAATTTCCATTCCCGGCCGAATATTTTTTTATTTATTTTTTCGCCATGCTGGCCGAACCGTGTTTAAAACAGCAAACGTTTGCGCGACACGGTGAAGCGCCTTACCGATCGATCGCCGGGCTGACCCCGCGATAGCGCCGGGGCCATCCACACATTGCGAATCGATTCATTCGAGCAGTCATTTGCAGTCCCACGCTGTACTCCGTGCGCGACAACGGCGGGATCCACTCGCCGGCCGCGCGACGCGAGCCTTATCATCGAGACGAGGACGACATGTCACAACCGTTTACCCATGACGATTTGTACGCACTGCTGCAACTCGCCGGCAACGATGCAACCGCCGTACAGGCGAACGGCGACCAGGCGGTGCTCGACCGGATGCGCCAGTTCATGACCACGCAACTCGTGGAAAAGCTGCCGCAATACGATGTGTTCGTCGACATCGCGACCATCCCGTACAGCTTCGACGTCGGCAGCTGGCAGAACAAGGTGAAGGCCGATGCGGCGGGGCAGGTGGTCGCCTGCACGGTCACGTGGGCCGGCGCGCCCGGCGTGCTGCCGGGGGCCGCGGCAAAGTTCGGCGTCGGCGCGGTGGTCAATTACTTCTCGAAAGCGACGCCGCAACCGCAGCCCGCGCAGCCGGGGACGACGACCGGCGGCGGCGAACGCGACGGCATCTTCAATCTGCCGCCGAACATCGCGTTCGGCGTGACGGCGCTGGTCAATTCGGCCGCGCAGCAGATGATCGAAGTCTATGTCGACGACAACCCGAAGCCGGCCGCGACGTTCCAGGGCGCGGGCACGCAGGACGCGAACCTGAACACGCAGATCGTGAACTCGGGCAAAGGGAAGGTGCGCGTGGTGGTGACGGCGAACGGCAAACCCTCGAAGATCGGTTCGCGTCAGGTCGATATCTTCAAGAAGACCTACTTCGGGCTCGTCGGGTCGGAAGACGGAACGGACGGCGATTACAACGACGGCATCGCGATCCTGAACTGGCCGCTCGGCTAAGCAGCCGCATCCTTGCCAACCATCGCCACGCCGCCCGGCGTGGCGGTTTGCTTTGGTACGCCGCGCCGATGTGCGCGCCGCCGCCAACGGCGGCGATGGGCCCGAGCTCGACGGTCAGCCGTCGTTCGGTGCGCCTGACTGCGACATCGCGAGCGGCGGCGCCAACGTGGCCGCGGCCAGCTGCGTGCGCGCTGCATGGGCCACGCGGTTGAACGCCACCCGCTGCTCGCCCTTCAGTTTCGCCGCCCTCGCCGCCTGCACCAGTTCGATCGGATCCACGAGGCGGGCATGTCGCCGCACCTCGAAGTGCAGATGCGGGCCGGTGGCGGTGCCTGTGCTGCCGACGGCGCCGACACGCTGCCCGCGCACGACCCGCGCGCCGGTTCGCAACGTCGGCTCGAACGCCGACAGGTGCGCATAGTACGACGCATAGCCGCCGTCGTGCCGAATCACCACGTACTTGCCGTAGCCACCCGGCTCGGAGCCGATGAAAGACACGACCCCACGCTCCGACGCGTGGACGGCACGGCCCGTCGGCGCGGCCAGATCCACACCGGAATGGACATGACGCACGCCGGTGACCGGATGCACGCGCGCGCCGAATCGCGAGCTGATTCGCGTCGCGTTGACCGGCATCGCGAACCGCGCGCCGGCGAGCGGCATGCCGTCGAGATCGTAGTACGCGCCTGGCGAGCCGGCCTGCGGCGCGAACCACACGGCCGCGACGCGCTGGCCGCGAAAGCGGATGTCGAGCGCCGTCACGCGCACGCGGCCCGGCCGGGTCGCGCTGTCGTCCGGTTCGAAGGCGACGCGGAAGGTATCGCCAATCGCGCCGCGCTGCGTCGCATCGATCCGGCCGGCCAGCATGCGCGCGATCTGTCCGGCGACGCCGGCCGGCAGATCGGCACGCGCGAGCGACGCGCGCAGGCTGCCGGTGATTGTGCCGGCTCGCGTGCCGCGCTCCTGCTCCGCGAGCACGAACGGCTCGGCGGACGCCAGATCGACAGGACGCGCGTCGGATGCCGGCCGAGTGGCGATTGCCGGAAGCGGCGACGCAAAACCGTAGGCGAAGCGGGCTGCGTAAACGCGCTCGATCGCATCGCGTGCCGCATCGCAGAGGACAACGTACGGCGCACATGCACCGGTACGCATCGCGAACGTGACCGAAGTGCTCGTCGCACGCGGCTCCAGCGCGACACGCGGCACGGCGGTCGATGCCAGCAAGCCGCCCCAGATGGTCCGGGCGGAACTGAAAAAAGGCACGTCGACAAGGTCCGCTGCTTGCGCAGCCACGGGCGAAAGCGGCATGGCGTCGGAAGACGCCCACGCCACCGCACCCTGCACGCCGGCAAGCCATGCCGCAGCAACGACACCGCGCATCAGCGCGCGGCGAATCGGAAAACGGATGGCGCCGCAGCGCGCGGGCCGACCTTGTTCGCGTGCGAGACGTAAACACAGGTCAAGCCGCATTGCGTCGTCACTCGCTATCAATGAAAAAGGGGGGGAAACCGGGTGTCGCGGAGGAACGATCATCGCGATCCGGTAGCCTGGAAGCGAGTGTATCGGCACGGCCAACATAGCCAAATAGGACAAGTCCGATTTGTTTGAATACTCTCTTAGTACACGAACCAAATCGCGATTTCACGGCGCTGACGCGTGAGTGTCGGCCCCCATGGATTCGCGCGAAATAACCCTGGCGTGTACAGTCGAGGGCGGCCGACGCGCGAGCGGATGCCCGCCCAACCACGGCGGACGACGCCCCTCGTCGCGTCTTCTGTCCTCAAACCGGAACCCCGTCATGTTTCTCGATCATCTTCATCCGGAACGCTGGACGTTCCTGTGGAACGCGTTGTCCGCGCTGTCGCTCCGGCTCTGCGCCGCCCTCGCGCTACTCGTCGCGGGCTGGTGGCTGTCGAAGCGCATCGGCAACTGGCTGAGCCGGCTGCTGGCGAACAAGGAGCGCGTCGACGACACGCTGCGGCCGATCCTCTGCGACGTCGCCGTGTGGGGCATCCGCATCGTCGCGATCGTCGGTGCGCTTTCACAGCTCGGCATCGAAACCGCGAGCATCGTCGCGGTGCTCGGCGCGGCCGGCCTCGCGATCGGGCTCGCGCTGCAAGGCACGATGCAGAACATCGCGGCCGGCATCATGCTGTTGCTGCTGCGGCCGTTCAAGGTGGGCGACTACATCGACGGCGGCACGGGTGTCGCGGGGACGGTGGACGAGGTCGGGCTCTTCATGACGCGGCTGACGAAGCCGGACGGCATCTGCGAATACGTGCCGAACAGCGCGCTGTGGGGCAGCTCGATCCGCAACTACACGCGCAATCCGACCCGCCGTCTCGATCTCGAAGTGGAAGTGTCCGTGCACGACGACATCGATCGTGCGCTCGATGCGCTGCGGGCGCTTGCCGAAGCCGATCCCGACGTGCTGAAGGATCCCGCGCCGGATGTGATGGTGATGCGCTTCGACGACAGCACGGCGGTCGCGAACATGCGCGTGTGGACGCACACGGACAAGTTCTGGGCGATGCGCTGGCGCCTCGCGCGCCAGGTGCGCAAGACGCTCGCCGACGCGGACTGCGCGCTGCCGATCCGCACGCGCGAGCTGCACATCGTGCACGACGTCGAACGGCAGCCGCAGCAGCTCGAGCCGCGCCGCGTCCAGGCGTCGTGACACGTCCGGACGCACGGCCGCGCATGTCGTCGTGTTCCGATGTCGATTCATGTTCGCCTCCTTCGTTGACGCGCTTCGTTCGTGATTGGATCGTCGTTCATCAAAGGCAATCAAAGGCAAAGCGATACGGTCATGCGCGCCCTTCGAAACCGAGCAGCACGTTCACCGCGTTGATACCGATTTCCTCGACCATGTAGCCGCCTTCCATCACGAACAGCGTCGGCAGGTTCAGGCGCGCGAGCGCTTCGCCGACGCGCAGGTAGTCGGGCGAGCGCAGGCGGAAATGACTGATCGGGTCGTGCTCGAACGTGTCGACGCCGAGCGACACGACGAGCAGGTCGGGCGCATGCGCGGCGATCGCGGCGGCCGCGTGGTCGAGCGCTGCCGCGTAGGTGTCCCACTGCGTGCCCTTCGGCAGCGGCAGGTTCAGGTTGAAGCCGTCGCCCGCACCGCTGCCGCGCTCGTTCGCGTAGCCGGAGAAGTACGGATACGACACCGGCGGCTCGCCGTGGATCGACGCGAACAGCACGTCCGCGCGGTCGTAGAAGATGTCCTGCGTGCCGTTGCCGTGGTGGAAGTCGACGTCGAGCACCGCGACGCGCGACGCGCCGCTCGCGATGCCGTGCTGCGCGGCGATCGCCGCGTTGTTCAGGTAGCAGTAGCCGCCCATGTACTCGCGGCCCGCATGGTGGCCGGGCGGGCGGCACAGCGCGAACGCCGCGCGCGCGCCGCCGTTCGATAGCAGGTCGGCGCCGGTGAGGGCCGAGTTCGCGCTCGCGCTCACCGCGTCCCACGTGCCGGCGTTGATCGGCGCGCCGGCGTCCATCGCGAAGAAGCCGAGCTTGCCGTCGATGAAGTCGGGCAGCGTCACCGCCGACGGCATCGCGCGCACCGGCCACACGAGCGGCAGCGCCTGGCAGGTGCGGCCGGTCGCGGTCCATTCGTCCCACGCGCCGGCGAGGAATTCGACATAGCGCGCGCTGTGCGCGCCGGCATAGCACGCGCGGTCGAACGCGCGCGGCGCGATCACGTCGCCGAGGCCGGCCGCGCGCACCTGCGCGAGCACCGTCTCGGCGCGCAGGGGGTTCTCGAACGACTCGGTGATCGCGCCGTCCTTCAGTTCGACGCCGCGATGCAGATGGTGATCGCTGCTGTAGACCGTGAGCATGGTTGACCGTTGCAATGAAGGCTGTGAGGGGTGAAAACAGTCTATTGATGCCGGCCGGCAATAACTTTGCTTTCCACCCCGTCGTTTCGTACAATTTTGAGAAAACCGCCTACGGAGACCCGGTAATGAGCAAAAATCGCGCTTCGGTGGAACTGGACGGCGTCGACCGCGCGATGCTCCGGCTGCTGCAGGAAGACGGCGCGCTGTCGAACGCGACGCTCGGCGAGAAGCTGTCGCTGAGCGTCACGCCGTGCTGGCGCCGCCGCAAGCGGCTCGAGGACGAGCACGTGATCACCGGCTACCAGGCGAACTTCGACCGGCGCGCGCTCGGCATGAACGTATTCGCGTTCGTGCAGGTCACGTTCAACATGCATTCGGATCAGGATCCGGATCACTTCGAGGATGTGATGCGGCGTCACGACGAAGTAACGTCGTGCCACAAGATCACCGGCGCGGCCGACTACATCCTGCAGGTCGTCGCGGCCGATCTCGACGCGTACGCGGAATTCGTCGAACGCGTGTTGAGGAAGCAGGCCGGCGTGTCGTCGATTCAATCGAGCCTCGCGCTGCGCGAGGTCAAGTTCTCGTCGCGCGTGCCGGTGCCGGATGCGTGATCGTTCGTGTCGTCATGCGCCCGCGCACGGGCATCCGCTGTCGGTCGTCACTTCATGGAGCGCTACCCTTTGACGTCCTCACCCGCCTAAAGGCAGGTGATTCCCACACCTGGCGATGCACGTCCGCATCGGAGAATGTTCAGCGCAGCGTTGGTATCTCGATCATGCTCGACACCACATTCACTACAGGCCCACTCTCTTACTCGCAGTCCCGCGATACCTTTCGGCCGCGTCGTGCTGTCTTTCGATCCACACGACGAACAGGACTGGGTAGAACCGCTTTCGTCGACTTCCTCGAACGTGGCCCCGTGCGCCATCGCCTTGTAACGGAGCTTGTTTCGGAAGGACGACCAGGATGCGTCGTAGACGCTCTTCGCCATCCTGGTTCCTGCGAGCTTCGTGGCCGACACGTTGCCGACCGCGAGGTAATCGAAACGCCGCACCAGATCGAGCGCGAGCTTGTGCTGAAAATCGGCACGGGCATTCGCGACCTTCGCGTGCAACTTCGCGATATGCCGCTTGTGCTTTCGCGCCCGTTGAGCTTTCGCCAGTTTCTCCGCCGCGCGTCGGCCGAATCGGTCATTGGGCAGCTTCTCGCCGGTCGAAAGTGTGGCGAAGTCTTTCAGGCCGAGATCGATGCCAACACCGGAATGGATCGGGCGGGCCTGAACATCCGGCATCTCAATCGCGATGTTGAGAAACCAGTTGCCCCGCGCATCCTGCGCAAAGTTGGTCCCGTCCTTGATCTTGCCTTCGGGAAGCGGTCGGCTGTTGAACACACGAAACGTGTTGCCGGCGAAACGGAACGCGTCACCCTCGCGCTTCAGGTCACGCCCCTTCAGCGGCACCCAGCCCAGCGATTTCCTGCCGCGATAGCGCAGGTAGGGCCGACGGTGCTGACTGCGCGACTTCGCGTATTGCTCGCACGTCGCGTTGATCGTGCCGGAGTGGATGCCGAGTTCCTTGCTGCTCCCCGTCGTCAGCACGTTCAGATCGAATCCCGTCGGCCATTTCTTGCTCCACTTGAGCGCGTGCTTCTGCGTGTCATTGCAGAAGTTCCAGACGTAGTTCACCGCACGGCTCTGCTTGTTGAGCAGTCCGTTGAGCGACTTCACGCGATAGCGGTAGACAAGAATCATGCCGGCGATCCTAACCCGTGGAAGAAGCTGCCTGTCAACAGCACTCCTTTCCTTCCCGCCACTCGCCCCGAAGGAAGTCCCATTGGGGGAAATGGCGGGGTTTCTCGGAGCAAATTCTGATGAAACGTCTTCTACCTTCCGCCTCGCTTGCCGCAACGATCGCCTGCGCACTCGCCCTGAGCGCCTGTGCGGCGCAATCCTCCGCGCCGGCCGCTTCGTCGACGCCCGCGCAACCCACCACGCCGGCCGCCCCGCCGATGGTCGGCGGCGATCGCGACGCGCACGGCTGCATTGGCTCGGCCGGCTATTCGTGGTGCGAACAGACCCAGCAATGCGAGCGCCCGTGGGAACTCGCGAAGCAGAAGGGTTTCGCGAATTCGGCACAAGCGTACGAGCAGTTTTGCCACAACACTTTCGCGAAGTGACGTGACGTGACGTGACCTGACCTGACCTGCCGTAAAGCGATCATGTCACGGCGCGATGCCGCGACATGACGCGCCCGCATTCCATCCCGCTCCCGCTCGGTTATCCACATCTTTTCCGGTTCCGGCGACCGTCGTTCCGGAATCCCGGACACGCAAAAAACCCCACAAAAACAAGGGCATTTTTCGTTTGTGACACAGCAAACGAGTTCGGTTACATTACGCGCCCCTTGCCATACCGCCCCCGCAAAACGCGTCGCGCGCGGCCTCTTTCCACGCAGCCCGAAGCGCCTTCCGCGCAGGCTTGCCGCGAGGGCCCCGGCGCGTTGCGCGCCATCGCGACGCACGCATTTGCCTGACTGCGACAAGCCGGTCCGAAGGCGTCCTTCGCGACGGCTGCGCGTGCGCAAATGCAACGGCGAACACGGTCGATCCGGAATTCCGGATTCGCGGTCCGGATCTCCGGATGCGCGAGCCGGTTGCGATTCGGCATCGGCCGGGCGGCATGGCAAACCGATGCATTCAAGTTGAAGAGGGATCTGTTGTGATCAAAACGTTACGGGTAATACTGTCGGCGCTCGCGCTGTGCGTCGCCGCGTCGTCTGCGCACGCCGCCGATACGAAGAAGGTCGACGTCCTGCTGGTGGGCGGCGGCATCATGAGCTCGACGCTCGGGGTCTGGCTGCACGAGCTCCAGCCCGACTGGTCGATGACGATGGTCGAGCGCCTCGACGGCGTCGCGCTGGAAAGCTCGAACGGCTGGAACAACGCGGGCACCGGCCACTCGGCGCTCGCCGAGCTGAACTACACGCCGGAGAAGGCCGACGGCAAGATCGACATCTCGAAGGCGATCGAGATCAACGAGTCGTTCCAGATCTCGCGCCAGTTCTGGGCCTGGCAGGTGCGCCAGGGTGTGCTGAAGAACCCGCATTCGTTCATCAACTCGACGCCGCACATGAGCTTCGTGTGGGGCGACGACAACATCCGCTTTCTGAAAAAGCGCTACGACGCGCTGCAGGCGAGCCCGCTGTTCCGCGGGATGCAGTATTCGGAAGACTACGATCAGATCAGGCAGTGGGTGCCGCTGATGATGGAAGGCCGCGACCGCTCGCAGAAGGTCGCCGCCACCTGGACGCCGATCGGCACCGACGTGAACTTCGGCGAGATCACGCGCCAGTTCGTCGGCTACCTGAAGACGCAGCCGAACTTCACGCTGTCGCTGTCAAGCGAAGTGCGCGAGATCTCGCGCAACACGGACGGCACGTGGCACGTGTCGTGGGTCAAGCTGCACTCGGATGAACCGCCGCAGGCCGTCGACGCGAAGTTCGTGTTCATCGGCGCGGGCGGCGGTGCGCTGCACCTGCTGCAGGCATCGGGCATCCCCGAGGCGAAGGACTACGGCGCGTTCCCGGTTGGCGGCTCGTTCCTCGTGACCGACAACCCCGAGGTCGTGAAGCGGCACCTCGCGAAGGCGTACGGCAAGGCGTCGGTCGGCTCGCCGCCGATGTCGGTGCCACACCTCGACACGCGAATCATCGACGGCAAGAAGATCATTCTGTTCGGGCCGTTCGCGACGTTCTCGACCAAGTTCCTGAAGAACGGCTCGTACTTCGACCTCGCGAAGAGCACCAACCTGCACAACGTCGCGCCGATGATGCGCGTGGGCGTCGACGAATTTCCGCTCGTCGAGTACCTGGCCGGCCAGCTGATGCTGTCCGACGACGACCGTTTCAACGCGCTGAAGGCATATTTCCCCGACGCGAAGAAGGAAGACTGGCGCCTGTGGCAGGCCGGTCAGCGCGTGCAGATCATCAAGCGCGACCCGAAGAAGGGTGGCGTGCTGAAGCTCGGCACCGAGATCGTCAGCGCGCAGGACGGCAGCATCGCGGGCCTGCTCGGCGCATCGCCGGGCGCGTCGACGGCCGCGCCGATCATGCTGAGCCTGATGCAGAAGGTGTTCAAGGACAAGGTCGCGACGCCCGAATGGCAGCAGAAGATCCGCCAGATCGTGCCGAGCTACGGCACGAAGCTGAACGACAGCCCGGCGAAGGTCGTCGAGGAATGGACCTATACGAGCGACGTGCTGCAGTTGTCGCCGCCGCCGAAGATCGACCTGACGACGCCGTCGCAGGCGACGGGCGCGGCCCCGGCGCGCCCCGCGAAGGCATCGGCCGACATGGCGCTGTAACGCGTCCGGCCCCGTTTCGTCGCATCGCACGGCCGCCCTTCGGGGCGGCCGTTTTACATGGCCGATGCGGGGGAGGCCGCGCGCACCGGCCGGCGGCGTCCTTGCCGGTTGCCCACGGCCGGCCGGGCCGCTGCCGATAGACCGCTACCGGTCGTCCGCTATCGCCCCTCCGCTACCGGCCGTCCGCTACCGCCCCTCCGCATCCGCTAGAATTGCGGGCACGCGCGACGCTGTCGCCCCCGATCCACCATCCGCATCGACGCGGTCCACGCGACCGCCGGTGCGGCCCGCGCCCGAGCCGCGCGAGCGCCGCACCCCGTTGCCGCGCCCGCCGGGCGCATCACCAACCGAATTCAGCTGGAGAATGACCGTGTTTACCTGCAGAAACCAGAGCTGCGGCACGCAGTGGGAGACGTCCGACGTCGTGATCAAGGACGAAGGCCAGGGGCTGCTGTTCCGCTGCCCGCTGTGCGGCGCGCGCAACTATCTCGAGCGCTTCGAAGACGACGAAGGCAACGTCGTCTACGAGCAGATGGAAGGCCGTCCCTATCTCGGAGACCTGTCTTGACCCAGCCGACCACGCCCTTCAGCGCGTTGCCGCTGACGCCCGCCGCGCTCGCGAACCTCACGCAGCTCGGCTACGTCGACATGACCCCGATCCAGGCCGCGAGCCTGCCGATCGCGCTGGCCGGCCATGACCTGATCGCGCAGGCGAAGACGGGCAGCGGCAAGACCGCCGCGTTCTCGCTCGCGCTGCTGGCGCGCCTCGACACGCGCCGCTTCGACGTGCAGGCGATGGTCCTGTGCCCGACGCGCGAGCTCGCCGACCAGGTCGCGCAGGAAGTGCGCCGCCTCGCGCGCGCCGAGGAAAACGTGAAAGTGCTGACGCTGTGCGGCGGCACGCCGATGCGCCCGCAGGCGCAGAGCCTCGAACACGGCGCGCACATCGTCGTCGGCACGCCCGGCCGCATCATGGATCACCTCGAGCGCGGCAACCTGAAGCTCGACGCACTGAACACGCTCGTGCTCGACGAAGCCGACCGGATGCTCGATATGGGCTTCTTCGACGACATCGCGAAAGTCGCGCGGATGTGCCCGACGACGCGCCAGACGCTGCTGTTCTCGGCGACCTATCCGGACGGCATCGCGAAGCTGAGCCAGCAGTTCCTGCGCAACCCGAAGGAAGTGAAGCTCGAGGAGCGCCACGACAACAGCAAGATCCGCCAGCGCTTCTACGAAGTGACGGAAACCGAACGTCTGCACGCCGTCGGCCAGCTGCTGAACCACTACCGGCCGGTGAGCACGATCGCGTTCTGCAATACCAAGCAGCAATGCCGGGACCTGCTCGACGTGCTGCACGCGCAGGGCTTCCACGCGCTCGCGCTGCACGGCGAGCTCGAACAGCGCGAGCGCGACCAGGTGCTGATCCAGTTCGCGAACCGCAGCTGCTCGGTGCTGGTCGCCACCGACGTCGCCGCGCGCGGGCTCGACATCGCGCAGCTCGAGGCGGTGATCAACGTCGACGTGACGCCCGACCCCGAGGTGCACGTGCACCGCATCGGCCGCACCGGCCGCGCGGATCAGGAAGGCTGGGCGCTGAGCCTCGCCAGCATGGACGAGATGGGTCGCGTGGGCGCGATCGAGCAGGCGCTGAAGCGCGAAGTCGAATGGCATCCGCTCGCGGAACTGAAGCCGGCCGGCAACGACACGCTGCTGCCGCCGATGGAAACGCTGCAGATCCTCGGCGGGCGCAAGGACAAGATCCGCCCGGGCGACGTGCTCGGCGCGCTGACCGGCGATGCCGGGTTCGACGGCAAGCAGATCGGCAAGATCAACGTGACCGAGTTCTCGACTTATGTCGCGATCGAGCGCGGCGTCGCGCACGACGCGCTGCGCAAGCTCAATGCGGGGAAGATCAAGGGCAAGCGGGTCAAGGTCCGGTTGATGGACGAGGAGTGATCTCGAGCGGCGCGCCTGTCACGGCAGCCGCGCCGCCGCATCACGCCAGCTCGGGATACCCGTGCGCGGCCGCGTCCCGCGCGAACCGGGCAATCGTGTCGTACGCGCCCGGCGGCAGGCGCTCGAATCCCTTCAGCCGCAGCACGTTTGCCCGCTCCGGATCCGCCGCGACCGCGTGATCGAGCGCGTCCCGCAACGCCTCCACCAGCCCCCATTTCAGCGCCTTCGACGCGATCAACGGCAACCCCGGCGCCGACGCCGTCATGCCGATGATCCGGATCTCGTTCAACAGCTCGGGCAGCGCATCGCGCACGTACGCGAACGTCACGCAGTCGATCGCCGCGCAATCGGCGGCGCCGGCCGCCAATGCGCGCAGCACGTTCAGATGCGAGCCGAACGACACGACCGAACCGAAGAAACGTCCGTCATGCGCATGCGGGGCGACCGCATGCCGGAACGCGTTCATCCCGCTGTGCGAATCCTCGCCGTTGAATGCGGCCCGCAATCCGCGACACGCAGCCAGCGTCGTCGCACCGCCCGCATGCACGCGCGCCGACACGACGAGCACGCTGCCGTAGCGCGCGCCGTCGCAGCCGGGCGCATCGAAGGCCGGTGTCGCGATCAGGTGCACGGCATCGCGCAAACCGAGCATCCGGTACGGATAGCCGCACGTCTGCGACAACAGCAGGTCGTTGCGCCGCCACAGCGCGTGCAGATCGCCGAACGGTTCATCCAGCAGCACGACGCCGGCAGGCCCGCCGGTGCGCGCGAATGCGTCGAGCGCATCACGCAGCAATGCGCGCCACAGTGCGGCGTGACGCGGCGTCACGTTGTACATCGGCAGTCCGGCGATCCATTGGCTCATGCGCGCATTCTACGCATCGAAGGCGCCCGGGAGAAAGCCGGTTTTGCCCACATTTCCGCAAGGTTCGGCAGCCGGCGGAGGCTGCCAATGCTTATCGGTCGCGCACCGATAAGCAAATGCGAATTGCTTGGTTTGCCTGACGATGCAGCCCGGTTAGCGTTCCATTGTCGCAACGCGGTCGCATGCCGCTGTAGCGGTCGACCGCGCGCCGTGACGCCTGTCGGCCAATCGCATCGCGCCCCGCACCACCGGCGCGCTCGTCCGCTTCCCGTATCGCCTGCACGATCAGTTTCATCCCGCCTCAGCACCATGGCCGAATACTTCGACGTCGACCACGCGCGCGCGATCGCCACGCTCGACGCCCGCTTCACCGCCCGCACCGAGTGGCCGACCTGGCTGCTGGTCGTCGCGATCTACGGCGGCTGGCTCGCCGTGCTGCTGCTCGTGCGCGCCGAACGCCTGCCGCTCGCGGCCGCGACACCGCCGCTGATCCTGCTCGGCGCGTGGCACATGTCGCTGCAGCACGAGTTGCTGCACGGCCATCCGACGCGCTCCGCGTTCGTGAACCGGCTGCTCGGCTATCCACCGCTGACGATCTGGTATCCGTACACGCTGTACCGCGACACGCACCTCGATCATCACCGCGACGAGGACCTGACCGTGCCGGGCGTCGACCCCGAAACGAACTACGTGTCGCGCGAGCAGTGGGCACGGCAGCCGCGCTGGCGTCGCGCACTGACGGTTGCGCGCACCACCTTCGTCGGACGTCTCGTGTTCGGGCCGCCGATGAGCGTCGTCGCGATGTTCGCCGACACGTTGGGCGCATTCCGGCGCGGCGACTTCCGCTATCTGCGGATGTGGATCACGCACGCCGCCTGCGTGGCCGCGCTGCTCGCATGGTTGCAATGGGAGATCGGCGTGCCATGGTGGTACTACCTGCTGGCGGTCACGTGGCCCGCGCTGTCGATCGCGATGATCCGTTCGCTGTTCGAGCACCGTGCCGCGCGACATCCGAAGGCGCGCATCGTGATCAACGAAGCCGGCTTCGCGATGCGGCTGCTTTACCTGAACAACAACTATCACCTCGTACATCACGACCTGCCGAAGCTGCCGTGGTACGACCTGCCGCGCGCGTACCGGATGCGGCGCGACGCGTATGCGGAAAAATGCGGCGGCTTCGTGATTCGCGGCGGGTATCGCGAACTGCTGGCGCGCCATGCATGGACGCCGACCGACACGCCCGTGCATCCGTTCGACCACGGCACGGCGTCGCTGTCGACCGGCAGCGGCGCGAAGGTGGCCTCGGTCGACGGCTTTCTTCAGATCAGCACGTGATGCTCGAGCGGGCCGCGCTGCGTCGTGACGCCGCCCGAGTCGACCGCGCATCCGCAAGGCCATCCCACCACCTCGCATTCCTTACGAACAACCGACAATCTCGACTTTCATCGGCGAATTGCCAATTCCATCGGCAATGCCCAGAATGACGGCTCGTCCGGGGCTTCCAACAATCATTCGCCCCGGCTCAGCCTTCCGGCCGCGCGCCGCCCTCCCCTACGACGATGCAACCGAACACCTCGCCCGGCGCGATCCGCTCGATCGGCAACGACTGGTCCGTCTCCGCGATCACCGCGGGCTTTCTCGCGGTGCTGATTTCCTATGCGGGCCCGCTCGCGATCTTCTTTCAGGCGTCGCAGGCCGCGCATGCGTCCAATGCGATGGTGACGTCGTGGGTCTGGGCGATCTCGATCGGCGCAGGCGTGTCGGGGGTGTTCGCGAGCTGGAAGCTGAAGGTGCCGGTCGTGACCGCGTGGTCGGCGCCCGGCACAGCGCTGCTCGTCGGGCTCTTTCCGCAACTGACGCTGAACCAGGCCGTCGGCGCGTACCTCACGGCCGCGCTGATCATCCTCGCGATCGGCATCACCGGGTATTTCGACCGGCTCGTGCGCCACATTCCGCGCGGCATCGCGTGCGGGATGATGGCCGGCATCCTGCTGCCGTTCGGCATGCACGCGTTCTCCGCCGCGACCGCGCAGCCGGTGCTCGGGTTCGGGATGATCGCGGCGTACGTGATCTTCAAGCGCCTGCTGCCGCGCTACAGCATCGTGCTGGTGCTGCTGACGGGCGCCGCGCTCGCGACGCTGCTCGGCATGACGCACCTCGGCAGCGTGTCGCCGAGCATCGCGCGGCCGATCTTCATCGCGCCCGAATGGACGCTCGGCACCACGCTCAGCCTCGCGCTGCCGCTCGTCGTCGTCAGTCTCACCGGCCAGTTCCTGCCGGGCATGACGATCCTGCGCGTGTCGGGCTATCACACGAGCGCCCGGCCGATCATCACCGCGACCGGCGTGATGTCGCTCGTCGTCGCATGCTTCGGCGGAATCACGATCGTCGTCGCGGCGATCACCGCGGCGCTCTGCACCGGCAAGGACGCGCACGAGGATCCGGACCGGCGCTATATCGCGGGCATTGCGAACGGCGTGTTCTACCTGATCGGCGGGCTGTTCGCGGGGACGATCGTCACGCTGTTCTTCGCGCTGCCGAAGGCCTTCGTCGCGATCCTTGCGGGGCTCGCGCTGATCGGCGCGATCGGCGCGAACGTGCACGGCATCTTCGAGGACGAGGATCATCGCGAAGCGTCGGTGATCACGTTCCTCGCGACTGCATCGGGGATGACGTGGCTCGGGCTCGGTTCCGCGTTCTGGGGGATCGTGATCGGGTCGGTGGCGTACGCTGTGTTGAGCAGGGTGCGGCGGCAAGCGTAATGCACATCGCGCGCCCTTTCGGCCGCCGCGTCGCTCATCGCGCGTGTTCGCGCACCAGCGCGGCCAGGCCGTCCGCCGGTGTCGTGGTGCCGTACACCCGCTCCGACACGCCGGCCTCGACATCGATCTGCCCCGCGTTGTGCACGTCGTACAGATCGACGATCAGTTGTGCGTGGCGTTCGCTGAGCCCCGCGCGCAACAGCGTCGCGGTCCACGCATCGCGCGGCAGTTCGCGCGCAACGATCTCCTGGTCGGCCGCCGCGCCGAGCCTGTCCGCGATGTCCCGCACACTCACGCGCCGCGGCCCTTCGACGCTGATAATGCGGGGCCCGTTGCCGCGCTGGGGCGCATCGAGCAGCAGCCGCGCCGCGACGACGCCAACGTCTGGCGCCCAGACCGTCGGGAACACCTTGTCGACCGGATGATGAAAGCTCGGCAGCACGCCGGTGGCGAGCGCGACGGGCAACACGCGGGTCCAGTTCTGCAGGTGTTCGGCCGAGCGCAGCAGCGTGAGCTGTGTCGGGACCGTTTTCAGCCGCTCCTCCAGATAATGAAACAGACGCGTGATGCCCGTATTGCCGTCGCGCTCCGCGCCGTAGTCCGACAGCGCGAGCAGCGCCGGCGGCGGATTCGCGGTGAGTGCGGCGGCCGCGACGTCGATCGTCCGCGTCATCGTCGCGGCCGGATCGGGGTCGGCGACCGGCACCGGGCACAGCATCTGCACGGCCTGCGCGCCGTCGATCGCGGCAGCGATCGCGCGCTCGTCCGTCAGTTCCGCGATCGCGATATCGCAGCCGAGCTGCGCGAAACGTTCACGATGGCGTGCGTCGCGCAGCACCGCGCGCACGGGATGGCCTGCGTTGCGCAAGGTCGTCACGGTCGACAGGCCGACGTTGCCGGATGCACCGAAGATCACGAACACGATCCACTCCTGGGGGATGAAGATGTGGTGATTGTCGGCACGCGCGATCGGGACGGCGCGCAGGGAAGGATGAATCGGACAGGAAAGGATGAGTGATTCAGCTAGTGCCCGACAACGAGCCGCACAGGCCATCAATCGCGAACTGGTACTGCTCTACTGGCAGATCGGCCGTCACATCCTGCAGCGGCAGGCAGAGCAAGGTTGGGGGCAAGTTATCGCGCGACGGGCGCACGACATCAAGACGGACTTTCCCGATATGAAGGGCTTCTCCCGCGCCAACCCGATGCACATACGCTCTTTCGCAGACGCCTAGCCGGACGCGGCAATTGTCCAACAGCCTGTTGGACAATTGCCCCGGGGGCCATAAACTGGTGTGGCTGGTCTAGCTAAAGCAGCCAGAACAATGCGTTGTCTACGCCCAACGGCTTCGTTATGCCTGACTTCCGTCGCCATCGTAAGCAAGCCGCAACCCACCCCGCGCCCCCGACCGCGCGATCTCCGTCGGCGTCGCGCCCAGCACGCGATTCATCCAGCTCGCCATGTGGCTCTGATGCGCGAAGCCGGCTTCGAGCGCGATCTGGCTGATGCCGAGCCGGCCTTCGAGCAACAACGCCTTCGCGCGCTCGACCCGGCGTCGCACCACGTACTGATGCACCGGCATCCCGAGCGTCTCGCGAAACAGCACCTTGAAATGCGGCACGCTGATCGACACGAGCGCCGCGAGTTCGGCGAGCGTCATACGGCGCTCGAGGTTGGCCTCGACATAGTCGATCACGCGCGCCGCCGCCTTCGGCGCGAGCGTACGCCGGTGCTCGCGGAACGCCGGCTGGCTATCGGCCAGCCGCGCGACGAGCGCCGTGCACAAACTCTCCGCATAGAGCGGGTCCGACGCGTCTTCCGCTTCGAGTTCGGCGGCCATCGCCCACGCGATGTGCTGCAGCCGCGGATCGCGCACCTGCAGCCGGCGGCGGATCTGCGCCTGCGACGGCTTCAGCTCGAGCTGGTCGAACGTGCGCCGCACGAACGTATCGCTGAACGCGATGTGCAGGATCCGGCAGTCGGCGCTGTCGGTCCATTCGCCCGGCAGGCCGGCGGGAATCACGTCGATGTCGCCATGCGCCTGGATGCGCGACACGCGTGCGCCGTCGCACACGCAATCCGCGCGCACGGGCGAGCCGATATGTACGCCGATGCGATGATGCTCGGCGGCCGGGATCCGGTACGTGCCCGCACGAATCTCCAGCAGCGACGCGCCGAAGCCGTGCCAGCCCAGCCCGCGGCTCGAGCGCAGGCTGACCGGCACGCCGTTGTCGGTCGGCGCGGCGAGAATCGGATCGCTCATGGTTCTTCTCCACCAGATCGTGGGTCGAACGCGCATTGTGACGCTTTTTCCGGCCGCTTGCAGGGCTTGCGCGGCCATTCCCGCGCCACGCGGAAAAATGATCATCCGTTCCTGCTCCGGTCCATCCTTGCGTGCGCGCCGACGAGCGCGGCACCGCTTACGATGGCCTCATCCGACACCTCCGGAGACCGTCATGCCCCATTACTGCCCGCAACGCGCGGCGTTCACCACCGCTTCACCGTCCCGTGGCGCTTGCCGTCCTGCCCGGCCCGCGCGCCGTTACGATCGGATCGCCGTCGCGTCGTGGTGCCTGCGCATGATCGGCTGGTACCGGTTCGAACGGCTGCTCGCATCGATTCCCGACAGCAACGACGACTTCGGGATCGTCTGACGGCCGACACGCTCGGCGCCACGCGCTGACTTCATCGCCTACTTGCGCCGCCGCTCGTGCGGCGCGACCGTCGCGCCGTCTATCACCGGCGCGCCCTGCTTGATCAGGAAATCGCGAAACAGCCCCGTCACCTGCGAGATTCGCCGGTCGGCGAGCGTGATCACGTACCACTCGCGCACGATCGGATTGCCCGGAAACGGCAGTTGCCCGAGCAGCCCGGTGCGCAGCTCGAGTGCACACGCGTGCAACGACAGGAACGCGATACCGAGCCCCGCTTCGGCCATCTGCTTGATCGCCTCGTTGCTCGACAGTTCGGAGCCCACATGAAAGCGGTAGCCGGACGTCTTGAACAGGCTCTCGACGGTCGAGCGCGTACCTGCGCCGCGCTCGCGCACGAGCAGATGCGCGGATTCGAGATCCTTCAGCGCGACGCGCTTGCGCTGCATCAGCGGATGGCCGGGCGCCGCGACGAACACCATCGGATGCTTCGCGAACTCGACCGCGTGCGTGCGCAGTTCCTTCGGCGCGCTGCCCATCACCGCGAGATCGATTTCATGCGTCGCGAGCATGCGGATGATGTCGTCGCGATTACCGACCTTGAAATACGTCTTCACGTGCGGGCGCGTCGCGGTGAACTTCACCAGCAGCGGCGGGATCAGGTACTCGGCCGTCGTGATCGCGCCGATCCGCAGCGTGCCGCCGAGATCGCCCGTCAGCGCGGCCACTTCGTCGCCGGCCTCGCTCCACAGATGCAGGATCTCGCGCGCGTAGCGCGACACGATTTCACCGGCCGCGGTGAGCTGCACGCCACGCCCCACCCGCTGCAGCAGCGCGGCGCCCACCGCCTGCTCGAGCAGGCGAACCTGCAGCGACACGGCCGGCTGCGTCAGGTTCAGCTCCTCGGCCGCGCGCGACACGCTGCCGAGCCGCGCAATCATGTCCAGCGCCTTCAGCTGCCGGAACGTCGCGGTCTTTCCTATAAGTGAATACATATGAGTCGCTTATAAACATTGAATTGTTCTAGTAGGTTCGAAACTATATCGTCGGTTCTTGAGCAATGTCATCCGAATCGTCATTAGCGGGAGCCACAACATGGACAACATCACGCCTACCCTTGCAACGGATCGCGCATCGCGCGTGCCGCGCATCGTGATCGTCGGCGGCGGCGCCGGCGGTCTGCAGCTCGCCACGCGCCTCGGCGACACGCTGGGCCGCCGCGGGCAAGCCGACGTCGTGCTCGTCGACCGCTATCCGACGCACTTCTGGAAGCCGCTGCTGCACGAAGCCGCCTCCGGCCATCGCGATCCGGCCTCGCACACGATCGAATACGCGGCGCAGGCGAAGCGCCACGGCTTTCGCTTCGTGCAGGGCGCGCTGCACCGGGTCGACCGCGCGGCACGCACGGCGACGATCGCCGCGGTGCAGGACACTGACGGCACGGAGATCCTGCCGCAGCGCGAGCTCGGCTACGACGATCTCGTGCTGGCCGTCGGCAGCGTAACGAACTTCTTCAACGTGCCGGGCGCCGCGCGCCACGCGCTGCCACTCGAAAATCTCGACCAGGCCGAGGATTTCCGCCGCAAGTTCCTCGCCGCCTGCACGAAGGCGAACCATCTGGCCGAGCAGCAGCCGGCGCGGCCCGCGGCACCGATCTGCATCAACGTGATCGGCGCGGGCGCGACGGGCGTCGAACTGGCCGCGGCGCTGCGCCACGCGATCCAGCAACTGACGACATATCGCTTCAAGGCGCTGGTGTCCGCACGCGACGTGCACATCCGTCTGATCGAAGGCGGCCCGCGCATCCTGCCGGCGCTCGACGAACGGCTGTCGGCCAGGATGCACGCGCAATTGCGCACGCTGAACGTCGATGTGCTGACCGATACGCGCGTCGCGGAAGTCGGCGCGGATGCAGTCACCACCGCGACCGGCGAGCGGCTCGCGAGCGACATCACGATCTGGGCGGCCGGCGTCGCGGGTCCCGCGATCCTGCGGGAACTCGGCGACATCGCGCTCCACCGGTCGAACCAGGTGATCGTGACCGCTACGCTGCAGACGCCCGACGATCCGCACGTGTATGCGTTCGGTGACTGCGCCGCGTGCCCGTCGGCCGATGCGAGCGGTTTCCTGCCGCCGCGCGCGCAGGTCGCGCACCAGCAGGCCGTGTACCTGGGCGAAGCGCTCGCGCGGCGCCTCGTCGGCAAGCCGGTGGCGCGCTTCACGTTCCGCGACGCGGGCACCGTCGTGTCGCTCGGCCGCGCCGGCGCCGCGTATCAGGCCGACCTCGGCGTGCGTTCGCGCTCGCTGATCGTCGACGGGCTCGCCGCGATCGGGCTGTACAAGTTCCTGTACCGCAAGCACCTGTTCAGCGTGTACGGACCGAAGCGCGCGCTGTTCCAGTCGCTGAGCCACTGGCTGCAAAGCCGCAACCAGCCGTCGATCAAGCTGCACTGATCAGCGGGTTCGCACGCGGCATCGCAAGGCGGCGTATCGGGCGCACCTCGCCCGATACGCCGTTTTTTCTCATGCACACCCCGGTGCATTCATCGCGCGCACACCTTTGGTGCATCACGTTCAAGACCATCGATACGATGCAAATCATGCGGAACCCATCGCATCGCGCGCCTTCCGCGCGGGCTATGGCTTGCCACCCGATTCATTAGCCAAATCGTATGAGTCGGACATAAATATTGATTGGTCGCCTATTCCGGATCGACGCTATGGTGTGTGGCATTCCCGTCCGCGAACGGATCGTCACGTCTCAGGAGAGGAATCACCGTGGTCATCGAAGCCATCGTCACCCGTCTCGACGCCGCATTCGCGCAGATCGAAGCGACACCGGATTCGCACGAATCGCGCAACCAGCGCGATGCGATCATCCAGTGGCTCGACAGCGCATCGGAGCATGGATACCGGCTCGGTCTCGTCACGACGCTGCCGGCCGCCCGGCTCAGCGACATGTTCGAAGGCCAGTTCGGCCGTGCGAACCCCGATCGCTTCTCGGTCGTCGTGACCGACGCCAATCAGCAGGAATCCGTATCAAATCAGCATCCGTTCGACGTCGCGCTGCAGGCGCTGGGTGTGCCGCCCGAGCGCGCGGTGGGGGTCGCGAGCAGCGAACCGGAACGCCGCGAAGCCGAGACGTTCGGCCTGTCGCGTTGCGTGCGCATCACCGACACGGTGCGATCGATCGCATTGGCGGGCGTGCACTGACCTGAGCACCTGCACACGGGCCGGCTCGCGCCGGCCGGCGGCGATCCGGCGCGATGCCGACGAGTGCCCGACCAAACCCTGACATTCTGCTGTCAAAGTGGCTTGCAACACTCCGGGTTCGACCAATCCCGCCCGGAGACGGAACGACGCGCTTCCCGCCTCGCCCGTTTCAAGCCACGATGACACGCCCGACCCGCACCGCCTCCGCCATCGCCCTCCTCTGCGTGCTGCTCGCCGCTTGCGGCGGAGAGACGTCGACCACGCCCGCCACGTCGGCGGACAACAGCGGCACCCAGCCGGCGCCGCAACCTCCGCAACCAAAACCGACGCCCGCCCCCGCGACGTACTACCAGACGAAGACGCCGTATCGTCCGCAGCAGGACGCGGCGACCTATGAAGCGCCGCCGGCCGGCTTCGCGCCGGTCTACACCGAGCTCGTCGCACGGCATGGCTCGCGCGGGCTGTCAGGCTTCAAGTACGACGGCGCGATCTATTCGATGTTGATCAAGGCCGAGGCCGACGGCGCGCTGACCGCGCTCGGCGCGCAGCTGAAGGCCGACACGTACGCGATGATGAAGGCCAACGCCCTGCTCGGCTACGGCGTGCAGGGAATTTCAACGCCCGGCTACGGCAATCTCACGCAAACCGGCATCCGCGAACACCAGCAACTCGCCGCGCGGCTCGCGCAGCGGCTGCCGGCGCTGTTCGCGTCGGGCGGCCGGCAGATCGTCGTCGTCAATTCGGGGCAGGACCGCGCGGTCGACAGTTCGACGTACTTCTCGGCTGCGCTCGTCGCCGCGCAGCCGTCACTCGCCGCCGCGATCACGCTGCCGGCCGCGCCATCCGGCTATCCCGCGAGCGCGCCGGTCGCGCAACCCGCCGGCACCAATCGCTTCCTGCTGTATTTCCATTCGCTGAAGCCGGCCACCGATCTCGTGACCGATACGTCCGATCCGTATTACGCGACCTATCAGGCGAGCCAGGCATACCAGGCCTATTCGAGCGATGCGACGGTCGCCGACAAGCTGAAGACGATCAAGGCGGCGCCGCAGGTCGCGGACGTCGCGCAGGCGGTGCTGGCCGCGCTGGTGTCGCAGGCCTTCATCGCGAAGCTCGGCACCGACGGCTACACGTTCGCGAACACCGGAACCTATACGTTCACGTCGTCGGACGGCAAATTCACCAACACGCTGAAGGGCGACGGCAAGACGAAGATCGCGTCGGCCGTCGATGCGGTGAACGTGCTGTACAACATGCTGCAGGTCGCACCCGCGATGACGGCCGAAACGGGCGGCGTCACGATGGAGAAATACCTCGGCGCGGAGCAGGCGCAGACGCTCGCATACCTGCAGGACGCGGAGGACTATTACCAGAAGGGGCCCGGCATCCAGGAAGCGAACCCGGTCACGTACCGGATGGCGAAGGTGCTGCAGGACGACTTCTTCAACGAGGTCGACGCGATCGCCCGCGGCGACCTGACGCGCGCCGCGAAACTGCGCTTCACGCATGCGGAAATCGTGATTCCGTTCGCGTCGATCATGAACCTGAAGAACGTGTTCGTGCCGACGCCGCAGGCGCAGACCTACACGTATGCGAACAATCCGTGGCGCGGCGACCAGGTGTCGCCGATGGCCGCGAACATGCAATGGGACGTGTATCGCAACGGCTCGCGGGTCATCGTGAAGATGCTGTACAACGAGCGCGAGACGGATTTCCAGGCTGCTTGCGATGGCGCGAAGATCGCGCCGGCGAGTCATTTCTATGACTACGCAGGGTTGAAGCGCTGTTACGGGTATCTGTAACGCGTCAACGCTGGATCATTGCGCTCGTGTGTGCGCCCGGTGCGGCCTTCGGTTTCGCGGCGGCGTGCACCTTCGGATCGGCGCTGGCCGCATGTTGAACCTTGCGGGACTTCGCGGGCGCCGCGTGTGTCTTCGACGCCGGCTTCGCGTCGACATGCGCCGCGGCCGGCGCCTTCGACGGCGAACGAACGGCTTGCTGCGCCGGCTTCACGGCCGTCGCACTGCTCGTCGCGACGGGCGGATGCTTGACGCGCTGCTGAGCGTACGCGTTGACGTCGTGGTCGTTCATCCACGATTCCGTATAGGCAGCCGCCGCGGGCTGCGACAGATTGAGACAGGCGATCGATGCCACGAGAAAGGCACGAAGTTGCGTGCGACGATTGAATGCGGTAATGACGAATGCTCCTTGCGATCTGGCTTGACGCGCCGTGTCGAACTTGCGGGCGCCGTCGTGGCGGCACGATAAATGAGCGCATTCCACATCGCAAGTATCCGACCGGTGATCCAAACGATTCTTGACGTTTGGCCGGCCGCCGGCGATCTCGAACTCCGGTTCGCCGACCGTGTCGAACGTGCATCGCCGGAGAATCACATGAAACGCGCCGCCCCTTTCGCCATCCTGATCGTGCTTGCCGCCGCCAGCTTGCCGGCCCTCGCCGGCAGTACCGCATCGCCGGTTCCGCAGCAAGCGAGCAACTGCGTACCGTCCTCCTACTCCAACTCCACCTCTGCCGGCACGGCGCCCGGCTCCCGCGCCACGTCGAAGGCCCCGCCGATTCGCGTGTGCGTCAGCGATTCCGACACGCAACTGAACCTGCCGTGGTTCCTGACCGACATCCTCACCGCCGTGGACACGCGCCAATCGCCGCGCGACCTGTTCCACAAGATGCGCAACGATTTCTGAGGCGCGGCCCGCCCGACGGCGTGCGCGCCATCCTCGGGTATTCCCCGACCCGGAAAGAAGAGCCCCGCATCACGCGGGTTGAATGATGTTGACAGCGAATTGCCGAGAGATCGCGGGGCGCCGCGGCGCGCGAATATTTCCCGTTGAGAGTCAATCACAAAATCGCACCATTTGTTGACTAACAATATTTCGCAATCGTACGTCGCGTCATATACTTGCCGCGCACCATCCTCGTGCCAAGAGACGGTGTTCTTCTGTCCCGGCCGCACACCGATGCGGTCGGGTTTTTTTTGGTGCGCGACGTCAACATATATACATAATGTACGGATGTTATAGCGACGCGCGTCGAGTTCAGTGACTCCGTCGCGATGCCGTGGCTTGCGCACCGCAAGCGTAGAATCGATTTGCGTCCAGATATCGGCGCGAGCCCCGTTGCCCGGCCAGGCACGGCGAATGCTCCGCGCCAATCCATCGACCGGTTCGACCTGCATTGCCATGCATACAACAACAAGCGCGATCGGAGAAGCACCCCCGCCGGGCTCAAAACCCGCATTCCAGCGCAGCGGTGCGTGGCCGCATATCGTCTTCTCGGTTGCGTTGATCATCTGCATCCTCGTGCTGGCGATGGCGCTCGTCGTGGCCGAACGCCTCGCACGCGAATCGGTAGCCGAGCACGAACGCGTCGTCGCGAACGACATCGTGATCTCGGTCGACCGTATCCTCGACGGCGTGCGCTCGCGCCACCCGGCCGAATTGACGGCGCTGGTCGGGCGGCCATGCGTGACGGTCTTCCGGACCCTCGCCGAAGTAGGCACTCACCTGCGCTATCTGCGCGCCGTCGCGCTGGCCAACGATGGCCGCGTCACCTGCTCATCGGCGCTGGGCTCGATCGACGTCTCGCTCGACGCGTATGTGCACGCCCCGCCACCGGGGATGACGGCCATCACGCTGCTTCGGCAGACCCCGTTCCAGCATCGCGTCCCCGTGCTGGCGGTGTTTCGTGCGACCGCGCCCGAATCGGGCGTGCTTTATCTGATCGAAGGCGACTATGTGGCCGACATGCTCTCGCACGGCGCCCGCTTCGGCGCGGAAACCGCGATGCTGTCGGTCAACGGCGCGGGCGGTCTCGATCAGCATGGCGCGTTCGTGCCGGCGTTCCACGCGGCCCCGTCGGCCGGCAGCAAGATCGCGTCGAGCGCGTGGCCGTTCACGGTTTCCGTCACGTCGTCGGAACGCTACGTTCGGCAGGTGCAACGGCACTATCGGCTGATCTGCGTGACGATCGCGTTGCTGGTGAACGGCCTCGTCGCGGCCGCTTACCTGCTCGCGATGGCGCCGCGCCGGCTTTTGCTGAAGGCCGTTCGCAATGCGCTGAAGCGCAACGAGTTTCACGTGGTGTACCAGCCGATCGTCGACGTCGAAACGCGCAGGACAGTCGGCGTCGAGGCGCTGCTGCGCTGGCACCATCCGAAATGGGGGCTGATCAGCCCGGCCGTGTTCGTCCCGCAGGTCGAATCGACCGCGATCCTGCCGAAGGTGACCGAATTCGTGCTGCGCACGGCCGTGTCGGAACTGATCACGCTCGCGCCGGCGATGCCGCTGCGCATCGCGATCAACGTCGCGCCGAAGGATCTCGAACGTCCGCGCTTCGTGTCCGTCGTCGAAGAGGCGATCCGCAGGCTTCCGCCGGGGTTCACGCTGGTGCTCGAAGTGACCGAGCGCATCCTGCTCGAAAAGAATGCGCGCACCACCGCGATGTTTGCCGCGCTGCGTGCGACGGGCGCGAGATTCGCGATCGACGACTTCGGCACGCATCACAGCAACCTCGACATGCTGTCGCGCTTTCCGTTCGACTACGTGAAGATCGATCGCCAGTTCATCTCGCAGCTGACGACCGGCAATGCCAGGCTGATCGAAGGCATCGCGGCCGTCGCGCATCACTACGAGCTGAAGATCATCGCCGAGGGCGTCGAGACGGAGGAGCAGCATCGCGCGCTGCATGCGGTCGGGATTCAGTACGCGCAGGGCTACCTGTATCAGCGGCCGCAGCGGCCGACAGACCTGAAGCGGGATTTCGCGCCGATGCCGGCTTAGGTGTCGGCTTAGGTGTCGGCTTAGGTGTCGGCTTAGGTGTCGGCTTGGGTATCGGCTTGGGTGTCGGCTTGGGTGTCGGCTTGGGTGTCGGCTTGGGTGTCGGCTTGGGTGTCGGCTTGGGTGTCGGCTTGGGTGTCGCCCGGCGCGGCGCGGGCGGGTCCGGGCACTTTGATCCGGGGCCGTTTCACGGCTATGCTCTCTGCGATGCTGACCGCCGCGCGACCGGGTATGAATTCATGGCGCCGTCATGGAATTCGCAGCGAGATCGACAGTTAAACGAGTTTTCCGATCATGACGCCAGACCAGCCGCAGCCCATCCCTTCGGACCACCCGCCGGCCCAGCACGAACAGCCGCTGCTCGACCGCTATGCGGAGTTCCGCTTTCAGACGGTCGTCGCGTCGATCACCGACTACGCGGTATTCATGCTCGACCCGCACGGCAACATCGCGACGTGGAACGCGGGCGCGGAGCGCATCAAGGGTTACCGGACGGTCGAAATCGTCGGCAGCCATTTCTCGCGCTTCTATCCGGCCGAAGCGATCGCGGCCGGCCGCCCGGCGCATGCGCTCGACGCCGCCGCCGCGTACGGTCACTTCCAGGACGAAAACTGGCGCGTGCGCAAGGACGGTTCGCGGTTCTGGGCCAGCGTGACGATCACGGCCGTACGCGACGAGTCGCATCAGTTGCGCGGCTTCATCAAGATCACGCGCGACATGACCGAACGCAAGCGCGTGGAAGAACTCGAAGCGGCCACGCGGCGGCTGGACGTCTTCATCGCGACGCTCGCGCACGAGCTGCGCAACCAGCTCGCGCCGCTGCGGCATACGATCGGCATCCTGCAAAGCCTGCCGTCGTCGGAATTGGGCCCGGCGCTCACGCAATGCAAGGACATCGCGGATCGCCAGATCGAACAGCTCGTCAGGCTCGTCGACGATCTGCTCGACATCGGACGCATCAAGTCCGACAAGGTGGAACTCAAGAAAGCACCGCTGAACGTGCGCGATATCGTGTACCGGAGCGTGCAGGGCATTCAGCCGAAGGTCGACGCACGCGGGCAGCAGATTATCGTGCGGCTGCCGCCCGCGCCCGTGATCGTTCACGGCGACGATGTCCGGCTCGTCCAGGTGCTGTACAACCTGCTCGACAATGCGTCGAAGTATTCGCCGGACGGCGAGCGCATCGAAATCCACGTGCGCACCGAGCAGCACGTGGTTGCGATCGAGGTCGTCGATTACGGGATCGGCATTGTGCCCGGCGCGCAGGAATCGATCTTCGACCCGTTCGAGCAGGAGAATGCCGCGGAGCGCCACGCACCCGGCGGGCTCGGGCTTGGGCTCGCGATCAGCAAGAAATTCGTCGACCTGCACGGCGGCAGCATCACGGCCGACAGCGCCGGGATCGGCGCCGGGTCGTCGTTTACCGTCCGACTGCCGGTGGCGGAATCGAATCGTGCGGTCGAGCACGTGCATAAAACGCCGGCGCCATCGCCCACGCATTCGCTGCGCATCCTGATCGTCGACGACAACCGCGAATCGGCCGACACGCTCGCCATCCTGATGCAGATCAAGGGCCACACGTCCCGCGTCGCATACCACGCGCGCGACGCGCTGCCGCTCGCGCGCGAATTCGCGCCGCATTTGATGCTGATCGACCTCAGCATGCCGGACGTCAGCGGGTTCGAGCTGCTCCAGGCGTTGCGGTCGAGCGGCGCCGCACCCGATTCGTACTATGTCGCGCTGTCCGGACATGTGCGGTCGTCGGACCGCCAGGACACCACGGACGCAGGCTTCCACGATCATTTCGCGAAGCCGATTCCGATCGACGCACTGGACAGCCTGCTCGTGCGCGTGGAGGACGATGCGCGGCGCCGCGGCAGGCTGTGACGATGGGCGCGGCCGCCGCGGAGCGACGCGCGGGAGCCGCGAGAGGCGCTAAAATCCGCCGCCTGGGCATTCACACGAGCGAGTGTTTTGACGGAGTTCGAACAGGGTTTCATCCTCACCCGCCACTGGCGGGACATCGCGTCCGGCATCGAGATCGAGTTCTGGCTGGCAACCGAACACGGCCCGCGCCGCGTGCGGTTGCGCCCGCAGGAAGCGGTCGCGTTCGTGCCGGCCGAGCAGCAGGCGCTCGCCGAACGCGCGCTGGCCGGCGAACGCGATGCCGAACTGCGCCCGCTCGCGCTGCGCGACTTCCGCCAGCGCGCCGTCGCGGGCCTCTATTGCCGCCGCTACCGCAATCTGTCCGGCCTTCAGAAACGCCTCGCCGCGGCCGGCGTCGACGTCTACGAAGCCGACATCCAGCCGCCCGACCGCTACACGATGGAGCGCTTCATCACGGCGCCCGTGCTGTTTCGCGGCACGGCCGGCCGCGACGGCACGCTGACCGACGGCGAACTGAAACCCGCGACCGGCTATCGCCCGACGCTGCGCTGCGTGTCGCTCGACATCGAGACGAGCGTCCACGGCGAGCTGTATTCGATCGCGCTCGAAGGCTGCGGGCAGCGGCAGGTCTACATGCTCGGCCCGCCCAACGGTGACGCGCCGGCCGTCGACTTCCGCCTCGATTACTGCGACAGCCGTGCCGAGATGCTCACGCGGCTCAACGACTGGTTCGGCGCGCACGATCCCGATGCTGTGATCGGCTGGAACCTCGTGCAGTTCGACCTGCGCATCCTGCATGCGCACGCGGAGCAATACGGCGTGCCGCTGAAGCTCGGGCGCGGCGGCAGCGTGCTCGAGTGGCGCGCGCATGGGCAACAGCCCGACCACTTCTTCGCGGGGGCGGCCGGCCGCCTGATCCTCGACGGCATCGACATGCTGAAATCGGCGACGTGGTCGTTCCCGTCGTTCAGCCTCGAATACGTGTCGCAGTCGCTGCTCGGCGAAGGCAAGGCTGTCGACAATCCGTATCAGCGGATGGACGAGATCCAGCGCCGCTTCGATCACGACAAGCCCGCGCTCGCGCACTACAACCTGAAGGACTGCGAACTCGTCACGCGCATCTTCGAGAAGGCCGACCTGCTGTCCTTCGCGCTCGAACGCGCGAGCGTCACGGGCCTCGCGGCCGATCGCACCGGCGGCTCGGTCGCCGCGTTCACGAACCTGTACCTGCCGCGCATGCACCGGCTCGGCTACGTCGCGCCGAACCTCGGCGACGTGACCGGGCAGAACAGCCCCGGCGGCTTCGTGATGGATTCGCGGCCCGGGCTGTACGATTCGGTGCTCGTGTTCGACTACAAGAGCCTCTATCCGTCGATCATCCGCACGTTCCTGATCGATCCGGCCGGGCTGATCGAAGGGCTCGCGCACCCGAGCGACGACGCGTCGGTGCCGGGCTTTCTCGGCGCGCGCTTCTCGCGTACCGCGCATTGCCTGCCCGACATCGTGCGGCGCGTGTCCGAAGGCCGCGACGAAGCGAAACGCCAGCGCAACGCGCCGCTGTCGCAGGCGCTGAAGATCATCATGAATTCGTTCTACGGCGTGCTCGGCTCGACGGGCTGCCGGTTCTTCGATCCGCGCCTCGCATCGTCGATCACGATGCGCGGCCACGAGATCATGCACCGCACACGCGAGCTGATCGAGGCCCAGGGTTACGAAGTCATCTACGGCGACACCGATTCGACTTTCGTGTGGCTCGGGCGCGAGCACGACGACGATGCGGCCGCCGCCAAGGGCCGCGCGCTCGTCGAGCAGGTGAACCGCTGGTGGCAAGCGCACCTGCGCGATCGCTTCGGGCTGGAAAGCGCGCTCGAACTGCAATACGAGCGGCATTACCGCCGCTTCCTGATGCCGACGGTGCGCGGCGCGGAGGAAGGCAGCAAGAAGCGTTATGCGGGCCTCGC
Organism: Burkholderia sp. SIMBA_062; assembly: GCF_046534765.1. Lineage (NCBI taxonomy): Bacteria > Pseudomonadati > Pseudomonadota > Betaproteobacteria > Burkholderiales > Burkholderiaceae > Burkholderia > Burkholderia sp. SIMBA_062. The sequence goes on from NZ_JAWRYD010000012.1 coordinate 78,265, forward strand.
GGTCGCGGCGAATGGCGACGAGGACCTCGTGTTCAAGGGGCTCGAAACGGTGCGCACCGACTGGACGCCGCTCGCGCAGGTATTCCAGCGCGAGCTTTACCGGCGCGTGTTCAAGCGCGAGCCGTACCAGGACTTCATTCGCGACTATGTACGCCGCACGCTCGCCGGCGAATACGACGCACAACTGATCTATCGCAAGCGCGTGCGCCGGCCGTTGAGCGAATATCAGCGCAACGTGCCGCCGCATGTGCGCGCCGCGCGGATCGCCGACGAATTCAATCTCGCGCGCGGCCGGCCACTGCAGTACCAGCGCGGCGGCTGGATCAGCTACGTGATGACGACGGCCGGGCCGGAGCCGCTCGAGACGATGCGCTCGCCGATCGACTACGCGTTCTATCTGAGCCGGCAGTTGCAACCGGTCGCTGATGCAATCCTGCCGTTTCTGCGCGACGATTTCGAACGCGTGATTTCGGGGCAGGGGCAGTTGTTCTGAGATCGACGGCGGGGCGATACCGCGCCGTCCTTGCGCCGCATGCGCGCCGCTGTCTGCCTCCGCCTTCCGCACCGTCTGTAAGCGGAGCACCGAACGCCGGCGGCACCCCGCCCATCCGGCTAAAATACCGCCCTGCCGCGCGTCCCGCCGCGGCCGGAGGATACTCACATGACCGCACGTCGCGGTGCCGCGGTCGCCATCGCGCCCGGTCACGAGACAGCCAGCCTGTCGAAAGCCCAGAAAACGTTCAATACGCTCGTCAAGCACATCGAAAGGCGGCGCGAGCGGCTCGGCGCGTGGGAGGCCGTGATGCCGGCGTTCCAGAAGAAGTTCGTCGACGCGCTGTTGCCGCTCGAACAGGAATCGACGGCGCTGCGGATCAAACTGCTCCACCTGCTCGACGACGCGTTCCTGCAGAAGGGCTTGAGCAAGGCCGAGCAACGCACGCTGTCCGACCTGATCGCCGACATGGCGCGCGATCTCATGCAGGTCAGCGACGATGCGACGCTGAAGGTCATTTACAACCGGCATGTCGGATCCGCGAACGTCGGCAACGCGACGGCCGCGCCCGATCCCGAGCCGACGGAACCGGAACCGGAACCGGAACGGGAACGGGAACCCGAACCGCAATCGCAACCGCCCGAGGATCTCGACTCACTGTCCCCCGACGAACTCGCGGAGCGGGTGCAAGCCGAACTCGACGCACAGTTCGAGCGCGACATGGCCGCTCACGCCGCCCGCGAGGCCCAGCGTGCGAAGCGCAAGAAAGCGCCGAAGCAATCGGCCGCGCAGGCCAGGATCGAAGCCGAGCAGGCTGAATCGAGCAAGTCGATCCGCGAGATCTATCGCAAGCTCGCCAGCGCGCTGCATCCCGATCGCGAAACCGATCCGCGCGAGCAGGAACGCAAGACCGTGCTGATGCAGCGGGTCAACCACGCTTATGCGAAGGGCAATCTGCTGCAGTTGCTGGAACTGCAGCTGGAGATCGAACAGATCGACCGGCGTGCGATCGACGGGCTCAGCGAAGCGCGGCTCACGCGCTACAACGGCATTCTGGAGGAACAACTCCGTGAGCTCGACCAGGAGATCCAGCACGTCGAGAACGATTTCCGGCGCACGTACGGCATCGCGCCGTCCACCAAGGTCGCGCCCGATACCGTCCTGCGCATGCTCACGCGTGATATTGCCGGCATGCAGCGCGGCAATCACGACCTGAACGCGGCGCTGCGCGAATTCGACGATCCGGGCAAGGTCAAGGAATGGCTGAAGGACATGAAGCGCCGGCCGGCATCGTCACGCTTCGACGACAATCCGTACTAGGTCCAGTCGCCCACCCCGCAGGACGTCGGGCGCGTATCCGGTCTGACGCGACAGCGACGCGCGCCGCCGAGCCTGCGTCAGGCTGCCTCGACCGGCGAGCGCCGCCGCTCCTCGACCATCGATGCGATCAGCGCCGCCAGATCGTCGGTCGACGGATCGTGAATTCCGGACGAGAGATGCAGTTCGAGCTCGGCGGGCGGCAGCGGCGGCAACCCGTCGTTCGCGTCGAGCACCCGCCAGTTGGCGGGCAACGTGCAACGGTCGATGATGGTCACCGCCGCGCGGTGATTGACCGCAATCCGGATCCCCGTGGGGCTCTGGCTCGTATAGACGATATGACACGGCCGATCGATATCGGCGAGCGCCGCGAGCCCGCGCTGCCGGTAACAACAGGTTTCGGGAAACAGCGCGAGCGGTACCGAGGCTTGCCGGTCGAGCTGAAAATCCCGATGCGCGGCCCACACGACCGACTCACTGCCGAGCGGGTGGCCACCGGGGCGCGGCCCATGCCGGACGACGAGCGCGAGGTCGAGCTCGCCCGCATTCAGGCGGTCGAGCAGTTCGAGCGACATCCGGCAATGAATGTGCGGCTGCACGCCGGGCCGCAATTCATGGAAGCGCTTGAGCAAATCCGGCAGCCAAAGCTCCGCGTAATCCTCAGGCAATCCGAAACGAATGACGCGCTGCGACGAACTGCTTCGATTCAGTGCGGCAATCGCCTCGCTTTGGGCCTGAATGATCCGGCGCGCGTGAATCAGGAAATTCTCGCCATCGCGCGACAACGCGAGCCGGCGGCCGCCGCGCAGGACGAGGGGCGTGCCGAGCCGCTCCTCGAGCGTGCGGATCCGCTGACTGATCGTCGATTGCGTCCGGTGCAACTGCCTCGCAGCGGACGTGAAGCCGCCCGTATCCACCACCGCGACAAACGCGCGAATCAATTCAGGATCCAGCGAGCTGAGTTTCGACCAATCGGGTCCGCTGATAGAAGCCATCGAAATTACTCGTTTTCAAAAAGAATTTGACGTCCGAAAGATGGCGGTGAGCGAGCCGATTATTGATCAAAATAATTCCGCTCACAACCTTCGCCGATCCGACATGGCCCGACTCGCCCGGCGCGATGCAGCCCGTATCGCGCGCCCTCGTCCACCCAATCGAAAACGAGATTCTCACATGATCCCCTCACTATTTTTCCATCGGCTTTTCCGCCCGATCCTCCGTCGCGCCGACCGCTTGCTGCCCCGGCTGCTTCTGCTCACCGGCCTGATCGCCGGCGCCCATCCCGCAACCGCAGCCGACGATCGCACGATCACGATCGGCGTGAACAACTGGGCCGAAAATATCGCGGTTGCGAACCTGTGGAAGGCACTGCTCGCGCAAAAAGGCTATACGGTCTCGCTGCGACCGGGCGACAAGGCGATCATCTACAGCGCTGTCGCGCAAGGCAAGCTCGACCTCACGTTCGAAGTCTGGCTGCCGTCGGCGGATGCCGCCCCCTATGACAGCGTGAAATCGCGGGTCGAAAAGATCGGGCCCTGGTTTCCGCGCGCTCAGCTCGGCCTCGCCGTGCCGGACTATGTCGACGTCGATAGCGTCGACCAGTTGAATGCACGCGCCGCGCAGTTCCAGCACGATGGCAAGCCGATGATCTTCGGCATCGAACCGGGCAGCGGCCTGATGAAACTGACGGCCCAGGCGCGCACCGCGTATGGGCTCGACTACACGGTGCTGCCGTCATCCGAGGCCGCGATGCTGCTTGCGCTCGAACGTGCAGCAAAGCGTCGCGAGCCGATCGTGGTCACGCTGTGGAATCCGCACTGGGTCTGGGCGAAGTATCCGATGCACTACCTGAAGGACCCGAAGCAGGTGTTCGGGCAGCCGGATGCGATCTATGCGATCGCGACCGCCGGATTCGGCCGCGCGCATCCGGATATCTCGCACTGGCTCGGTGCCTGGAAGATGGACGACCAGACGCTCGGCTCGCTGATGAACGACATTCGCGCGGAGGGCGATGCCGACCCGCAGAAGGGCGTCGCACGCTGGATCGCGGCCAACCGCGAGCGCGTCGACGCATGGCTGCGCTAGGTGCCGAACCGGGCAACCGTGCGCGGTCTGCCGTGGCCGCCGCACGGCGTGCCTGCCGGCGTATTCATTGACGGTTCCGCTTGGGCAATCGGAATAACTCGTTTCCTGAAACATTCTGGTTGACGAAAGATGATCGATATCCGCGGCAAGCATCCCGCGCCGCGACCGTGCCGATGCATTTCCCTTCCTGGAGTCAAAACATGACCGTCAACCTGCCGCTTGCCGATGCCGAATGTATGGACCTCGGCGACATCGTCGATACCGACCGCTATCCGCTGCACGCCCCGGATCATCCCCGGATGCGCGAGTTGATAGCGGCCTGCCGCGAAGAACTCGCGGGCCACGGCAGCGCCGTGCTGCACGATTTCCTGCGGCCTGCCGCCCTCGAACTGGCACGCGCCGAGGGCCGCGCCCTGGCGGCGAAGACGTTCTACTCGCACCGCAAGGTCAATGCGTATTTCACGGCCGACGATCCGTCGCTGCCGGCCGACGATCCTCGCCGCGTGTTCATGGATCGCACCAGCGGCTTCGTCACGCGCGACGTCATTCCGGCCGACGCAATCATTCATCGCCTGTACGTCGCCCAGTCGATGAAATCCTTCATCGCCGCATGCCTCGGCGAGGCGCGCGTATGGGAGTACGCGGATCCGTACGCCGGCCTTGTGCAAAACGTGCTGCCGCCCGGCACGGAGCAGCCGTGGCACTACGACACGAACGAATTCATCGTGTCGATGATGACCCAGCAACCGGCCGCCGGCGGCGACTTCGAGTACTGCCCCGGTATCCGCTCGCCGGAAGGCGAGAACTACAACGAGGTCGGCCGCGTCGTGCGCGGCGAGACACGCGAGCCGGTCCGCGTGATCACGTTGCGCCCGGGGGATCTGCAACTGTTCAAGGGCCGCTTCTCGCTGCATCGCGTCGCGCGGGTCGAGGGAGAGCGCGAGCGTCACACGGCGATCTTCGCGTACTCGAAGAAGCCCGGCGTGATCGGCCGCCTCGAGCGCACACGCCAGTTGTACGGCCGTGTCTCGGAAATGCATCTCGAGGCCGAACAACGGCTCGTCCGCGCCGACGGCCTTGTCGACTGATCCGTCATTCTCCGCCCGATTCCATTCGAAACCCGATTCCCGATACCCGATACCATGTCCATCCTCAGACCGACCCATCGTCCGGAAGATTGCGAACCAACCGCCGACGAGATTGCGCAGATCCAGCGAGACCGGCTCGCCGCGGTCCGCCGCGAACTGAAGAAGCGAGACCTGAGCGCCGCCGTCCTGTTCGACCCGACCCACATGCGCTATGCGACGGGGTCGCGCAACATGCAGGTGTACTCGATGCGCAATCCGGCGCGATACCTGTTCGTGCCGGCCGAAGGCAAGGTCGTGCTGTTCGAGTACGCCGGCTGCGAGTTTCTTGCCGACGGGCTCGACACGGTCGACGAAGTTCGTCCCGCGACCGCTATTTCGTACTATTTCTGTGACGACATGCTTCGTCAGGTTACCGAACGATGGGCGGACGAAATCGACTCGCTCGTTCGTGCATCGGGCGGCGGCAAGCGCATCGCGATCGAAAGCGCGACATCCGCGGCCGCGTTCGCACTTCAGGCGCGCGGCTACGAGATTTCCGATGCACAGGAACCGCTCGAGCGCGCACGCGCAATCAAGGTGCCGAACGAAATCAAGATGATCCGCGCGTCGCTGCGCGCGGCGGAAGGGGGGGTACGCAAGCTCGAGGCCGCGCTCGTGCCGGGCATCAGCGAAAACGAACTGTGGTCGCATCTTCATCAACACGTGATCGCAACGGACGGCGACTACGTGGAGACTCGGCTGATCAGTTCGGGGCCGCGCACGAACCCGTGGTTCCAGGAGAGCAGCCCGCGCAAGATCCAGGCGGGCGAGCTGGTCGGGCTTGATACCGACGTTGTCGGCCGGTTCGGCTACTACGCGGACTTTTCCCGCACGTTCCTGTGCGGCGACGGCCCGGCGACCGACGCGCAAAAGAACCTCTACCGGCTCGCGTACGATCAGATCCATGCCAACATGGAAAACGTGAAGGCCGGCACGACGTTTCAGGAATTCATCGCGAAAGCATGGAAAATCCCGCAGCCGTATCGCGCGCGCCGCTATTTCGCGCTCGCGCACGGCGTAGGGATGACCGGCGAGTATCCCTATATCGTCCATCGTGAGGATAGCGACGCAAAGGGTTATGACGGCGTGATCGAACCCGGCATGACGCTGTGCATCGAGAGCTACATCGGTCACGAAGCCGGGGGCGAGGGCGTGAAGCTCGAAGAGCAGGTGTACGTGCGTGACGACGGGCAGGTCGAGCTGTTGTCCGACTACCCGTTCGAAGCGCGCCTGCTCGCGTAGCAGCGGCAAGCCCGCTGCCACTGCCACTGCCACCGCTACGCCGCGCCCGCCAGCGAACGATCGAGCGCGACGAACGTCCGGCACGGCACGCGCGTGGCGATGGCGATGGCGATATCGAAAAGTACGAGATGCAGGCGCCGCCCGCCTGCATCACCGCGGCTCGCCCATCCCGCCCATCAGCATCATCAACTGCTGTCGCAGCCACTGACTGCCCTGGTCCTGATCGGCGCTGCGATGCCAGTAGCAGAAGTATTCGAGCCCCGGCATCTCGAACGGCAGTTCGAGGATGCGCGCCGGGTAGCGCTGCAGCAGCCGCAGCGGCGCCGTCAGCGCGAGATCGCCGCGCATCGCGATCAGCGGCGCGACCATGTAATGCTGCACGCGCATCTGGATGTTGCGGCGCAGCCCCAGGCGCGTCAGTTCCGCATCGACGTGCCCGCTGCCCTTGCGGCGGCTCGACACGTGGATGTGCCCCATCGACAGGTAGTCGTCCATGGTCAGCGTGTCGCCCTTGAACGGGTGATCGTCGCGGATCATGCACGCGTAACGGTCGCGCACGAGCAGCGCCTGATGCAGATGCGGATCGCCGATCAGCGGCGCGTCGATCGCGATGTCCACCGAGCCGTTCGCGAGCGCCGTCGCGACTTCGCGGCGGTCCATCGTGTAGCTGCGCACGTGCATGCCCGGTGCATGCGTCTGCAGCAGCTCGCCGAGCGCGGGCAGCAGCAGCGCTTCGGTCAGGTCGCTCATGCTGAGCCGGAACACCCGCTCGGACGAGGCCGGATCGAACACGTCGCCTTCGTGCGCGCTCGAATCGAGCAGTTGCAGCGCCTCGCGCACGCGGCCGACGATGTTCTCGGCCATCGGGGTCGGCATCATCCCGGCCGGCGTGCTGACGAACAGCGGATCGTTCAGCGTCTTGCGCAGCCGCGCGAGCGCGTTGCTGACGGCCGGCTGCGTGAGGTTCAGCACCTCGGCCGCGCGCGTCAGGTTGCGCTTGTTGTAGATCGCCTCGAATACGACGAACAGGTTCAGATCAATCTTCGAAAGGCGCATCGCCGGATCTCCTTGCCGGCATCTTAATACGGCGCGCGCCGCGTTCGCCCACGTCGCTCCCTCGCGCGGCGCGATGCTCAGCCGCGCGGCGGCCGCGTCAGGTACGGCTCGGTCGACCCGCGCACGCCGTCCTTGATCTCCATCCGTGCGATCGCCTGCAGGTGCACCTCGTCCGGACCGTCGGCGAAGCGCAGCGCGCGGCCCCAGGTCCACATGTCGGCGAGCGGCGTGTCGGGGCTCAACCCCGCCGCGCCGAACACCTGCATCGCACGGTCGCATACGTCCGTATAGACGGTCGGCACGAGCGCCTTGATCATCGAGATTTCCTTGCGCGCGGCCTTCGCGCCGACCTTGTCGATCATCCACGCGGCCTTCAGCACCAGCAGGCGCGCCTGGTCGATCTCGATGCGCGAGCGCGCGATCCATTCGCCGATCGTGCCGTGCCGGTTCAACGGCTTGCCGAACGCCTCGCGCGACTGCGCGCGGTCGACCATCAGCTCCAGCGCCAGCTCGGCCGCGCCGATCGAACGCATGCAGTGATGGATGCGGCCCGGCCCGAGGCGCGCCTGCGCGAGCGCGAAGCCGCTGCCTTCCTCGCCGAGAAGGTTGCGCGCCGGCACGCGCACGTTGTCGAACGTGATCTCGCAGTGCCCTTCCGGCGCATGGTGATTGACCACCGTGATGTTGCGCACGATCGTCACGCCCGGCGTGTCGCGTGGCACGAGGATCATGCTCTGCTGCTGGTGCGACTCGGCGTCGGGATCGGTCTTGCCCATCACGATGAAGATCGTGCAGTTCGGATGCGCGGCGTTCGTGATGAACCACTTGCGGCCGTCGATCACGTAGTCGTCGCCGTCGCGCCGGATGCGCGTCGTGATGTTGGTCGCATCCGACGACGCCACGTCGGGCTCCGTCATCGCGAACGCCGACCGGATCTCGCCGCGCAACAGCGGCAGCAGCCACTGTTCGCGCTGCTCGGGCGTCGCGAACATGTGCAGCAACTCCATGTTGCCGGTGTCCGGCGCGTTGCAGTTGAACACCTCCGACGCCCAGCTCACGCGCCCCATGATCTCGGCGAGCGGCGCGTATTCGAGGTTGGTCAGGCCCGTGCCGGGCTCGTCGTCCTTCAGGTGCGGCAGGAACAGGTTCCACAGCCCTTCGGCCTTCGCGCGTTCCTTCAGCCCCTCCATGAACGACACGGGATACTGGCCCGCGTGCACTTCGTCGTTCCACTGGCGGATGCGCGGCACGATGTGCGCGTCCATGAACGCATGCACGCGTTCGCGCAGCGCTTCCACTTTCGGGGTGTAGCCAAAGTCCATGATCGACTCCTCGAGATTGCGTGTTCGGTTCGGTCAGAAGGCCGAGACACCGCCGTCGACGGCGACGGCCTGCCCGGTCAGATACGTGTTTTCCTTCGCGCACAGCATCAGCATCGTCGCGACGATTTCGTCGGGCCGGCCGAGCCGCTTCATCGGCGAGCCCTGCGCGAGAAAGTCCTGGCGGTCGCCGATGTCGCTGTCGGTGACCATCGGCGTCGTGCTGTAGAACGGGCACACCGCGTTCACGCGAATGCCGTGGCGCGCGTATTCGAGCGCGGCCGTCTTCGTGAGCCCGACCACCGCGTGTTTCGACGCCGCATAGGCGGCCAGCTTCGGCGCGCCGCCGAGCCCGGCCATCGACGCGACGTTCAGGATCACGCCTTCGCGCTGCGCGAGCATCTGGCGGATCTGGTGCTTCATCCCGAAGAACACGCCCTTCGCGTTCACCGCGAAGCTCAGGTCGAGATCGGCTTCGTCGGTGTCGATCAGCGCCTTCATCGGCGGCGCGATGCCCGCGTTGTTGATGCCGACGTCGAGCCGCCCGAAGCGCTCGACCGCCGCCTGCACCAGCGCTGCCACGTCAGCTTCGACGCGCACGTCGCAGTGCCGCGCGATCACGTCGGCGCCGGCGGCGCGCAGCGGCGCGGCCACGCGTTCGAGCGCGTCGTCGTTCAGGTCGCCGAGCGCGAGCCGCGCGCCCATCGCGGCCAGCTCGTTCGCGAGCAGCGCACCGAAGCCGCTCGCGGCGCCGGTGATCATCACGGCCTGCGCCGCATAGCTGTCGAGTTTCATCGCGCGCTCAGACCGTCAGGCCGCCGTCGACGACGATGCATTCGCCGTTCGTGTAGCTCGCCGCATCCGACACGAGATACAGCACCGTGCCGGCCATCTCGCGCGGCTCCGCGTGGCGGCGCAGCGGGATCTTCGCCATCCAGGTTTCGTAGATGTCCTTGTCGGCGAACAGCGCGCCCGCGAACTTCGTCTTCGTGAGGCCCGGCAGCAGCGCGTTCACGCGGATGCCGAGCGGCCCGCACTCCTTCGCGAACGCCTTCGTCATGTTGACGACCGCCGCCTTCGTGATCGAGTAGATGCCCTGCCGGTCGCCCGGCTGCAGCGCGTTCACCGACGCGGTGTTGACGATCGCGCCGCCGCCCTGCGCCTTCATCAGCTTGCCGGCCTCGACCGACATGAAGAAGTAGCCGCGGATGTTCACGTCGACGGTCTTTTCATACGCGGCGAGATCGGTATCGAGGATGTGCCCGAAATACGGGTTCGCGGCCGCGTTGTTCACGAGGATGTCGAGTCGGCCGTGCTTGCCGCGGATCGTCTCGAACGTCGCGGCGATGTCCTCCAGCCGCCCGACGTGGCAGGCCAGCGCTTCGGCGCGGCCGCCAGCCGCGACGATCGCGTCCGCGATCGCCTGGCAGTCGTCGAGCTTGCGGCTCGACACGATCACGTGCGCGCCCTGCTCCGCGAGCAGCTTCGCGATTTCCTCGCCGATGCCGCGGCTCGCGCCCGTCACCAGCGCGATCTTGCCCGTCAGGTCGAACAGATTCGTTGCCATGTTGCCGTGCTCCTCCATTGATATGTTGTCGTGCGTCGCTCGGCAATGCCGGCGATGTCATCGATGCGCGTCGATCACGCCGACGGCCATTTCGGCCAGCCGTCCGGTCATCGCGCCCACGCGCAGCGCCTGCTCGCTCGACGCGTTGCCCTGCAGCGCACGCGCCTTCACGCCCTGCGCGATCGCCGCGAGCCGGAAGAAACTGAAGGCCAGATAGAAGTGCCACTCACGGATCGGCTCGATGCCGCGCAGTGCGCAATAGCGCGCGACGATCGCCGCTTCGTCGGGAATGCCGAGCTCGGCACGATCCTGGCCCGCGAGCCCGCGCACCTGGCCGCCCGACGGCAGCCGCAGGCACATGCAGAAGTACGCGAGATCGGCGAGCGGGTTGCCGAGCGTCGACAGTTCCCAGTCGAGCACGGCCTGCACGCGATAGTCGTCGCACGCGAACATCAGGTTGTCGATCCGGAAATCGCCGTGCACCAGCGCGGGCCGGCCCGTGTCCTCCGGGCACGCGTTCGGCAGCCAGTCGATCAGCGCTTCCATCGCGTCGAGGCGCTCCGTTTCCGCCGCGCGATACTGCTTCGTCCACACGCCGATCTGGCGCTCGAAGTAGTTGCCGGGGCGGCCGTAGTCGGCAAGGCCGACCGCGTCGACGTCCACATCGTGCAGCGCGGCCATCGTGCGCAGCAGCGCGTCGTAGCAGATCGCCCGATCGGCCTTCGGCAGTTCCGGCAGCGCCGGATCCCAGAAGATCCGGCCGTCCTCGAAGCTCATCACGTAGAACAGGCTGCCGAGCACGTCGCGGTCTTCGCAGAGGTGATACGGATGCGCGACCGGCACCGCGGTGCCCGACAGCGCGGTGAGCACGCGGAATTCGCGATCGACCGCGTGCGCGGATTTCAGCAGTTCGCCGGGCGGCTGGCGGCGCAGCACGTAGCGGCCGCTCTTCGCATGCAGCAGGAAAGTCGGGTTCGACTGGCCGCCGGCAAACTTCTCCATGTCGAGCGGGCCTTCGAAACCCGGCACGTGGGCTTCCAGATAGCGCGTGAGGCGGGCTACGTCGAGGGGCTGGGAAGGGTTCGTCATCGTCGCGATCGTTCGTGGGTCAGCCGTAGGTGCGCCACGCATGTCGTTCGGGATCCTCGAGATGCGGGATGCCGTTGAACGACGCCAGGTGGAACGCTTCGGCGTTGAAGAAAAACTGCGAAAGACTGCTGTTGCGGATCTGCAGGTTCAGCGCGATCGCGCTCGACGGCGGCGCGGCGAGCACCTGCTGCACCGTCACCGCGATCGGCCCGCCGGAGCTCACCGCAAGCACGCGCTGGGTGCCGCCGTGGCGGATCGCGGCGCGCGCGTCGGCGACGCGCTGCTGGAAATGCGCCCAGGTTTCGGGCGCGGTGTCGCTGAGCTTGTCGTCGGCCCACAGGCGCAGCACCTGTCGCAGCGCGCGAAAATGCTCCTTCATCGAGCCGGCCGCGAGCCGCGCGATCTCCGGATAGTCGCTGGCCGCCGCCGCGAACAGCCCGTGGAAGTCGTATTCGTTCAGGCCAGGATGGCGGTCGACCGGTGCGCCTTCGCGGCCCATCCCGCGCAGGATCGCGGCGACCGTCTGCGCATGCCGGTTCATCGTGCCGCAGATCACGCGGTCGAACGTCAGGCCCTGCCGGGCGAAGTACTCGCCGAGCCACACGCCCTGCTGCTCGCCGGCAGCGGACAGCCGGTCGTAGTCGTGCGTGCCGAACGACGCCTGCCCGTGCCGTACCAGAAAGAGTTCAGCCATTGCATGTCCGCCTGGATGGAACCGAAGGCCCAGCATAGCCATCGAGCTTACATTTTTGAAATTTATTTTTTGAATCGGTCGGTATTCATGAAATGAATTCCGCGGATTCAGACAATGCGCTTGCAGCGGCTTTCTGCTTGCCCTGCGTCGCGGCACGCGAATTGCGTCAGCACGCACCGTCCCATCACCATGTTCAGGAGGGTGCGATGCTCGGTACGATCCTTATCATCGTTCTGATTCTGCTGCTCATCGGAGCATTTCCGGCGTGGCCGCACAGCCGAAGCTGGGGCTACTGGCCGTCGGGCGGTCTCGGGCTGGTCGTCATCATCGTCGTGATACTGGTGTTGCTGGGGCGGATTTGAGGGGGAAGGCGCGCGTGCCGGTTGAATGCGCACGCGCGCCTTCCCCGGTCGCCGCCATCACTTCTTTACAAAGGCCAGCGCTGATCGGTACTTCCGTAGCCCGTACGGACGGCATTTGATGCCGTCGACCCACGCGGGCCGGACATCGCTGTCCGTTGCTCGCGCACCGACCCGCTCCGATCCCGGAGAACGTGTTTCCCGCCACCCGCGAGCAAGCAACGCCGTGCGTACGTCGCGCATCAGCAGGGAGGATCGTCCTCCCGCGCGCCCCGCGCCGCGCCCCGCGCCCGGCAAATCCGAATGCCTCAGGTTATCAATTGATCGAAAAGATTCATTAGACGGTGGATCCTCCTGCGCGCGATGCTGGCCCCGCACGTGAACGCTGCGTCATTGCAACGCCGCGCACGAAAAAATGGAGTGAGACACATGCCTACCGATCACCGTCAACGGCGCCACACGCTGTGGCTGCTATGCGCGCTTTCGTTCATCCTGTACGTCGACCGCGTGAACCTCGCGACCGCGGCCGGCGCGATCAAGGCCGAGCTTGGGCTATCGAACACCGAGCTCGGTATCGCGTTCTCCGCGTTCGCGTATTCGTATGCAATCTGCCAGATCAGCGGCGGCTGGATCGCCGACCGCTTCGGCGCCCGCATCACGCTGATCGGCTGCGGGCTGATCTGGGTCGCCTCGACCTTCATGACCGGCCTCGTGCACAGCCTCGCGCTGCTGTTCGCCGCGCGCCTGCTGCTCGGCATCGGCGAAGGCGCGACGCTGCCCGCCCAGGCCCGCGCGATCACGCACTGGTTCTCGCGCGAACGGCGCGGCGTCGTGCAGGGCTTCACGCATTCGTTCTCGCGGCTCGGCAACGCGGTCACGCCGCCGATCGTCGCCGCGCTGATGACGTGGCTGTCGTGGCGCGCGGCATTCTTCGTGATCGGCGCGGTGACGCTGGTGTGGCTCGTGTGGTGGGTCGTCGGCTTTCGCGAGTACCCGCGCGGAGAAGGCGACGACAGCGGCCGTACGCGCACCGCCGCCGCCCGCCCGGCACCGCCGTCCGGCCCGACGCCGTGGGGGCCGCTGCTCCGCAGGATGGCGCCGACGATCTTCGTGTACTTCTGCTACGGCTGGACCGCGTGGCTGTTCTTCACGTGGCTGCCGACCTTCTTCCTGAACGGCCAGGGCCTTAACCTGAAATCGACCGCGCTGTTCGCGTCCGGCGTGTTCTTCGCGGGCGTAGTCGGCGACACGCTCGGCGGCTGGCTGTGCGACCGCATCTACCGCAAGACCGGCAACCTCGCGCTGTCGCGCCAGAGCGTGATCGTCACGAGCTTCACCGGCGCGCTCGTCTGCCTGCTGCCGCTCGCGTTCGTGCATTCGACGGCCGGCATCGCGCTGTGCCTGTCCGGGTCGTTCCTGTGCCTCGAACTGACGATCGGGCCGATCTGGGCCGTGCCGAGCGACATCGCGCCGCAACACGCGGGCATCGCGAGCGGGATGATGAACGCGGGTTCGGCGATCGCGGGGATCCTGTCGCCAATCCTGTTCGGCTATCTCGTCGATCACACCGGCAGCTGGACGGTGCCGTTCGTCGGGTCGGTCGCGATGCTGCTGATCGGCATCGTCGCCGCGCTGCGGATCCGGCCGGACCGCGCGTTGTCGGAAGCGACGCCGCCGCTCGCCGAAGCGCCGGTTGCACCGTCGGCGCGCTGAAGCCGTTCGCTTCGGGTTCGCCTGCCTCCCCCGTCTCGCCAGCGTCGCCGTCGCGCTTCACTGCGTTCCGCGATGGTGGTGCCTCGGCTGGTTCGGCTGGTTCGGCCGACGTGGCTTGTTCGGCTTGTTCGGCTTCGGCGTACTTGGCTGGCTCGGCCAGCTCGGCTGATTCGGCTGGTTCGGTCGCCTCGGCTGGCGCGGCTGGCTCGGCCGCCTCGGCTGGCAAACCGCGCCGTTACGCGCCGCCGTCATCGCCCGGCCCGCCTTCCCGGTGGAACAACGCGAGAAACTGCTGCGCGGGAATGCTCAGCGGCCGGTCGCGCCGCACGAGACTCCCGTACGACGGCAGCTTCTGGTCGAGCTCGTAATCGAGGATCGCCACGAGCCCGTGCGCCGCGTTGCGCTGCGCGACCGTCAGCGGAATCACGCCGAGCATGTGCGACCGGTCGACGAGGTTCATCGTCGTCAGGATCGAGCCCGTCTCGACCAGCCCGCGCGGCATCGGCTGGTGACGCGCGCGGAACTCGCGCTCGACGACCTCGCGCGCCGGGCTGCCGGCCGGCTGCAGGATCCACGTGTAATCGAGCAGCGCGTCGAATTCGATGCGCCCAGCGCCGGCGAGCGGATGGTCCCGGCCCGCGATGATCGCGAGCGCCTCGTCGTCCACCACGCGGAAGTCGCAATCGGTGCCGACGTTGCGTCCGATCACCACTTCGAGCACGCCTTCGCGCAACTGCGGCATCAGCCGGTCGCTGGTGTCGACCGCGATGTCGATCGCGAGCAGCGGATAGCGCGCCTTCAACTGCACCAGCGCCTCGGTGAGCCGCCCGGGCGACGCGGCCATGATGCTGCCGATCGCGAGCCGCCCCGCGCTGCCGAGCTGCAGCTCGCCCAGCTCGCGATTGAGCGCCTCCATGCTGCCGCGAATCCCGCGGAAATAGCCGAGCACGCGCTCGCCGGCCGCGTTCAGCACGAGCCCGCGCCCGACGCGGTCGAACAGCCGCTGGCCGAGCGCGCTTTCCAGCTCGGCCAGCATCTTCGTCGCGGCCGGCTGCGTGAGGCCCAGCTGCCCGGCGGCCGCGTGCAGCGTCGAGCATTCATCCACCGCGAGCAGCAGCGCGATCTGCCGCATCCGCAGCCGGTTCAGCAATTGGGGAGTCGAGTCTCGTCGATCGATCGAGCCCATTTCGATTACTCCAGGTTATCGATTCATCAAGAGTTTTCAATTTACCGACTCATTCCGTCTACCTAGCATGAACCCCATAGACCAACGGCCTCGCGCCGCCACCGGAGACACCGCATGAACCCGCAACCGACCGCCGCCCGTCACGGAGACGCCTCATGACGACCGCCGCCGCCCTGCCCGTCGTCGCGCTGACGCTCGGCGACCCCGCCGGCATCGGCGCCGAACTGATCGCGAAACTGCTCGCGCGGCCCGACGCGACGTCCCGCGCGAACCTCGTGCTGATCGGCGATCGCTGGCTGTGGGAAGCCGGCCAGCGCGTCGCCGGCGTGACGGTCGAGGTCGAGCCCGTCGAATCGCTGGCCGCCGTGCGCGGCCGGCCATCCACCGCGCGCGCCGCGTTCGTCGCGGTCGACACGATCGATCCCGCTCAGGTCACGATCGGCCAGCCGGGCGCGGCCGGCGGCCGCTCGACGCTGACCGTGCTCGACCAGTGTCTCGACGCCGCGCTCGCCGGCGACATCGACGCGATCTGCTTCGCGCCGCTGAACAAGTACGCGATGAAGCTCGGCGGGCTCCGGCACGACGACGAGCTGCACCACTTCGCGGCCGCGCTCGGCGTGACCGGCTACTTCTGCGAATTCAACACGCTCGGCGAACTGTGGACCGCGCGCATCTCGTCGCATATCCCGCTGAAGGAAGCGGCGGCCCAACTGAGCGTCGAGCGCATCGAACAGGCGTCCGAACTGATTTACCGGTCGCTGCTCGCGAACGGCGTCGCGACGCCGAAGGTCGCGATCGCCGCGTTCAACCCGCACGGCGGCGACGGCGGCAGCTGCGGCCGCGAGGAAGTCGACATCATCGAGCCGGCGGTGCGCAAGCTGCAGTCGCGCGACTGGCCGACCGACGCGCCGTTCCACGGCCCGTTCCCCGCCGACACGATCTTCCTGAAGGCGCAGGCCGGCGACTACCAGGCGATCGTCACGATGTACCACGATCAGGGGCAGATCGCGATCAAGCTGCTCGGCTTCTCGCGCGGCGTGACCGTGCAGGGCGGGCTGCCCGTGCCGATCACGACGCCCGCGCACGGCACCGCGTACGACATCGCGGGGCGCGGCACGGCCGACGTCGGCGCGACCTGGCAGGCGCTGCAGATCGCCTGCCGGATGGGCGCCGCGCGCCGCACGCCCGCCGTTTCGGCGTGACCCCCGCGCGCCGCTTGCACACGACAACATCGATTCCAGGAGACACCAACATGAAGATCCGCTCCGTGCGCGCCCGCGTATTCCAGTGGAAAGGCAAGACCGTCCCGCCGCAGGGCAACTTCTGCTCGAACGCGATGGACCTGCTGTACGCGCCGCAGGAAACCATGAGCACGTTCCGCTTCCATGCGTGGACCGTCGTCGAAGTCGAGACCGACGACGGCATCGTCGGCCTCGGCAACGTCGCGCTCGCGCCGCACATCGCGAAAGCGATCATCGACCAGTACCTCGCGCCGCTCGTGATCGGCCAGGACCCGTGGGACTATGAGTACCTGAACCAGCGGATGTACCGCGCGACCCATGCGTGGGGCCGCAAGGGCATCGGCATGGCGGCGATCTCGGCGGTCGACATCGCGATCTGGGACATCCTCGGCAAGAGCGTCGGCAAGCCCGTGTTCAAGCTGCTCGGCGGCCGCACGAAGGAAAAGATTCCCTGCTACTACTCGAAGCTCTACCGCACCGACCTGAAAGAGATGCAGGACGAGGCGCAGCGCTATATGAAGGAAGGCTTCCGCGCGTTCAAGATGCGCTTTGGCTATGGGCCCGCGCACGGGCAGCAGGGCGTGGCGGAGAACCTGAAGTCGGTCGCGGCGATCCGCGAGGTAATCGGCTACGACAACGATCTGATGCTCGAGTGCTACATGGGCTGGAATCTCGAGTACGCGAAGCGCATCCTGCCGAAGCTCGAGAAGTACCAGCCGCGCTGGCTCGAGGAGCCGGTGATCGCCGACGACATCGACGGCTACGCGGAACTGAACCAGCTCACGCGCATTCCGATCTCCGGCGGCGAGCACGAGTTCTCGCTGTACGGCTTCAAGCAACTGCTGGACCGCAAGGCCGTGTCGGTCGTGCAGTACGACACGAACCGCGTCGGCGGGATCACGATGGCGCACAAGATCAATGCACTGTGCGAGGCGTACAGCGTGCCGGTGATTCCGCATGCAGGCCAGATGCACAACTATCACCTGACGATGAGCACGCTCGCGTCGCCGATGAGCGAGTACTTCCCGATGTTCGACGTGGAAGTCGGAAACGAGCTGTTCTATTACATCTTCGACGGCGAGCCGGTGGCCGAGAACGGCTTCCTGCAACTGCGCGACGACGTGCCGGGCCTCGGTCTCACGCTGAAGACCGAGTTCCTCGACCAGTTCGACATCGTCGAGTGAGCACGGCCATGAACGCACGTTACCAGGGCGTCTTTCCGGTTGCGCCGACCATCTTCGACGCGCACGGCGCGCTCGATCTCGACGGCCAGCGACGCTGCCTCGACTTCATGATCGATGCCGGCTCGCACGGCATCTGCATCCACGCGAACTACTCGGAGCAGTTCGCGCTCGGCGACGACGAACGCGAGCTCATCACGCGCACGACGCTCGAACACGTCGCCGGCCGCGTGCCGGTGATCGTCACGACGTCGCATTTCAGCGCGCGCCTCTGCGCGGAGCGCAACCGCCACGCACAGGCGTGCGGCGCCGCGATGGTGATGGTGATGCCGCCCTACCACGGCGCAACGTTCCGCGTGCCCGAAGCACAGGTGCGCGCGTTCTTCCACGAAGTCGCCGACGGCCTCGACATTCCGCTGATGATTCAGGACGCGCCGGCTAGCGGCGTCGCGCTGCCTGCGTCGTTGCTCGCGACGCTCGCGCGCGAGATCGACGCGGTGTCGTACTTCAAGATCGAGACGGCCGGCGCCGCATCGAAGCTGCGCGAACTGATCGCGCTCGGCGGCGACGCGATCGAAGGGCCGTGGGACGGCGAGGAAGGCATCACGCTGCTCGCCGACCTCGATGCCGGCGCGACCGGCGCGATGACGGGCGGCGGCTATCCGGACGGTATCCGCCGGATCACCGACGCGTATTTCGCCGGACGCCGCGACGAAGCCTGCGAGCAGTACGCGCGCTGGCTGCCGCTGATCAACTACGAGAACCGCCAGTCGGGTTTCCTGACCGCGAAGGCGCTGATGAAGGAAGGCGGCGTGATCGCGTGCGACCAGCCGCGCGCGCCGTGGCCCGAGATGCACCCCGAGGTACGCGCAGGCCTGCTCGACGCGGCGCGGCGGCTCGATCCGCTCGTGCTGCGCTGGGGACGCTAGCCACACACCGGTTGCCCCTGCAACAACGTTGCGCATCGGCGTGACGGCGGTCCGACAGATGGCCGCCGCCGCTCGTCACATGGATCGGAGACACCATGAACCTGTTGAACCCCGCCACCCCGGCCTATGAAGCCGGCGAAGCCATTCCGCGCCGCCGCTGGCTGCGCGTGATTCCGCCGCTGCTGCTCGCGTGCATCGTTTCGTACATGGATCGCGTGAACATCGCGTTCGCGATGCCGGGCGGGATGAACGCCGATCTCGGCATGGACGCGACGATGGCCGGCCTCGCCGGCGGCATCTTCTTCTTCGGCTACCTGTTCCTGCAGATCCCTGGCGGCCGGCGCGCGGCGCTCGGCAGCGGCAAGACCTTCATCGCGTGGTCGCTCGTGAGCTGGGCCGTGCTGTCGGTACTGACCGGGCTCGTCACCCACACGTGGCAGTTGCTGACGCTGCGCTTCCTGCTCGGCGTGGCCGAGGGCGGGATGCTGCCCGTCGTGCTGACGATGGTCAGCCACTGGTTTCCCGACCGCGAACGTGGCCGCGCGAACGCGATGGTCATCATGTTCGTGCCGCTCGCCGGCATGATCACCGCGCCGCTGTCCGGCTTCATCCTCGCCGCGTACGATTGGCGTCACCTGTTCTTCAGCGCCGGCGCGCTGTCGCTGCTGTGCCTGTTCGCGTGGATGATGTTCGCCGACGACAGCCCGCAAACCGCGCGCTGGGTGTCGCCGCGCGAGAAGGCGTACATCCTCGACGCGCTGCGCGACGAACAGGCGCGCAAGCAGGCCGCCGGCGCGCCGGCCGCCGCGTCGTTCGGCGCGATACTGCGCAACCCGACGATCTGGCTGCTGATCGCGATCAACTTCTGCTATCAGGTCGGCATCTACGGCTATACGATGTGGCTGCCGACCCTGTTGAAGAACCTCACGCACGGCGGGATGGGCAAGGTCGGCCTGCTCGCGATGCTGCCGTATGTCGCGATGGTGATCGGGATGTTCGCCACGTCGTATTTGTCAGACCGAACCGGCAAGCGCCGCCTGTTCGTGCTGCTGCCGCTCGTCGGCTTCGCCGCGTGCCTCGCGCTGTCGGTGCTCACGCATGCATCGATGATCGTGTCGTTCGCGTTCCTGATCGGTTGCGGCTTCTTCCTGCAGGCGGCCGCCGGCGTGTTCTGGGCGATTCCGCCGAAGCTGTGCAGCGTCGAGACGGCCGGCAGCGCGCGCGGCCTGATCAACGCGCTCGGCAACCTCGGCGGCTTCTGCGGCCCGTATGCGGTCGGCGTGCTGACCCAGCACGTGAGCGCGGCGGCCGGTGTGTACAGCCTCGCCGTCACGCTCGCGGTGGCCGGCCTGCTCGCGCTGACGCTGCCCAAGCGCTGCGAAGGCTGACGCGCGCCGACACGCGAATACGCGAACGAAACAACGGAGACACACCATGAACGACATCCTGTTGCTGGTGCAGAAATGCGCCCATACCTTCAGCTTCTACGACCTCGAAACGAAAGCCGCGCTCAAGCATCTCGTGCTGCCGAACTTCCCGCACGAGTTCACCGTCGACGTGAACGAACGATTCGCGTACGTCGGCATCTTCGGGATCGAGACCGCGTGGTCGCGCGGCCATGAAGGCGATCACCGGATCGCCGAGATCGATCTCGTCGAGCGCACGCACACGCGGATGCTCGACCTGTGGCCGTATTACCGGCCGCACGGGATGGCGACCGATCGCGACGGCCGGCTGTACGCGATGAGCGAAGCGCACGACATGCTGCTCGTGTTCGACGAACCGACGCGCCAGGGCGTGCCGAACATGGCCGTGCCGTCGGGCGGCGTGAAGACCCACCTCGTGACGCTCACGCGCGACGCGAGCCGCGCATACGGCGTGCACCTGCTGTCGAACACGGTCACGCAGTTCCATCCGCGCGACGCGACCGTCGCGCCGCGCGCGGTGATGCCCGGCCCGCGTCCCGAAGGCAATGCGCTGTCGGGCGACGAGCGCACGCTGTTCGTCGCGAATCGCGGTGACGACACGCTCGTCGAGATCGACACCGACACGATGACCTGCGGCCACCGCGTGAAGACGCGCAGCGATCCGAACCGCATCTACCGCACCAGCGCGCCGGACGGCCGCGACCTGCTGCTGCTGACGAATTCCGGCGAGCGGTCGATCTCGGTGTTCGACGCGCGGCAGCTGGAGGAGATCGAGCGCGTCGCGCTGCCCGCGAACCCGACCGCGCTGTCGTTCCATCCGTCGCGGCGCGTCGCGTACGTGTCGTTCCAGGACGACTACGTGCGCGAGCTCGATCTCGATGCGTGGCGGTTCGTCGGCGCATGGCCGACGCTGCGCGAACCCGATGCATCGTATGTGCTCGCAGGCGCGCGCTGAGCGGCACGGCGACGCGCCGCCGCCGGACGCGCTGCCGGTGGCGCTCGTCGACGCGCATCATCACCTGTGGCAGCTCGGCGCGGGGGCGCACTACCCGTGGCTGCAGGAACGCTACGATCCGGCGCGCTTCATGTTCGGCGACTATGCGGCGCTGTGCCGCGACTTCGGCGTGGACGACTATCGGCATGCCGCACAACGCGCGCCGATCGTCGCGAGCGTGCACGTCGAGGCCGAACGGGCCCGCGACGAGGCGCTCGCGGAAACGCGCTGGCTGCACGCGGTCGCGGCCGCGCACGGGCTGCCGTCGGCGGTCGTCGCGTGGGTCGACCTGCTGGCCGACGATGCGCATGAGCGGCTCGCCGAACAGGCCGCGTGGCCGCGCGTGCGCGGCGTGCGGTTCAAGCCGCGCACCGCTGCGACGCCGGATGCGTCCGTCGACGGGCCGGGCACGCTGCGCGATCCGCGCTGGCCGGCCGCGCTGGAGCCGCTCGCCGCGCATGGTCTCGGCTGGGATCTGCGCGTACCGTTCTGGCATCTCGGCGACGCGGCCGCGCTGCTGGCCGAGGCGCCCGGTGTGGACGTCGTGCTCGAACACGCGGGGCTGCCGTGGGATCGCTCGGAAGCGGGGCTCGCGCGCTGGCGCAGCGGCATGGAAGCATTGGCCGCATCGCCGCGCGTGACCGTGAAGATCTCCGAACTCGGCTTGCGCGATGCGGTGTGGAACGAGGCGGACAACGCGCGGATCATCCGCGACACGATCGCGATATTCGGCTGGCAGCGCTGCATGTTCGCGAGCAATTTTCCGGTGGCGGGGTTGCGCGTGTCGTATCCGGCGTTGCTGCGTACGTTTGCCCGCGCGATGGCGGACCTCGACGATGCGGCGCGTCAAGCGATCTGGCATGACAATGCGATGCGCGTGTACCGGATCGCGTGAATTGGCTTGACCCGGCCCTTGGGGTCGCCTTTATGCTGCGGGTGACGAATCGACGGCAGACAGGGGTGACGAATGAGCACGTCCACGCTTCGCTTGAGCGCCTCGGCGGCAGCCGCGCGGCTCGGTGTATCGGTGAAGGCGCTGCGGCTCTATGAGCGGCACGGTCTCGTCGCGCCGGAGCGAACGCCGGCGGGCTATCGCGTCTACGGCCCCGAGGACCTCGCACGCGCGGCCGACATCGTCGCGCTGCGCGCGCTTGGCCTGAGCCTGGCGCAAGTTTCGAGCGTGCTCGGTGGCGACGCGCGCAGTCTCGATGACGCGTTGGCCACTCACGAAGCGGCGCTCGACCTCGGCATTCAGGATCTCGTCCACAAGCTCGATCGCGTGCGTGCGATGCGCACCGGCCTTGCGCGCGGCCGGATGCCGTCCGACGGGGAGCTGACGCGGCTACTCGACGATCGCGGCGCCGGTGTCGCGTTCAATCTGCCGTGGCCGTGGGGTGGCGAGTGGTTCGAGTTTCACGACATTCGCCCGTTGAACTACATCATCGGCTCGCTGGGAAGCGGCAAGACGCGACTGGCGATGCGGCTGGCCGAGGCGCTGCCCGGCGCGGTGTTCGTGGGACTCGATCGGCTGAAAAACGGCGCTGCCGCGACATCTGCGGCGCTGCAGGCCGACCCGGCGTTGCGGGCGCGTGTGGCGCGCGCTTTGGCGTCGCTCGCCGACGGCGGCGCAACGCAATCGCCGGCCCTGACCGCGCTGCTTGCCTGCCTCGAAGCGGCGGGCCCGAGCGCACTGGTCGTCGATTTGATCGAACAGGATCTCGACCGGCCCACGCAACAGGCGTTGAGCGCGTGGCTGCGGGCACGCGCCGCGACCGACGCGCGTCCGCTGTTCCTGATGACGCGTTCGTCGGCCATCCTCGATCTGTCGGCGGTCGGGCCCGATGAAGCGATCATCCTGTGTCCGGCGAATCACAACCCGCCTTCCCGCGTCGCGCCTTACCGTGGTGCGCCCGGCTACGAAGCCGTGGCGATGTGCCTGGCGTCGCCCGAAATCCGCGAGCGGATCGCCCGCCGGCCGGAAGCGGCGTAACCCGCTGCATGCGTGAGCCGGCGGTCGTAACCGGGAAAGTAGTGGAAAAGTTCGATGCTTGGCGGGCACTGTCGGGACACGTCGGATGATCGCCCTGGCCCGATGGCCAACGTCGCGCGCAGCCAATTGATCGCGCTTAAGATGCAAGGCATCCGAACGAATTCGATTCCTGTATCGTCCACGTCTCCAGCCGACATTTCGCATGACCGCACGCCATGAAAACCGCACCGGCCCGGCCGATTTCGGCCGCCTCGACACCATGAGCCGATTTCGCGTCACTTACGACGGCCCCGCACTCGAGTCTTCCGAAATGGACGTGCGCGAACTCGCGCCCGCACTGCTTGCGATCGGAGATTTGCTCGATGCATCGACACGGGCGCTGTGCGGCGATCAGGTTCGGCCGCGCGTGAACGTGCGCGGCAGCTTCAAGACCGGCAGCTTCGGAATCGACTTCACGCTCGCGACCTCGCTGCTCGGCCGCATGCGCGACCTCCTGAGCGGCAACGAAAGCACGGCGCTGGCCAACGCGGTCACGATCCTGACCGCGCTCGGCATCGCCGCGCCGAAGGCGAGCAAGGGGCTCTTGGCCGTCCTCAAGTGGTTGCGCGGGCGCGAGATCCAGCGGGTGCAGATGCAGGACCACACCGCGATGCTGCACGTGGACGGCGAGCAACTCGAGATCGACCTGTCGGTCCTCACGCTGCTGCGCGACGTCGGCGTCCGACAGGCAACCGAGCACGTGCTTGCGCCGCTTGCGCGCGACGGCATCGCGATTTTCGCGACCGGCACCGACACGGAGGTAGTCGAGACGATCACCCGCGATGAGATCGCATGGTTTCACGCGCCCGGACAAACCGACGCGCTGCTTCTCGACGAACATCGAAAGATGGCGTTCTCGATCGTGTCGCTCGCGTTCAAGGACGACAACAAGTGGCGGCTGTACGACGGCGCGTCGACGATTCACGCGGCGATCACGGATGCCGGCTTCCTGTCGCGCGTGAACAACAGCCAGATCAGTTTCAGCAAGGGCGACGTGCTGGTCTGCAATGTCCGTATGCAGCAGTGGCAAACCTCGGACGGAGCAAAAGCCGAATACGAGGTCACGGATGTCCTCGAGCATCGTCCGGCCGGGCGGCAGATTCCGTTGCCGGGGCTTTGATTGCGAAGCTGAACCGATCCGCCGGCCTCGATCAAAGCCATCGTGGTGTCATCGCCGCACTCGACGCGCCGGCCTCAAGGCGTCCACCGATAAACGGTGATGCTGTTCCCTTTCACGTTGTTCTTCGTCACCACGTACTCGCCGTTCGAGCGGCGATACGCGCGCACGCTGTACATCGCATCGATCGCGCTGCTGGTATCCACGGTCGCCGGGCTGGCATTGACGAGCGTCGTGTCGAGGCTGCCGGTGTCGAGGTTGAATGCGTCGATGTTCGGCCACAGCGGCCCGCTGCTGCTGAACCAGTAGCCGACGAACAAGTGATTGCCGGCCGCGTCGATCGACTTCGCGCCGCTGTGCGGCAGCGTGATCACCGGGTTCGGCTTCGTCGTGTTGCCCGCGCTCCAGCCGTGATACACCTCGATGCGCGTGCCGATCGACGTCCAGTCCGTACTCCCGACCACGCCCTGCGCAAGCACCATCGTGTCGCTGTCGGCGAGATAGACGACGCGCGTCAGCGGCTGGATGCTGGCCGGCACCGGCGTCGGCACGCCCGGCCCCCACGAAGGCTTGCCGCTCGCATCGAAGCCGGTCAGCGGATAGTGATAAATGGCGCCGGTCTTGTCGAGGCCGGCCCATACGCCGCCCTTGCTGTCGAGGCTGAAGCCGGCCGACACGCGCAGGGTCGTGTTGAACGCGGGCCCCGGGATCGATCCGTCGGGAATCGCGACGTAGCCGTTGGCCGCATTGAAGTGAAAGAAGTAATAAACCGGCGGATTCTGTCCCGCTGCCACGAGGATCCGGTTCGCACCGACCGACGTCAGCAGCCCGAAGTGCTCGTCGCGCTGCGTGTCGTTCATGTTGATGCGCGGATCCGACGGATACGTAAACGGATCGACGGTATTCGCGACGAACGTGCCGCCCGCGGTGCCGCCGTAGATGTGCGTGCCGCTGTAGAACAGCGCGCCGTCCGTGACCGGATCGGGTGACGCGATCCCTTCGAAGTTGAGCGACTGCAGCGTCCACCGCAGGCTGCCGGTGCTGCTGTACGCGTGAATGTCGGTCGCGCCGTTGCGGCCGAGATCCCAGCTGCCGCCCCACGGGTTGTTGAGCACGTACAGGTTGCCGCCCGTGTCCTTGCCGATCCCGACAATCCGGGTGAAGCGCTTCGCACCGACCTGCCCCTTGATGCCCGCCGTCGTGTCGAGATAGCCGCCGCGCACGCCGAACGTGCCGGCCAGGGCGGGCCGGCCCGATACGGTGTAGCGCTTGATGTTCATGTCGGGGCCTTCGTCGCCGACCAGCAGCTCCCCTGCCGCCGCATCGACATAGAGCGCCGACGGCTGCGACCCGGCAGCCAGCCGGATCGTGTTCAGCAGCGCACCGGTCGGGCTGAATGCGACGACCGTGCCGGCGCTTTTCTGCGCGACCCAGATGTTGCCCGCCGCGTCGACCGCGAGCGCGCCCGGCGCAGACACGCCGATGTCCCGGTGCCAGACGCCGTCGGTCGTGAACACCCGCACACGGTTGCCGTAGAAATCGCTCGCGTAGAGCAGCGAGCCGGCCGTCGCGAGCCCGGTGACGACGTCGATGCGCGGCTGGTTCGTCGCGGCGGTGACCTGAATGAGCTTGTCGCGAAAGTGCGTCGCGCGGTTGTAGCGCCCGACTGCGCCGCTGCCGTAGGTGCTGCCGGGCTGCAGCGCGACGAACAGCGACGTCGCGTTGCCCGTGATCGCGCTGCCCTGGAATTCGGAATGCGCGCCCATCGAGCCGACGCTCTTGCCGTCCTGGTAGATCGCGACGCCGCCCTCATCCTCGTCCCACATCGACGCGGTGTAGATCACGCCTTCGGGCGCGACCCACATCGAACGCGCGACGTTGCCGACGTGCGCCGCGAGCGTGCCATATGTATTCGCCAGCCAGTCGGTGGTATTACCCGCGTATCCGTAAGGCGCGATCGCGGCGATCGCGGCGGCGAGCAGCACGGCCCGAATCGATTTTCTGGCGACCATGGCTTAGGTTCTCCTGAATGTTGGAATCATTCGTACGAAGGGCAGCCGGATGGTTTGAAATCGACAATGCGTAAATACTTCCGCTAAATCATCCGGTGCAGTCGGTATTACATCGGGTGTGCATTCGATAATCGGCAGCGTCGAGAATAGCGTTATATAAATGGAAAAAAATTGCGACCCGCTCGTGTACACGGCACGCGCGACTGAGCGAGAGTGAATGATCACTCACGCGTGCATGCTCGATATCGGGGAGTCAGGCTTGCGCCTTCGGGAATATCGCCGCCGGTTCGAATGCGACGTATTGAAATAATGGAGGGTGTTTCGGCAATTCGGGAAAATTGCCGGATGCGGGTAACGAAATGACCGACGGCAAGTATCGCGCCAGCCTGAATTCAGGTCGAATCCAGGCCGGCGCACATTACGACAACAGGGAAATCACGCAGACGTCGCCGTCTCCCGCACCTCCACCTGCTTGATCTCGCCACCGTCGCCCGAATCCGCGTCGTCGCGCGGATCGCCGAGCTGGCCCTCCCACTTCGCGACCACGGCCGCCGCGATCGAGTTGCCGACGGCGTTGGTCGCCGAGCGCCCCATGTCGAGGAACATGTCGACACCCATGATCAGCAGCAGCCCGGCTTCCGGCAGGTGGAACTGGCTGAGCGTCGCCGCGATCACGACGAGCGATGCGCGCGGCACGCCCGCCATCCCCTTCGACGTCACCATCAGCATCAGCAGCATCGTGATCTGCGTGCCGAGCGGCAGGTCGATCCCGTACACCTGCGAGATGAACAGCACCGCGAACGTGCAGTACATCATCGAGCCGTCGAGGTTGAACGAATACCCGATCGGCAGCACGAAGCTCGAGATCTTGCGATTCACGCCGAACCGGTCGAGCGCGTCGAGCAGCTTCGGATACGCGGCTTCGGAGCTCGCCGTCGCGAACGACAGCAGGAACGGCTCGCGAATCAGGCGGATCAGCGTGAACGCGCGCTTGCCGAGGAACGTCACGCCGGCGAGCGTCAGCACGCCCCACAGCAGCGCCAGCGCCAGATAGAAGCTCGCCATGAACTTCGCGAACGTGAGCAGGATGCCGAGCCCTTCCGTCGTGATCGTCGATGCCAGCGCGGCAAACACGGCGACCGGCGCGAACCACATCACCGCGCCCGTGACCTTCAGCATGACCTGCGCGAGATCGTCGATCACGCCGGTCAGGCGCTTGCCGGCGTCGCCGAGCGCGGACAGCGCGGTGCCGAAGAAGATCGAGAACACGACGATCTGCAGGATCTCGTTGTTCGCCATCGCCTCGGCGATCGACTTCGGCACCAGATGGACGACGAAGTCCTTCAGCGTGAATGCGGCCGTCTTCAGGTTCAGCGTCGCATCGGCGGCCGGCAGCGGCAGGCTCAGGTGGCTTCCCGGCTTCAGGATCGTCGCGGTCACGAGACCGAGCACCAGCGACGTGAACGACGCGATGAAGAACCAGCCGAACGCCTTCACGCCCACGCGGCCGACCGACCCGCTGTCGCCCATCTGCGCGATGCCGACCGTCAGCGTCGCGAACACCAGCGGCGCGATGATCATCTTGATCAGCCGCAGGAACACGTCGGACAGCAACGCCACGTAGCCGGCGACTTCCCTGGCCATTTTCGGGTCGGGAAACGCGCTATGACAGGCGTAGCCCACGGCGATGCCCAGCGCCATCGCGATGACGATGTACCGGGTGATGTTGTGCTTCTTCTTCATTAGCAATCCAAATTACGGAACATGTGTTTCCAACGGCAGGTCGATCGACGGCATCGAAACGGGAACAGAGTTCCGCGAGCGCGGCGCGCGCCGTTTCGAGTATCGGAGCCCGTCCGTGGGCATGGCCACGGCGAACGGGGGGCATTCTATCGCAAACGCCGGACGATCTTTCAATTCTGAAAGGAAAGGTGGGAGCATGGCGGGCGAAGGTGCCGGAATGGGCGTTCCGCCGCAGCGGGACTGGGCCACGCCGCCGGTTCGGGATAGGCGCACCGTTGCGCCGGCGCTCAGCTCGGCCGGACGCGCGGCATCCGCGAAATCGCCATGCGACGCATCACGCCGCCGACGTGCCCGGTCGCGGCATGAACCGGCACAGGCACAGCGGCACCACGACCAGCGCGGCGCCCGCGAGAAACGTGGTCGACGCGCCGAAATGCGTCCACAGCGCGCCGGCGATGCTGCTCGCGAGCAGCATGCAGATGCCGCTCACGAGGTTGAATACGCCGAACGCGGTGCCGCGCAGCGTGGCCGGGGAGGTTTCCGACACCATCGCGGCGAGGATGCCCTGCGTAAAGCCCATGTGCAGCCCCCACACGGCCACGCCGACGAACATCGAGATCGTCGACGTGCCGATGCCCAGCAGCAGGTCGGCCGCGATCAGCAGCACCATGCCGGCCGCGAGCAGGACGCGCCGATCCAGCCGGTCCGACAGGATGCCGACCGGCCAGGCCGACACCGAATAGGTGACGCTCATCGCGACCATCACCGCCGGGATCCATGCGGCGTCGAGCCCGGTCTGCTGCGCGCGCAACACCAGGAACGCCTCGCTGAAACGCGCGAGCGTAAAGGTCGCGCCGGCCGCGACGACGAACCAGTAGCTGCGCGGAAACTCGCGCAGCGCGCTCCAGCGCAGCGGCGAGCGGAAGCGCCGTTGCGATTCCGCGCGATCGGGCTCCCGCACGCCGAAGACGATCAGCGCGATCGCGATGAAAGCCGGCACGACGGCGAACCAGAGCACGGTCCGGATGCGGTCCCCGAACCACAGCATCAGCGCGATGGCGAGCATCGGGCCGAGAAACGCGCCGACGGTATCCATCGACTGACGCAGGCCGAAGCACGCGCCGCGGATTTCGGGTGGTGCGACGTCGGCCACCAGCGCGTCCCGCGGCGCGCCGCGAATCCCCTTGCCGACGCGATCGAGCAGCCGTGCCGTCACGACCACGGCCGGGGTGGACGCGAGCGGAAACAACGGCTTGGTGAACGCCGCCAGGCCGTAGCCGAGCAGCAGCAATCCCTTGCGGCGCCCGAGCCAGTCGCTGATCGCGCCGGAGAACACCTTCACGATCATCGCGGTCGCCTCGGCCGCCCCTTCGAGGATGCCGAGCGCGACGACGCTCATCCCCATCGTCGACACCAGATAGATCGGCAACAGCGCATGGATCAGTTCGGACGAGAGGTCCATGAACAGGCTGACGAGGCCCAGCGCCCACACGGTTCGTGGAATCGCGGGCTTGCCGGCAATCGGTGATGGAACGCTCATGACGGGGCGACATCAAGGTTTGGGGCGGCGTACGCCGGGGTTGCCTGTCGCAGCGGGTACTGACTTACTGCGAATCCGTACAGGACCACGCGTCCTGCGGAAATCCTCGACCACATTCTGGACGAGACGGACGCACATATCGACTCTGGATCGACACGCCATGCGCGAAAAGCAGGCCCATCGCGCCGCACAAACATCAGACGAATCGACAATCCAGTGCAACGCAACACTTGTTGACCTTCAATTCCTTTCAAATGATAATGCGTCGCGTTACGAAATTACGAATCATTACGCACAACAGGTTGGGAGATGAGACGAGTATTGCACCCGGCACGACGAGCCGTCCTGGCCGCCGTTGCGTGCCAGCCGATCATGGTTGGCGCGGCCTTCGCGCAGGAAAACACCGCGATGCCAACGAGCGCGGCGGCCGACATGTTGCCGGCCGTATCGGTGAGCGCGAGCGCCGTTCGCGATCCGGGAGAAGGCTACAACCCGGCCAACGCGGTCAGCGCCACCCGGATCGACGCGCCGCTGCGCGATATCCCGCAGACGGTAAACGTGGTCACGGCCGAAGTGATGCGTGATCAGCATGCAAATTCCCTGCAAGACGTGTTGAAGAACGTCGCGGGCGTCGGGTTTTCCACCGGCGACGGTCAGCGCGACCAGGTCACCATTCGCGGCTTCTCCGCGATTGCCGACCAGTTCGTCGACGGCATTCGCGACGATGCGCTCTATTTCCGGGATCTGTCGAACGTCGATCGGGTGGAAGTCGTCAAGGGCCCTGCCGCCGTTCTTTATGGCCGAGGTTCTTCAGGTGGACTGATCAATCGTGTGACGAAAAAACCCGGAATCGACGTCACCAACCTGGGTGTCAGCTACGGCTCGTGGGCCGATCGTCGGGTCGAAGCCGACGTCGGTCGCGTGCTCGCGAACGGCGCGGCCGCGTTCCGGATAACCGGCGCGCACGAGGAAGCCAAGAGCTATCGGTCGCAGCAGTTTCTGAATCGCACGGCGGTCGCGCCGTCGTTCGAATTCCGCATCGCGCCGAAGACGACGGTGTTGCTGCAGGCCGACTACCTCGAAGATCGCCGCGTGACGGACTTCGGCATCCCGGCGTACAAGGGACGGCCGGTCGACGTGCCGGCATCCGCCTATTACGGCGCGGCGAACGCCGGCGAGGTCGACTACTCGCGATCGCGGGTCTATTCGAGCACCGCGACGATCAAGCACGCGTTCAACGAACAGTGGTCGATCCGCAATGCCACTCGCTACTATCACTATTCGCTCGACCGGAACAACACGCTCGTCGGCAGCGTCAACGAAGCGAACCGGACGTTCACGCTGAATCACGGGAACGTCTATCGCGAGGAACACGGCTGGTTCAACCAGACCGATCTCACGCAAAAGGCCACGCTGTTCGGCATGAAGCACGAGTTGCTGTACGGGATGGAATTCGGCCAGCAGAACAAGGATCTCGTCAATTATTCGACTCCCGTCGCCGGCGCGAACGGCAAGCCGATGAATTTCGACCTGTTCGCGCCGGCGCTGCCGACGCTGCCGCTGCACACGTCGACCACGCCGGCCGCCAACAACCTCGGCATCTTCAAGACGCTCGGGTTCTACACGCAAGACCTGATCAGCTTCAACGATCAGTGGAAGGCGCTGGTGGGCATCCGCTACGATCGCTTCGAGCAGGAGACGCTCGATCGCCGCCCCCAACAACCGGGCCTGTCGCGTACCGACACCGCGTGGAGCCCGCGCCTGGGCCTGGTATGGCAGCCGACCCGCACGCAGTCGTACTACGTGTCGTGGAGCCGCTCGTTCCAGCCGTCGGGCGAGGCGTTCTCGCTCGCGGCCAACAATGCGGAACTCGCGCCGGAAATCACGACCAATACCGAGATCGGTGCAAAGTACGACTGGCTCGGGGGCAAGGCCACCACGACGATCTCGGTGTTCCGGCTGGATCGCAGCAACATCAAGATCACCAACGGGGCCGGCACGGCGCTGATTCCGATCGGCGAGCAGCGGACCGACGGCGCGGAACTCAGCGGCGCGGCCGAGCTCAGCCACGGCTGGCGCGTGCTGGCAGGCTATGCGTACCTGGATGCCACCGTCACGAACTCGACCGCTGCATTGCAGGGCAAGCGGGCAACGCTCACGCCGCGTCACTCCGGCAATCTGTGGCTGACCAAGAATCTCGGCAGCGGCTTCGGCGTCGGCGGCGGCCTGAACTTCGTCGGCGCGCGGATGGCCGATCCGCAGAACACCGTGACCTTGCCGGGTTACGTGACGGCCGACATGATGGCCTGGTACGCGCGCGGCCCGATGTCTCTCCAGTTGAACCTCTACAACCTGTTCAACAAGGGCTATATCGTCTCGGCACACGGCTCGAACGCGAACCTCAACCTGCCGGGGGCGCCGCGCAGCGTCATGGCGACGTTGCGATACGAGATGTAGAAGCGGAACGTTGCCGACGACGCGGGCCGGGCCGGCTGGCGGCCACACGCGGCGTGCGTCGTCGGCGATAGATGAACGCATACACGGCGGCGTGTCGCTGTCCGGCCGCGCAAGCCTGCAATCAGTCGGTCGTCTCCCGCGTGAGCTTCGCGTGCCGCCGCGCGCGGTCGTTCACGATCTGGTGACGCCGGTGATCCGTCATCTTCTTCCAGCCGCGCGCTTCTTCGCGCGTGCGCAGGCATGCCACGCAGTAGCCGGTCCGGCCGTCGAACGAACACACGTCGACGCAAGGGGATTTGACCGCCATGTCTACTGCCCTCGCGTCGCAGGCACCACTTCGACGGTGACATGCGACAGGTTTCCGAAGCGCTGGAGCACGCCGTGATAGAAGCGCGCGTCCCGCTTCGGGTCCGCCGTCGCCACCGACACGACCGCGCTCATGTGCCCCGGCCCGAGCCGCCAGACATGCAGGTCGCCGACGCGGTCGCCCACGCCCTCGATTGCATCGCGCACATTGTCCGTCAGACGACGGTCCGAATTCATGTCGAGCAGGATGCCACCGGTGTCGCGCATCAGGCCGTACGACCAGTTTGCGATCACCAGCGCGCCGATGATGCCGGCCAGCGGATCCATCCAGATCCAGCCGAACGCGCGCGCGAGCAGCAGCCCGACGATCGTCAGCACGGAGACGGCCGCATCGGCGATCACGTGGATATACGCGGAGCGGATGTTGTGGTCGCGCGCCGCCGCCGCGGATGCGCCATGGTCGTGCTCCTCGAACGCCACTGCGTGCTCGCGGCCGTTCAACCGGACAATCGCCTTGAATTCATGCGGCTCGGGAATGTCGTCGGTCGACTCCAGATAAGCGCCGCGACTTTCCATCGCGAACGTCTGCCGCGTGCCGTCGGGACGGATCGTCGTCACAGAAACGGCGCTCGCGTCGACGAGCTTCGTATCCTTCGTCGCGGGAGCCACACGGAAAACCGGCGGGACGCCATCCTCGAACACCGATACGAGAAACACGCCTTGCTGATCGAAGATCCGGTGCGCGGCCTCGTCGTGTTCGTGAGCGTGCCCGTGGTGATGGTGATGACCATGGCCATGATGATCACCGCTCAGCAGCCAGACGCTCGCGACGTTGACGAGCAGGCCGGCAACCGCGATCGGAATGGCCTCGCCGAAATGAATCGGCACCGGGGCGAGCAGGCGCGCAACCGCCTCGTACCCGATCAGCAGCGCGATCATCGCGAGCACGATCGCGCTCGTGAAGCCCGCCAGATCGCCGAGCTTGCCCGTGCCGAACACGAAGCGCGGGTCGCTCGCATGCTTGCGGGCGTAGGTGTAGGCGAGCGCGGCGATCAGCATCGCACCCGCATGCGTCGACATGTGCAGGCCGTCCGCGATGAGCGCCAGCGAGCCGAACAGCGACCCGCCGACGATCTCGGCCACCATCATCGCCGTGCACAGCGCGATGACCATCCAGGTCCTGCGTTCGTTCTGCTCGTGCGCCGCGCCGAGAAAGATGTGGTCGTGCCCTGCACCAAAGGCGTCGTTCCTGAAGTCGTTCATTTCGCCCTCGATTACTTGAAGTAGCTGTGAACGACTTCGATCAGCTGTTCGGTCGCGCTGCCTTCATCGGCGTGATGTTCGGCGTCGACCAGATGGCTGCGGATGTGATCCTCCAGCACGACCGCGAGCAGGCCGTTCATCGCGCCGCGGCCGCTCGTGATCAGGCGCAGGATCTCGTTGCAACCGCGCTCGTCCTCCAGCGCGCGTTCGAGCGCTTCGACCTGTCCCTTGATGCGGCGGACACGGTTCAGCAGCTTCTGCTTGTCCTTGATGGTGTGGCTCATTGTGTTCCCTTCATATACCGGGGGGGACTATATCTCAAATCGATTTTCCATATAGGGGGGAGGGGTATATTCCGCCCCCGTCAGGACGAAAGAGCCGCCGCCTCCCGGTTCAACCAGCCGCCACGCAATGGCGGCCCTCGCCAAAAGTTTCTTGTAGAGCTGATAACGCTTTAGTAGCATCTGCTACATGAATACGCTCACGACATGGTCCCTGCTCGTACTGACGCTTCCCACGCAGAACGCGACGGCGCGCATGCGGTACTGGCGTTCCCTCAAGGCGAAGGGCTGCGCGGTGTTGCGCGACGGCATCTATCTGCTCCCGTACTCGGAAGAGCACGAAGGGGCACTGCGGGAACTCGCGGATGCGATTGCCGAGACCGGCGGCACCGCCCACCTGTTGCGCGCGCCGAGTCTCGACGGGGCGCAGGACCTGGAGTTCCGCACGCTCTTCGATCGAGGCGACGACTACACCGCCTTCATTCAGACCCTCGCGCAAGCCCGCAAGACCTTCGCCGGACAGTCCGCCACGGAGCTCACGCGCCTGCTGCGGCGCGTCCGCAAGGACTTCGACGCGATCCGGGCAATCGATTACTTCCCGAGCGAAGCGGCGACCCGCGCCGAAGTCGCGCTGCAGGATTTCGTCGCGCTGGTCGATACCGTGCTGTCGCCGGGCGAGCCGCACGCCGCCGAGCGCCCCGTCCGCCCGCTCGCAATCGACGAGTACCAGGGACGAACCTGGGCGACGCGCCAGCGCATGTGGGTCGATCGTGTCGCCAGCGCGTGGCTGATCCGCCGCTTCATCGACACCCGCGCCCGTTTCATCTGGCTCGCGTCGCCGGCCGATTGCCCCGCCGACGCGCTGGGCTTCGATTTCGACGGCGCTGCATTCACCCATGTGGGCGAGCGCGTCACGTTCGAGGTTCTGCTCGCGAGTTTCGGGCTCGACACGGACACCGCGCTCGTGCGGCTCGGCGAGATCGTGCACGCGCTCGACGTGGGCGGCCCCGCGGCGCCTGAAGCGATCGGCTTCGAGGCCGTGATGGCCGGCACGCGCCAGCGCGCGGAGAACGACGACCAGTTGCTCGAGCAAATGGGCGCCGTGCTCGACGCGCTGTACGCGCATTTTTCATCGACCGGAAAGAACGGGAACGGAGCCAGGTCATGACCACCGCCATCGCCGCGACCGAACCGACCTACTCGCTCGGCGAGCTGGTCGCCTACATGCTGCGTCTCGGGACGTTCGGCTTCGGCGGGCCGGTTGCGCTCGCCGGCTACATGCGTCGCGACCTGGTCGAGCGTCGCGGCTGGATCACCGAAGCCGACTACAAGGAAGGACTCACGCTGGCCCAGCTCGCGCCCGGGCCGATGGCGGCGCAGCTCGCGATCTATCTCGGGTTCGTCCACTATCGTCTCCTTGGCGCGACGCTCGTCGGATTCGCGTTCGTGCTGCCGTCGTTCATGATGGTGCTCGCGCTCGGATTCGCCTACGCGCACTTCGGCGGGCTGTCGTGGATGCAGGCGGTTTTCTATGGTGTCGGAGCCGCGGTGGTCGGCATCATCGCGATGAGCGCGTACAAGCTGACCACCAAAACCGTCGGCAACGACAAGTTGCTTTGGGCGATCTTCCTGACGCTCACCATCGTCACGTTCGTCACCGAATCGGAAATCGCGTGGCTCTTCATCGCTGCCGGGTTGATCGGCTGGCTGTGGCGCGCGCCGCCGAAGTGGCTGCATCGGGGCGGCCTGAATGCGCTGGCCGCTGCCAACGTGCCGGCCGCCAGCGGAATACTGAGCGGCATCGACCTGCCGCAGCTCGTGCAGATCGGCGCGTTCTTCACGAAGGCGGGCGCGTTCGTGTTCGGCTCCGGGCTCGCGATCGTGCCGTTCCTCTACGGCGGCGTCGTCACCGAACATCACTGGCTGAACGACAGGCAGTTCGTGGATGCCGTCGCGGTCGCGATGATCACGCCCGGCCCGGTCGTGATCACCGTCGGCTTCATCGGATATCTCGTGGCCGGCTTGCCCGGCGCGTGCGTCGCAGCACTCGGCACGTTCCTGCCTTGCTATCTGTTTACCGTCATTCCCGCGCCGTACATGAAGAAGTACGGGCACCGTCCGGACGTCAAGGCGTTCGTGGACGGGATCACCGCCGCAGCCGTCGGTGCCATCACGGGCTCCGTCCTCGTGATCGCGAAACGCTCGATCGTCGACATACCGACCGCATTGGTCGCCATCGCTACCGTGCTGCTGCTGTGGCGCTTCAGGAAGCTGCAGGAGCCGGCCATCGTCACCGCGGCTGCGCTCTTCGGGCTCGTGGCCTATCCGTTGCTCCACCATTGATTCGCGTTGCGGGGCAGCGACCAACGCGCATCGGGCGATGTTCGTGCGGCGGCGTTGCCGCATAACCTCGCCCGCTGAACAGGAGACACACGATGAAGCGGATGACGCGTGAACGGCCGAAAATCGCTCGCAGCGCATGTCCGCGGCTGATCACCCGGTTTATCGACGACGCTCCGGAATTTCTCCATGTCCTGGCTTCGCGCGTCCTGCGATTGGCGGGTGAAACGGGGGCGGTTCCATACGACGTGCCGGGTGTCGAGCGTGATGTCCGACGCGCACAACGCGTGGTGCCTGCGTGACGCACGTGCCTGGCAACCGGACCGTGTCGTGGCTCGCCGGCCGAATGCTGCCGGCCGGTGCCGGCCGGGCTGCATGGCTCATCTTCGCAAGCCGCGGCATGCGCGGTTTCTGCGATGGATTCATTGCCGTGCTGCTGCCCGCGTATTTGCTGCCGCTCGGGTTATCGCAACTGGACGTCGGGTTGATCAGTACGACGACGCTGCTGGGCTCCGCGATTTCGACGATCATGGTCGGCATGCTGGCGAGCCGCTTCACGCAGCGGCGGATGTTGATGCTCGCCGGGACGCTGATGGCGGCAACGGGTATCGGCTTCGTGAGTTTCGCCACGTTGTGGCCGCTGCTCGTCGTCGCCTTCGTCGGCACGCTCAATCCCAGCTCGGGTGATGTCAGCATGTTTCTGCCGCTCGAACAGTCGCGTCTGGCGGAAGCCGCCAGCGGCGACGCTCGCACTGCGCTGTTCGCACGATACAGCCTCGTCGGGGCCGTATCGGCGGCGGTCGGCTCCCTGGCGGCGGGACTGCCGATCTGGATCGCGTCGCATACCGCAATCCCGGCGCTCGGCGCGATGCGCGGCATGTTTCTCGTCTATGCGGCGACGGGCGTTGCCGTCTTCCTGCTGTATCGGCGATTGCCGCGCCCCGATATCCACGCGAAGGCGGCTCCCCCGCTCGGCCCGTCGCGCCCCATCGTCATGCGGCTTGCGATGCTGTTCAGCGTCGACGCGTTCGCGGGCGGTCTCGTCGTCAACTCGCTGTTGTCGCTGTGGCTGATGCAGCGCTTCGGGCTCTCGATCGCCGCCGCTGGCGAATTCTTCTTCTGGGCCGGCCTGCTTTCGGCCGGCTCGCAGCTCGCTGCCGCTCCGCTATCGCGCAAGATCGGCCTGCTGAACACGATGGTGTTCACGCACATCCCTTCGAGCGTATGCCTGATCGGCGCGGCGTTCGCGCCGTCGCTGCCGCTCACGTTAGCGCTGCTACTGATGCGCAGTGCACTTTCGCAAATGGATGTGCCCACGCGGACCGCCTACGTGATGGCGGTCGTCACGCCAGCCGAGAGATCGGCGGCTGCCAGCTTTACAACTGTGCCGCGCAGCCTCGCGGCGGCTGTCGCGCCGACGTTGGCGGCGGGCTTGTTCAGCCTCGGTTGGCTTGGCGCGCCACTGATCGCATGCGGCGCGCTGAAGATCGCGTATGACCTTTCGCTGCTGGCGGCTTTTCGACACGTTGAACCAAACGACGAGCGGGCCCGGTAAATGCGGCCATGCCCTCCATCGGCACCTGACGCCGCGCATCCCGTTCCTGCATGACCAGGGCAGGGGCAAAGCCGTCGATCTGGCGAAAGCGGTCAAAACCGCTCCGGATGGCAAAGCGCAGTCGGGCGATAACTCGGCCTGTTTGACGGCCATGCCGCCGACGGGCATACGTGCCGCGGCGGCAATCGTGTCGCAGGAGATGTGTCACGAAAACTCGGCGCTCCCGACGCGTGAACCGCGCGCTCGGACATTGCTTCGTCATGCTTGTTGTGTCCGCCATTGCGGGGGCGTTCGTACCCGTCATTCCGCAGGTTGCCGCGCAAGAAGGCAAGCATCGTTTGCCGCTGATCCACGTCGTCGATATCCCGTTGCCGGGGCGGCCGACCCGGCTCGACTACGAAAGCTACGATCCCACCCGCCACTTGCTGTTCATTGCGCATCTCGGCGACGGCGAGGTGATCGTCGTCGACGTGAATGCGTCGCGCGCGGTCGCCCGCGTTCCCGGCATCTCGTCGGTTCATGGCGTGCTCGCCATTCCGGAGCTGTCGCGCGTCTATGCGTCGGCGACGGGAACGAACGAGATCGTCGCCATCGACGAAGCATCGCTGAAGGTCGTCGCACGGATGCCGGGTGGCCGATATCCGGACGGCATCGCCTATGCGCCCGACATGCACAAGATTTATGTATCGGACGAGACCGGCAACACCGAGACCGTCATCGACGTTCGAAGCAATCGGCGTATTGCGACGATTCCGCTTGGCGGCGAGGTCGGCAACACGCAATACGATCCGGTATCGCGGCACATTTTCGTCAACGTTCAGACGCACAACGAACTCGTCGAGATCGATCCGACCGTCGACCGGATCGTTCGGCGGTTTGCGTTGCCGGGCGCCGACCGCAACCACGGACTGCTGATCGATTCCACAGACCGGCTCGCGTTCATCGCGTGTCAGGGCAACGACAAGCTGCTCGTGTTCGATATGGCCGCACGGCAGGTCGTCCAGGCATTCGGTATCGGCAAGGACCCGGACGTACTCGCATTCGATCCGGCGCTGAACACGCTCTATGTGGCCGCCGAATCAGGCGTGGTGTCGGTCTTCGGGATCAACCGCCCGACGGTCAGCCTCATTGGGGAGGGGCACGTAGGTCCCGACGCGCACGTCGTCGCGGGTCGACCACGATACCCACCGTTCGTATTTTCCGCTGAAGAATCTGGACGGACGGCCCGTGCTGCGTGT
This sequence comes from Burkholderia sp. SIMBA_062, assembly GCF_046534765.1. Lineage (NCBI taxonomy): Bacteria > Pseudomonadati > Pseudomonadota > Betaproteobacteria > Burkholderiales > Burkholderiaceae > Burkholderia > Burkholderia sp. SIMBA_062. The sequence goes on from NZ_JAWRYD010000012.1 coordinate 117,165, forward strand.
CATGGCGCCGCGCTGACCCGCCCGTAAGCTCCCGTGCGCGCTCCGGCATGCCTCATGCCAGCCCGCGAGCGTAGGCGAATGAATCTTGCTACACCACCGCGACGGGCGGATTCGACAGGCGAAACCGCCCGCCACGATGCATTCATGACAATCGCGCCGCTGGCGCGAAGGGGGCGATTTGAAACCACGGGTCAACCTGGCGCGCGCAACGCCGGCACTGCCGGTCGTCCTCATTCATTTCCGGGAGGATGGGCCGGCGCACGTCGGTCATGTAGCCGAGACGCTGCGCCAGCTCGGCGCGCAGATCGCCGAACTGAAGGGAACACGGCTTGCAGGCGAGTTCCGTCGGACGGAAAGATACCCGGCAAACCGTTACGTGATCCCGAACGATACGCTCACCCTGTCGCAGGCACATGAACTGGGGGTCCGATCGGTACGGGATCTGTTCGGTGGCGTCGTGCCGTTTCCGTTCGTCGCGACCAAGGTGATTGCCCATCGGCTGGTCGACGGCGCCCGCGCCAAGCCGCCCGGCTGGTCCGCCGCATTCGCCGAACACGCCGCGGCGCTGACGCTGCCGGGTTACTCCGCGTTCTCGCGCGAGGATGCGTGCGATGCCGCGCAGCGCCTGTGGCAGGACGGCCGCGTGCGGCTCAAGCGGCCCTGCGGAATCGGCGGAACGGGGCAGACACTGGTGGCCGACATGGCCGAACTGGAAGCGGAGCTTGACGAGTTCGGCGACGCGGCGTTGCGCACCGGCGGCATCGTCGTCGAGCGCCATCTCGATTCGATCGAGACGTTGAGCGTCGGGCAGGTCACGCTCGACGATCTGGTGGCGAGCTACTGGGGCATTCAGCATCTGACCGTCAACAACCACGGCCATGAAGTGTATGGCGGCAGCGATCTCGTCGTCGTCCGCGGCGGCTTCGACGTGCTGGCGCGGCTCGACGTCACGGCCGAGGTCAGTGAGGCGATCGCGAAGGCATGCGCATTCGACGCCGCCGTGCAACGCGATTACGCGGGCTTTTTCGCGTCGCGCCGCAACTACGATGTCGCGTTCGGCACCGATGCACAAGGCGTGCGCCACTGCGGCGTACTGGAGCAGTCGTGGCGGATCGGCGGCGCATCGGGCGCGGAAATCGGCGCGTTGCGCATGTTCAGGACGGACCTCGAGGTGGACGCCGTGGCCGCCGCGACGCGCGAGATTTACGGCGACGATCCGGCGATACCGGCCGGCGCGCAGATCGTCTATCGCGGAGTCGATGCCACGGCCGGCGCACTTACCAAGTACTACATGGTCGATCGCCATCCCTTCCGAAGGAGCAGCGAGACATGACAGCGGAGCATTATCGCGTGCGCATCAAGGTCGAAAACGGCTACCTCGACGGTACCGTGCTCGCGCCGAAGACCACCGTGGCGGGCGTCCTGTTCGTGCACGGCTGGGGCGGCAGCCAGGAGCAGTATCTCGAGCGGGCGCGGCAGGCGGCGGCGCTCGGTTGCGTCTGTCTGACGTTCGATCTGACCGGGCATGGCCGTACGCTGGAGGAGCAGCAGAACGTGACGCGCGAAACCCATCTTCGCGATTTGCTCGCCGCTTACGACACGCTCGTTGACCACCCGTTGATCGATCGCGATGCCGTCGCCGTGGTCGGCAGCAGCTATGGCGGCTATCTCGCGACCATCCTGACGGAGTTGCGCCCCGTGCGCTGGCTGGGCCTGCGCGTACCGGCGCTTTATCTCGACGACGGCTGGAATACGCCGAAGCGGGCGCTGCACGTTCAACACGACCTCGTCGCGTATCGCAAACGCATCGTGCCGGCGTCCGACAATCGCGCACTGCGCGCGGCGTCCCGCTTTCGCGGCGACGTGTTGCTCGTCGAATCGGAGCACGATCAGATCGTGCCGCACACGGCGATCGCCAGCTATCTGCAGGCATGCCTGTCGGCGCATTCGCTGACGTACCGGATTCTCGAAGGGGCCGATCACGGGCTCTCCGACGCTGCCAGCCAGCGCGCGTACACCGCCCTCGTCGAGAAGTGGCTGGTCGAGATGATCACGGGTCAGCGCGCGGGTGTGCGCGGAGCCGCCGCACCGGGCCCGACGGACGCGTAGCGCGCCTGTCGGCCCGTCGAGATCAACGCGAAGCGCTTTTCGCCATCACGCCGAGCACGATCCGATCGCACCGTTCCCCGTCGAACGAAAACACGTCGCGCTCGGCCAGATCGATGTCCCGAGCGAGCGACTCGCGCAGCAGGCTCCTTGCCCGGAAATGCCGCGAGCGCACCGTCGCCTCGGGTATGCCGAGGCACTCGGCGGTTTCCTCGACGCTGAATTCCTCGACGCAGCGCATCACGAACACGATGCGAAATGCTTCGGGCAACGCATCGAGCTTGCGCTCCAGCAAGGCGCGCAATTCGGTGCGCATCAGCGCCTGGTCCGGCGATTCGTTCTGGTCTGCATCCATGGTTTCCCGCTCGAAGTCGGCGATGGCCGACAGCCCGACCATTGGCGCGATCGTGTCGCGCCGCGCGCCGCGGCGCTGACGCGTCAAGCACTCGTTGAGCACGAGCCGCGACAGCCAGGTCGATAGCGACGCGTCACCGCGAAAACGCGCGATTGCGCGGAATGCCGCGAGGTATGCCTCCTGCAATGCGTCCTCGGCTTCGGCATCGTCGCGCAACGTCGCCCGTGCGAGCCGGTAGAGCCGCCGGTTGTAGCGACGCATCAGCTGTTCGAACGCAGCGCGCTCGCCGCTCGCGACGCGCGCGGCGAGCGTACGGTCGTCCTCTTCCGCAAGCGGCGACGGCTTGGGTTCGGGATGGCTCGCCTGGTGCGTCATGGTTTGCGCTTCACGGTCAGTGTCGCTTTCATCGTAGGATGGAACGTGCAGATATATGCGTGTCGGCCCGGTGTATTCGCGACATACGTCCACGAAGCATCGGGCGGGATTTCATGCGAATCGAACAGGCCCGCGGCCGTGGCCGTGTGCGCGACGAGATCCCGGTTGACCCAGACGATCGTGTCGCCGCGCTCGACCGTCGCGCGGGGCGGGTTGAAACGCATGCCTTCGATGGTGATCCGGTGCGTTGTGGTGGCGGCGACGTCCGCGATCACGAACGCCAGCGCCGCAGCCACAACGATCCGCCACACGCCTCGATCGCGCCGCCGCGCGGTCGAGCGTGCGCCCTCAGTAGGCCCTCTTCTCATTGCCGCCGCCGAGCGTCGATTGCAACGCGCGAGCATGCTCGAGGTGGGCGACGAATGCCGGCCGCACCTTCACGAGGAGCGCCTTCAGTTCGTCGTTCTTCGCCGACGGAATGAGCGTCTTGTCCATCGCATCGATCACCTGTTGATGATAGGTCACCTCGTGATCGACATAGGCCTTGTCGAATGCGTGTCCCTTGAGCGCCTTGAGCGCGGCGACGTTGTCATCGCCCTGCTTCTTCAACGCGTCGCTCGTCGGGTTGGTTTCCGGTTTCAGGTTCAGCTTGGTCGCGAGCGCGGCCGCCGATTTGTTCACATTGGTGTGATCTGTGACCATCAACGCGGCAAAGTTCTTGATCGGTTTCATATGCGTCGTGTTTTCCGCGAGCTTGCCGGCGTCGATGTCGACCTGGTTGGCCGTCACGACGATCGCCGCGATCTGAGGATCCGTCAGTTTGATTGCTTGCGCGGAGGCGGCGAGCGGCAGCGCGGAAAGGAGGGCCGCCAAGACGGATAGCTTGTGTATGCGTGCCATGTCGATTTCTCCAGTCGAATGGAAACGGGACGCTCATCCATGTCGCTCGACGATGGATGGCTCTGTGGTGATAGACGTCGTGAGGTTGCGTTGCGTTCCGGGGGGCTACGGGAGCTGCGGAAGTCGGCGCTCTAGATGAGGCGAGCTGTGATCGATATGTCCGGAGAGGGACGGAGCATGCTCGCGTGAGTGCGCACTTGGAGATTTCCCCATGTCGCTGTGCTGGGAGGCCCCAGTCCATTCGAGCAGCGAATGATATGAGCGGCCGCAGATTCGATATGAAGGATGAACGGCTCGAATCAGACCGCCGGCATGAGCAACCCGATTCCAGGTTGCTCATCCCAAGAGCCAGCGCCACAAGCCCGTACGCGGCTATAAACCGTCAGTCGTCCGATCCGGACGCACCCCGGATTTTCAATCACTTGCCCCCAATCGACATCCGCCACAACTCGTAGCGCTCGTGACCGCTGGCGACCCGCCCCGCAACATGATCACTCAGCGCGCTGGACGTAAAGACCAGATCGCCATTCGGCAGCAACGCCGGCGTATCCGGCCAATGCACGCCATCGTCGGATGCGATCAACGACATCGACTTCGTGCGCGGTTCGTACTTCACAATGCCGTTATGCGTGACGTCGGTAATGTAGAGCGCGCCCCGCGAATCCGTCACCATTCCGTCCGTATTGCCGCCAACGGCACCAAGATCACCAATCTCCGCGGCAATCTGCGCATCTGTCGAACCGTGCCGTCTCAGAACGGCGGTCGGAACCGAACGTGCGCGTGTCCCCGTCGTCACCGTCCAGTACAGCGTTGCGCCGTCCGGCGACAGCGCGATACCGTTGATACCGATCAGCAGCGGCTTTCCCGGCCATACTTCAGCGCCATGGGCAACGACCTTCACCCCCGCTTCGACCTGCAAATCCGGATGCCTGTCCAGCACACGCCGTGCGGTACCCGACGCGAAGTCGGCAACAATCAGGCCCACCTTGTTATTGGGCGCACTGCGCGAGCCACTGTCGGAAACATAGGCCACGCGCCTGCGTTCGTCGACCACGATGTCGTTGAGGAAACTGCCGGCACGATCGGCCACGCCGTCGAGGCCGATGCGCTTCACGATTCGCCCCGACTTCAGATCGAACACGACGATCTTCTGAGCGCCCGGGGGTGCTTCGGATTCGCCGGCAACGAACCCCATGTCGAGCGCCCATAACCAATCGTTTGTGCGGTCGACGTAAAAGCCCAGCACGTTGCGCAAATGCTCGGCAGGTGCGGTCGATATCGCATTGCCTTCCATCGACGGAAATGGCGTCAGCCGCGCCGGGCCGGTCGTCGATCGCGTATCCAGCCTGCTGAGCGTCGCCGGCGTCGATGCCGCGACGAAGCGCGGCGTACTCACGTATGCGGCGCCGCGTGCATCGAAATGAAGCCCGGCAATTGGTGCATTGACCGAGCCTGCGAACGGCGCGGGATCCCCACTGCCTGTCGGAGTCTCCCAACTTACTCCGGCATAGCTTCGCCAGCGCTCGAGCCGGGTATCGGCCGCCGCAGTCGCTGCAGTCGCGCAACTGATGAAGGCAAAGGCAAAAGCAATTGCCGTAACTCGATTCGAGCGCTTGAACATGATGAGGATCGGTCTGTGAGTCAGATGGGGTTATGCGACTTGGCGCAGATGCAGCAACTGGAAGTTTTCGATCCATCGACCGGCGCTTGCGCGGAATGCGTCCATCAGCGGGCTACGCATGTGATGCTCCCAGGACGCACGGTCCACCCATTGCTCGAAGAAGACCACCGTCCCGGGCTGCTCCAGCGATTCATGCAGTTCGTAGCTGAGACAGCCGGGCTGGTTGCGCGCCATTTCGACAAGCTCCCGCTGCGCTTGCACCAGCGCCGCCTCACAACCTTGCTTCGCTTCGACAAGCGCGACGATGACGTGGGCGGACATATCGAGGCCCCCGTTCAGAGGATCGACCGGAAGGTGCCGCCTTCGACGCGCACCGCCGCGCCGTTGGACGCCGCGCCCAACGGACTGGCCAGCAACGCCACCATGGCGGCGATCTCGTCGGCTTCGATCATGCGGGCGATCAGGGAGCTCGGGCGATAGGTCTCGAAGAAGTGCGATTCGATTTCCGCATCGCTCATGCCGGGTCGCGGCGCAGTCTGCCGCAAATACGCGACGATGCCCTCGGAACGCGTGGCGGACGGCAGCACGCTGTTGACGGTCACGCCCGTGCCCTTCGTCAGTTCGGCCATGCCGCGCGAGACCGCGAGCTGTGCCGATTTGCTGACGCCGTAGTGCACCATGTCCGGCGGCGTGAACGCACCGACCTCGCTGGACATGAAAATCACACGCCCCCAGTTCTTCGCAAGCATGCGAGGAAAGTAATGGCGCGACAGTCGCACCCCCGACATCACGTTGACGTCGATCATCCGCAGCCAGTCGTCATCGGTGATTTCCGCGAACGGCTTGGCTTCGTAATAGCCCAGATTGTTCACGAGAATATCCGTATCCGGCTGTGCGTCGATCAGTTCGGCAACGCCTCGCGTGCCGCTCACGTCGGCAACGATTCCGCGTACGCTGCCCTCCGGGACGGCCGCGGTGATCTGAGCGACGGCTTCGTCGAGTTTGTCGCGGTGACGCCCCGTGATCGTGACCGACACGCCCTCGCCGACCAACGTTCGCGCGATAGCCATGCCGATGCCGGCGGTAGCACCCGTGACGATGGCCGTTTTGCCTTGAAGTTGCAGATCCATCTGTTGTTTCTCCTTTGCATCATCGAAGAACCGGCGATGCCGGTCCGTTGCGTGGCGTTACTTCAGCCGCTTGAGCATTTCGCCGGCGACGTCGAGTGCAGACGCCGGGTTCTGACCGGTGATCAATTCGCGGTCGGTCACCATGTGAGCGGTGAACGGCACGTCGTTGCTGCTGTAAATTCCGCCGGCCTGTTGCAACGCAGTCTGCGGATAGAACTTCATCGCGCCGCCGCCGAGCAGTGCTTTCGCCTGCTCTTCTTCCGCGTTGCTGATCACCGTCATTCGGTAGCCGGCATAGATCCATTTCGGCGCGCCATCGCCGGCCTTCCCGGCGGCGAGTTGCCGTGTAAAGCCCTGTGCATCAGGCAGCGTCGACAGCAGCGCAATCGGACCATGACAAACGAGCGCCGTGGTCTTGCCGCGCGCATGGAAATCGGCCAGCAGCCTGCCCACTGCGGGACTGGTCAGAAGATCCTGCATCGGCGCATGACCGCCGGGAACATAGACGGCATCGAAGTGGCCGTAACCGATCTGCTCGACCCGCGACAGACTGATCACGGGAGAGTGGGCACGCGACGTGATCTGCAGCTTGTCGAGCAAAGCCCGGTAGTCGCGCATCGCCTTTTCGTCGCCGTTGAAGTACATCTTGTCGGCAGACGTGGCATCCATCGTCGGCGCCTTCCCCTCGGGCGTGGCGAAGGTCACCTGATGGCCTGCATCGAGCAGGGCCTTCACGGGTTGCATCAGTTCGTTCAGGTAGAAGCCCGTCGCGAACACTTTGCCGTCCTTCAGATCGAGGTGATCGGAATCCGACAACACCACGAGCACGTTGGCGGCCTGAGCGCTGTACGCGGCAATGCCGAGCATCGCGGCTACGGCGAGCTTGCGCATCGAATGCATGGTTTTCTCCATCGGGGAATGTCAGGCCTGTTCGGATGGGTTCAGCAACAGGTGGCGAATCGCCGCGCCCACGCCGGCAGCCGACTGCGGGTTCTGGCCGGTCACGAGACGCCCGTCGACGACGACCTTCGCCGTCCAGTTCGCTGCGGAATGGTGATGCGCACCTCGCTGCGTCAACGTGCTCGCAAGCAGGAAAGGCACGACGTGGTCGAGCTGGACCGCGCGTTCCTCTTCATCCGTGAATGCGCTGAGGTTCTTGCCGGCGACCAGGTAAGTACCGTCGCCGAGCGTCACATCGACCAGCGCCGCGGGGCCGTGACATACCGCTCCGACCAGCCCGCCAGCCTCGTAGACCGCGCGCGCTACCTTTTGCACGTCTGCATTGCCCGGAAAATCCCACATCGCACCGTGGCCGCCCGCAAAGAAGACGGCGGCGTATTTCGACGCGTCGACATCGCCCAGTCGCTGCGTGTGGCGCAGCGCGTCGCGGAATGCACTGTCGTTCCAGTAGCGCGCGTTGACTTCATCCGTCAGGTCGACACCATCGACGGGCGGCTCGCCGCCCTGGATCGACGCGAATTCGACCGGGATGCCCGCCGCGTCGAGTTCCGCAAGCGGATGCGTCACTTCGCCGAGATAAAAACCGGTCGGCTCGCCGGTCGCGCCTTTCGTCGCGTGGCTCGTGAGTACGAACAGCACGGTGAGGCCCTGCCGGTCGCGAGGGTCACGATTCATGGTTTGCTCCTTGATTTCAGTGGGTGACCGGACAACGCAGTCACGATGCGCCCACTTTATTTGGCCCGCTCAAGGAGATAAACTGGCTTAAAAGTAAATCTTCTGTTCTTTGGAGGACAAGATGGCGCGAAGATTCGACCATCTCGGTGACGTGGAAGCATTCGTCACGGTGATCGAAAAAGGCTCGATGACGGCGGGCGCGGTGGCGCTGGGCAGCACACCGTCCGTTCTAAGCCGTGCCATTACACGTCTGGAGACACGGCTGGGCGTGCAATTGCTGCGCCGTTCGACTCGACGGCTGAGCCTGACGGAGCAAGGCAGGCTCTATCTGGAGCAATCGCGCGCCGCGTTCTTGCTGATCGACGATGCCGAGCGTGCGATTCAGGGGCACGGCGGCACGTTGACAGGCCATGTCCGCCTCAGCGTACCGACGACGTACGGACACTATCGTCTGCCGCCGCTGCTGCGGCAGTTCACGCAGCAACACCCGGAGGTTCGCGTGGAGCTGAACATCGCGAACCGGAACGTGGATCTGGTGGCCGAAGGGTTCGATCTGGCGATCCGGCTAGGTGAATTGCCGGACAGCGGCCTGGTCGCACGCAAGCTCGAGGACGCGGCGCTGTGCCTTGTCGCGTCGCCGGAGTACGTGGCGCGCGCAGGCATGCCGGAAAACGTGGTGGATCTGGCGCACCATCTCTGTTTGCCTTTCATGCTGCCCAGCAGCGGTCGTATCGCGCCTTGGGTGTTCCGGGATGACGGGCAGGACATCGATTGGCTCCCGCCGTCGAACGTCGCGGTCTCCGACGACGTGCTTGGGGTTGTTTCGATGGCGCAGAGCGGCGCCGGCATCTGCCAGACCTATGACTTCATTGTTCAGGATCGCTTGCGGGCCGGGAGTCTCGTCGAAGTGCTGCCTCATCTTCGTGGGCGCACACGGCCGTTTTCGGTGATCTATGCGCCGCATCGTCGGTTGTCTGCGGCGTCACGGGCTTTGATCGACTTGATTGTTGCGTCTACCTCCGATCATTGAAGGGAAAAGAGAAGGGTGACGGATAGACTCGTGGGCTCGCAGAAAAGGTGTCTTTGTCCCTCCGGAGAAATCAAGGACTTGGATGCCTTTTTTGAAACGACTGCATGGCACTCGTCTCAGAAAAAGTGTCTTTGGGCACGGGAATTCTCAGGAAAGTCGTCCTTGAGAAGGTTGCCCGTCTACGTCGGGATACGAGATCACCGTCCCCGGGCGCAACCAGCGCGAGTTCACGGTCCGGCAAAGCAATCGGCGGCTGTCGAAGAAGGTTTTCGCGGATGGCGTCATTACGGACAGCAGTCGAACACCTGATTCCGTACAACCCGTTGCTGTTCGACGCCGCGGCCTCGTTTCATATGCGCGGATTCGAACAGGCGCAGTCGAAATTTGCATGCTGCTTGTGATCGCAATTACGGCTGACTACGTTCGCGGCGTACCGTGCCTTTCCCAAGATGGCCACGTGCGACCGGGACGGACATGCTTGATTCCGCGCCCGGCCGCCAGTACCGGCGATTCCAGATCGTCTCGCGATCGGAATCAATCCAATCACGCTCATGCGCGAGGACGCAGCCATGGCATCGATTCCTGAACCGTCGACAATCGTCGAAACCAATAAACGCAGTGTGCTCGATTCGCATGAAGCGGGCTATCACAAAACCCTCGGCAATCGACAGGTTCAGATGATTGCGATCGGCGGAGCGATCGGCACGGGGCTGTTTCTCGGCGCCGGCGGCCGGCTGCAAGCCGCCGGACCGTCGCTCGCGATCGTCTATCTGGTGTGCGGCGCGTTCTCATTTCTAATCCTGCGCGCACTCGGCGAACTCGTGATGCATCGCCCCAGCAGCGGCAGCTTCGTGTCATATGCACGCGAATTCCTCGGCGAAAAGGCGTCTTTCGTCGCCGGCTGGATGTATTTCCTAAACTGGGCGATGACGGGCATTGTCGACATCACGGCCGTTGCTGTCTACATGCATTACTGGGCGCCATTCGCCGGCGTTCCGCAATGGATCTTCGCGCTGGTCGCACTGTGTATCGTCACGGCGATGAACCTGATAGGCGTGAAGTGGTTCGCGGAGATGGAGTTCTGGTTCGCGCTGATCAAGGTCGCCGCGATCGTGCTGTTTCTGGTGGTGGGCACCGCGATTCTCGGCACCAGTGGCCACGTCGCGGGTCATGACACCGGTATGCACCTGATTACCGATAACGGTGGGTTCTTCCCGCACGGCATGATGCCGGCTTTGGTGCTGGTACAGGGCGTCGTATTCGCGTTCGCGGGTGTCGAGCTGGTCGGCACGGCGGCCGGCGAGTGCAAGGATGCGCGCAAGGTGCTGCCGCGGGCGATTAACAGCGTGATCTGGCGGATCGCGCTGTTCTATGTTGCATCAGTGGTGTTGCTCGTCTGCCTGTTGCCATGGAGTGCGTATAAAGCGGGGCAGAGCCCGTTCGTCACGTTCTTCGGTGCGCTCGGCGTGCCGGGTATCGGCTCGGTGATGAACCTGGTGGTGTTGACGGCGGCGCTGTCCAGCCTCAACTCAGGGCTGTATTCGACCGGGCGCGTGCTGCGCTCTCTCGCAATGGGCGGCTCCGCGCCTGCGGCGCTGTCGCGGATGAGCGCGCAGTCGGTGCCCTATGTCGGCATTCTCGTGACGGTCGCGATCTACGTGGTTGGCGTGCTGCTCAATTATCTCGTGCCGTCGAGCGTGTTCGAGATCGTGTTGAACATCGCGTCGCTCGGCATCATCAGCACGTGGGGTTTCATCATCGTCTGCCAGATGAAGTTCCGCGCGGCCGTCAAATGCGGTGACGTGGACGACGTGCCATTCAAAATGCCCGGCGCACCGGTCACGTCTTGGCTCACGCTACTGTTCCTGCTCGGCGTGCTGGTGCTGATGGCGTTCGACTATCCGAATGGAACCTACACCGTGGCATCGATTCCGATAGTCGCACTGCTGCTTGTCATCGGCTGGCGCTGGGTGAGCGGCCGGGCACGTCGCGTACTGCTAAAACCGACGATTCCGTCGGTCACGCTCACACAGAACGTGCTCGAAAAGGGTGACAACTAATACGACACGCAACGGTATCCGGACCAATGAAGGTTACCGCCGCCACGCGAAAACAAAGAGAAGTATTCCATGGCACCATTTGACGAAATGCAGGCGGGGGGCGTTCCTCGACGACATCTACCACCGCCAGGAAATCGTGCGCGCGGGCATCGTGCCGAAGCACCATCGAGACTGCTCGGCATTCCCGCGCGCTTCACCTCCGGGTATCTACTCGACGAGGGGAGCGAAGCTCAAGCAGTCAGCCATCAATGCAAACCGTGGAGATCGGCGTGAGCGTGTCGGCCCAATGACTCTACCAACGGGAATTCCGGCGTACCGACGCGACATCGAGCCCGTCGATCAGCACCTTGCCGGCGGCCCGGATCGACCAGCCGGTTCACGAGGCGGATCAGCGTGGATTTGCCGGAGCCGGACAAGATCGGCAATCAAGTCTACCCCGATTGCCGATCGGTTTCCGTCCAACTGCCCAGGCATTACTGCTTCACATTTTCCGTCCATGCATTCACGCGATCGGCATGCGCGGCGATCCATGCATCGGCGGCCGCTTCCGGCTTCGAGCCGTTCTGGATGGCGAGCATCACGCTGTCGATCTCGCCCGGCTTCCACTGGAATTTCTTCAGGAACGCGACGACCGGCTTGGCCTTCGTTTCAAGCTTCGGGTTCACGACGCTGTCGACGTGCTCCGCGCCGCCGAACACCTTCTTCGGATCCTCGAGGAAGCGTAGCTTCCACTTCGCGAACATCCAGTGCGGCGCCCAGCCGGTCACGATCACCGGCTTGTTCGCACCGACGGAGCGCGACAGCTCGGCCGTCATCGCGCTGCCCGAACTCGGCATCAGCGTGTAGCTGAGGCCATAGCTCTTGATCGCTTCGTCGGTCTTGCGCATCACGCCCGCGCCCGCGTCGATGCCGACGATCCGGCCGCCGAAGCTGCTTTTCTCGGCGTTCAGATCCTCGATGCTCTTCGCCTTCACATAGTCGGGAACAATCAGGCCGATCTTCGCGTCGGGAAAGTTCGCGCCGAGATCGACAACCTTCGTCTTGTATTCGCTCCAGTAGGAGCCGTGCGTGACGGGCAGCCACGCGGACAACGTCGCGTCGAGGTCGCCGCGTGCCACGCCCTGCCACATGATCCCGGCAGCCACCGGCACGAGCTGGACCGGGTAACCGAGCTTCTTCTCGATCACGCGGGCCGCGACGTTCGACGTCGCGACGCTGTCATCCCAGCCTTCGACGTAGCCGATCTTCAACGTCGGCTTCGTATCGGCGCGCGCGGATGCGCTCAGTGCCACCATTGCCGACAATGCGCCGATCCACAACAGTTTTCCGAATAGTTTCATGACGATCTCCTTGATGTGCGCCATCCCTTACTAGGTTCGTCAGCCACAAAACCAAGGGTATCGTCGTTTTCCGACAGACGCTTGCCCGCAAGCGACTCCTCGACGCTCCCCGGTTCGGGCAATTGTCAGATCATGCGACCGACAATGGCACGCGGCACGGCGGCACCGTCACCGCGCCGGACCTGACTGCACCAAAGTCGGGCGTCAGATGAAGCAATTCGCCATCAAACCCTCCACGGTTTCCTGCGATGACACTCATTGAAAAGCCGTCCCGAAACCATTCGAAGAACGGTTCGAACTGGTTCCAGCAAGTCAGAAAGACCGCGAACCAAGGGCGGCGTCCTGGGCGTGGGGCGCTCACTTGTCTCCGCCCGACAGGAAATGGAGCATGCGCGCCAAGTGTCGTTTACGGTCGTTTTCCAGGCGTAAGCGTGACAGCTCGACTCTCATCTCGTCCATAGACTCGACGCAGCGCCGCGCGGTCGATATGTACCGTCGATCGCAAAACGCGGTGCGACTGCGCACCCCAAACGAGCGGCGCTCACACGCCGTGTCGGCGCGCTATCACCGTCACGCACGCAAGCGTGCTTATGCATGTCGTAGAAGGAGATACATATGACTTCGTTAGAGAAGGAAGTTGCTGTTTCCGCCGTGGCGCTTGGCGATGAGACGTCCTCAGCGTTCAAACGACGCTTCATGATCAGGATGATCATGGTGCTTACCGGCGGTACGTTTCTGGACGGCTATATCCTCGGGATCGTCGGCCCAGTCTCCGGGAAGATGACCGCCGAACTGGCCATATCGCCGGTCTGGGAGGGACTGATCGCGGCGGGCGCATTGTTCGGGATCCTCATCGGCTCGCCGTTGGGTGGATGGGCCGGCGACAAGTTCGGCCGAAAGCCCTTGTTCCTGCTCGACATGGGCTTGTTCGTGATCGCGTCGTTCATGCAGTTCTTCGTCGGCTCCATTCAGTTCTTCATCACGTCACCGCAGCAACTGTTCGTGGTTCGGCTGCTGATGGGTATCGCGATCGGTGCGGAATACTCCGTCGGTTGGCCGCTGCTGTCGGAATTCTCGCCATCCCGCATCCGAGGACGGCTGATGGGCTTGACCCTCATCGCCTGGTACGCCGGATTCATGTTCGCCTTCGTCGTCGGTTATTTGCTGGACCGGTATACGCACCTCGGGTGGCGGAACATCCTCGGCACCAGTACCTTTATCGCGGTCGCCTTGTTCCTCGGCCGGATCGGCATGCCTGAATCGCCGCGCTGGCTGTGGAGCAAGCGCCGCACCGAGCAGGCCCGTTCCGTCGCGCGTCGATATATGGAAAGCGCCTCCGACATGGCCGACGTTGAGCACGAAGTTGCTCACTCCGGCGGCGGGTTCGGGATGCTGTTCTCCCGCCAGTACTGGCGAGTCACGCTGTTCGTGTCGTTGTTCTTCTTTTGCGTCGTGACGCCGTACTTCGCGATCGCCACGTTCGCCGACACCGTGCTGCAGAAATTCGGCCTCGGCGGGGGGCTCGCCGGAGGGGTCGGGCTGTCCGCGGTTGCATTGGCCGGCAGTGTGGTCACCGTTCTGTTGATCGACAAGGCCGGGCGCCGCGTGCTGACGGTACCGCCCCAGTGGATCATCACCGTCATCCTCGCGATTCTCGGCATATGGACCAATGCGCCGGGGGTGGTCGTGCTAGGCCTGTTCCTCGCGTTTTCGTTCTTCAACGCCGGGTGTGGCACGTTGACCTGCATCTATCCCGGCGAGGTGTTCCCGACCGAAATCCGCGGGATCGGGACGGGTTTTGCCGCCGCCTTCAGCAGAATCGGGGCCGGTCTCGGCACATTCCTGATGCCGTGGTCGATGGCCAATCTCGGGCCCTCGGTGACCATCCTGATCGCGGCCGGTATCGCGGCGATCGGAGCCGGCGTATCGCAGTGGCTTGCCCCTGAAACCAAAGGCAAGAGTCTCAGCGAAACGGCGTCGGGGTTCGCGCACTAGCAGGGCGCGGCGGTTCCCGGCAACGTGCGATTCGGAGCGGCGGAGCCTCCCCCGTCGAGCCCGCCTCTCCCCCGTACCGGCACCCGTCAGCAAAACTGTACCGGTACTGTACAGAAAACCGTCGCTACACTGACTCCATCCCAGCCTCGAACCCCAATGGAGAATCCGCGATGGAATTCCTCACCCTGAGCGCGTTGCCCGCCGGCATGCTGTTCGCGCTCGTCACGTCGATCACACCCGGCCCGAACAACACGATGCTGCTCGCCTCCGGCGTCAACTTCGGTTTCCGCCGCACGATGCCGCACATGTTCGGCATCAGCATCGGCGTCGCGATCCTGATGTTGTGCGTCGGCTTCGGTCTCGGCGAAGCGTTCCGCCGCATGCCGCTCCTGTACACGATCCTCGAAATCGCGAGCGTCGCCTACCTGCTGTATCTCGCATGGCGGATCGGCACGTCGGGCGAAGTGAAGGCACAAGGTGCGAAGCCGCGCCCGATGACGTTCCTGGAAGCCGCCGCGTTCCAGTGGGTCAATCCGAAGGCGTGGATGATGGTGCTGACCGCCGCGACGACGATCCGCCTGTCCGCCGACTACGGGATGAACGCCGCGTGGATGGCCGTGGTATTCATCCTGATCGGCTTTCCGTGCATCAGCCTGTGGGCCGCGTTCGGCCTCGGCCTGCGCCGCTTCCTGTCGAACCGCCGCGCGCTGCGCATCTTCAACGTGACGATGGCCGTGCTGCTGATCCTGTCGCTGTATCCGCTCATCGCGCATCTGCTGCCGCAGTAAACGCGCACCAGCGCACCCCGTTGAGCTTCACGTCATGCAGGCGTACCCTTTTGGTACGGGCACGTGCAACCGCTTCAGCGGTTGCGCCGCCACTGCATGGAGATTGCCGTGAAGCCAATGCTGAAAGCCGGCGAACACATCGAGGGCATGCACTGGATTGCCGAGTACCATCCGCTGACGCACGAGATCCGCGTGCTGCGCGAAGACATCGAGATCGGCATCTACTGCGCGCCGCCGACGATGTTCGGCGAAGAGGAAGACATGGGCGCCGCGAACCTCGCCGATCATCGCAGCCGGGAGGCCGCGTTGCGCGCGTATCTGCGCAACTTCGTCAAGGAACACGACGCGGAGGAGTAACGACGCCGCGGCCGCGCGGCCGTGAAATCAACGGGCCGCTGACGCGGCCCGGTCTGCTGTTACGCGTCGGCCGTCTTCCGACCCACCGCAACACACGCGGAGCCGGCGCATCGCCCCGGCCCCGATTGCGCTCAATGCCCGAGCGACTCGATCTTGCCGCCCGGCTGCGCGACGCCATGCGGCCGCGCCCTCTGCTTGATCAGCAACGCGAGGCACGCGAGCAGGCCCGCGACCGCGATCGTCGCGAACACGCCCGCGAACGAAAAGTGCCGGCGCGTGAGCTCCGCAACGAGGAACGATCCGGCGATCCCGCCGAAGCGGCCGACACCGAGCATCCATGCCACGCCCGTGCCGCGCCCTTCGGTCGGGTAGAACGCGGCGGCGAGCGCCGGCATCGACGATTGCGCGGTGTTCATCAGCACGCCCGCGATGAACACGACCAGCACGAGCAGCCCCACATTCCCCGCCGCCTGTCCGATCGCATACACGCTGATCGCGGTCAGCGCGTAGCACACGGCGATCACACGGTTCGCGTTGAAGCGGTCCATCAGCACGCCGCACAGCACCGCGCCGACGCCGCCGAGCGGGAACAGCGCGGAGATCAGGGTCGCGCTCTTCGGCGTGAGGCCGGCGTCCTTCAGCAGGATCGGCATCCAGTTGATCGATGCATAGAAGATCACAAGGCCCATGAAGTACGCGAGCCACAGCATCACCGAACCGACGATGTACGAGCGCGACAGCACGACGCCGAGCCCCTTGCTGCCCGTCTGCGGCGCGGTTTCGGTCATCACGAACGAGCCTGCATCGAGCGCATCGCGCGAAATCCGTGCGAGCGTCGTGCGGATCCGGTCGACGCTCTGGCCGTGCGCGACCATGAAGCGCACCGATTCGGGCATCTTCAGCAGCAACAGCACGCCGAGCAGCAGCGGCGTCACGCCGCCGAGCACCAGCACGCTGCGCCAGCCGAAATGCGGAATCATCCACGCGGCGAGAAAGCCGCCGAACGCCGCGCCGAGCGGGAAGCCGCAGAACATCAGGTTGATCACGGTCGCGCGGCGCTTGTCCGGGCAGAACTCGCCCATCATCGTGACCGCGTTCGGCATCGCGGCGCCGAGCCCGAGGCCGGTGATGAAACGCAGGATCGTCAGGTGTCCGATGGTCGTGGAGAACGCGGACACGAGGCATGCGACGCCGAACAGGAATACCGAGCCGAGCAGCAGCGAGCGCCGCCCGAGGCGATCGGACAACGGGCCCGACACGAGCGCGCCGCAGGCGAGGCCGAACAGCGCGGCGCTGAGCACGGGCGCGAGATCGGGTTTGGTGAGGTTCCATTCGCCGAGCAGCGACGGCGCGATGAAGCCGATCGCGGCCGTATCGAAGCCGTCGAGCAGCACGATCACGAAACACATCAGGAATACGAGCCACTGAAAGCCGCCGAACGGCTGCTCGTTGATGAAGGTCTGAACATCGACCACGGGTGTGCGATTCATCGCTAGTCTCCTTGTCGGCCGAAACCGGCGCGTCAGCGCTTGCTTCGGTCCCTTCCAACATTGATATATGTAACAAGCGCGGCCTCGTGGCCGCGCGTTGCCTTCGTTCACGCACCGATTCGCCGCCGGCGCGTTCGTTGATCGTCACGGCTCGCCAGCATCGGCTGGCCGTGCGATCGGATCACTGCCGGCGCTCAGCCGGCCTCATCCTGTTCCTTGAAGATCTTGTCCGCGAGATGGAACGCGGAGTTCGCGGCCGGCACGCCGCAGTAGATCGCGGTCTGCAGCAGCACTTCCTTGATCTCGTCGCGCGTCACGCCGTTGTTGCGCGCGGCACGCAGGTGCAGCGCGAGTTCCTCGCCGCGGTTCAGCGCGACCATCATCGCGATGGTCAGCAGGCTGCGCGTATGGCGCGGCAGCCCGTCGCGCGTCCAGATCTCGCCCCACGCATAGCGCGTGATCAGATTCTGGAATTCGTCGGTCACCTCGGTGCGGTTCTCGATCGAACGGTCGACGTGCGCGTCGCCAAGCACCGCGCGGCGCACTTTCATCCCTGCTTCATAACGTTGCTGGTCGTCCATCGTCGGTGCCTCACGCGGTCAGGAAGTCGAGCAGCGCGCGGTTGAAACCGTCGGTGCACTCGATGTTCGAAATGTGCGCGGCGTCGAATTCGACGTGGCGCGCGCCGGGAATCGCGGCAGCCAGCGCACGGCCCTGGTCGGGCGGCGTCGACATGTCCTTCGCACCGGTCACGACGAGCACCGGCAGCGCGATGCCCTTCACTTCCTCACGCAGGTCGGCCGCGTTCAGCGCATCGCAGTTCGCCGCGTAACCGTCCTTGTCGGTATGCACGAAGGTGTCGCGAATCGCATCGAACAGGCGCGGCTCGCGATCGACGAACGCGTCGGTGAACCAGCGCGGCAGCACGGCGTCGGCGAGCGCGGCCATCCCTTCGGCACGCGCCTTCTGTGCACGCGGCGCCCACACTTCCGGCGAACCGATCTTCGCGGCTGTGTTCGCCAGCACCGCGCGCACGATGCGCGACGGGAAACGCGCGGCGAGCGCGGCGCCGGTCAGGCCACCCATCGAGATCCCGCAGAAGTGCGCGCGATCGATGCCGACGTGGTCGAGCAGGCCGATCACGTCGCCCGCGAGTTGGTCGACCGCGTACGAGCCGGCCGGTGCATCGGAATGGCCGTGGCCGCGCGTGTCGTAGCGCAGGATGTTGAAGTGCTGCGTGAGCGGGCGAATCTGCGGCGCCCACATCTGCAGGTCGGCGCCGAGCGAGTTCGAGAAAACGAGCCACGGCGCGTCGTCGCGCGCGGCACGGTCGATCCGGTAATGCAGTTTCACGCCGTTGACAGTGGCGAAGGGCATCAATGTTCTCCTGGTTGTTTCGCGCCCGCGTGCAGCGCGTGCAGCGCGAGCACGGCGTCGACGTAGGCCTGCGCCTCGCCGACGTAATGTGCGGGATCGAGCAGCCGCGCGAGCGCGTCGCGCGACAAGTGGGCCGATACGGTCGCATCGGCGGCGAGCACGTCGAACAGCGTCGCGCCGGTGCGCACGGCTTCCTTCGACGCATGCTCGACGACATGGTGCGCATCGAGCCGGCCGATCCGGTCGCCGAGCGCGAGCATCACGGCTTCGCCGAGGATCAGCCCGTGCGTCAGGTCGAGGTTCGCGGCGAGGCGTTCGGTGTTCACGTCGAGGCCCGCGACGATCTGCGCGATCTGCGCGAGCGCGCCGCCGGTCAGGCGCGCGAGGTCGGGCAGCGCGTCCCATTCGGCCTGCCAGCCGCCGAGCGCGCGCTCGTGCTCCTGGACCATCCCCGCGAACACGGTCGCGACGAGGTTCGGCGCGCGCACCGCGGCCGTCAGCACGGCCGCGCAACCGACCGGGTTGCGCTTGTGCGGCATCGTCGACGAGCCGCCCTTGCCGGCGGCCGCCGGTTCGCCGAGCTCGCCGACTTCGGTCTGCATCTGCAGCGACACGTCACGCGCAATCTTGCCGAGCGTGCCGGTCAGCATCCCGAAGCACGACGCGGCTTCCGCGATGCGGTCGCGCTGCGTATGCCACGGCACGGCCGGCACCGCGAGCTTCAGGTCGGCCGCGAGCGCGGCGCGCACGCCGGCCGCATGCTCGCGCAGGCTCGCCAGCGTGCCGGCCGCGCCGCCGAACTGCAGCACGAGCGCGCGCGCGCGCAATTCGGCAAAGCGCGCGCGATGGCGCAGCAGCGCATCGAGCCATTGCGCGAATTTCAGGCCGAGCGTGATCGGCAGCGCCTGCTGCAGCCACGTGCGGCCGATCATCGGTGTCGCGCGATGCGTGCGCGCGAGCGTCGCGAGCGACGCGCACGCTTCGTCGAGCAACGGCTCGAGCACGTCGAGCGTGTCGCGCAGCTGCAGCACGGTCGCGGTATCGATGATGTCCTGGCTCGTCGCGCCCCAGTGCACGAACTTCGCGGCCTCGGGGTCGTCGGCCTTCACTTGCGCGGTGAGCTGCTTGACGAGCGGAATCGCAAGATTGCCGCCGAGCGCCGCGCCGTGCGCGAGCGCATCGGCATCGAGCCGATCGGCGTCGCACGCGCGTTCGATGGGCGCGACCGCGGTGGCGGGAATCACCTGCTGCGCGGCGAGCGCGCGCGCGAGCGCGGCTTCGACGTCGAGCATCCGCTGGATCGTCGCGCGGGGCGACCAGATCCGGTTGAGCGGCTCGGTGCCGCAGATGAGGGAGGTCAGGCGGGCGCTGTCTTCGAGCATGGCATCAGATTGGGGAAACGGCGTGCGCCTATTGTCTACCCAAGCGTGCCGGCGTGCGCGGGATCGCGCGGGCCGGCACGCTTGCCGTTCAGGCCGCGGCCTTGCGCGTCGCGTCGATCAGCGGCACGCCGGTCAGCTTCTGCAGTTCGTCGAACGACAGGTCGGTGAAGATCTCGCTCACCGCGAGGCCGTCGGCCGTCACGTCGAGCACGGCGAGATCGGTATAGATGCGGCTCACGCACTGCACGCCGGTGACCGGATACGAGCATTGCGCGACGATCTTGCTCTCGCCCTGCTTCGTCAGGTGTTCCATCATCACGAACACCTGCTTCGCGCCGATCGCGAGGTCCATCGCGCCGCCGACGGCCGGAATCGCATCGGGCGCGCCGGTATGCCAGTTCGCGAGATCGCCGTTCGCCGATACCTGGAACGCGCCGAGCACGCAGTAGTCGAGATGACCGCCGCGCATCATCGCGAACGAATCCGAGTGGTGGAAATAGGCGCCGCCGGTGAGCAGCGTCACGTGCTGCTTGCCGGCGTTGATCAGCTCGTCGTCTTCCTCGCCGGGCGCGGGCGCCGGGCCCATGCCGAGCAGGCCGTTCTCGCTGTGCAGGAAGATCTCCTTGCTCGGATCGAGGTGGTTCGCCACCAGCGTCGGCACGCCGATGCCGAGGTTCACGTAAGCGCCTTCGGGGATGTCCTGGGCGACGCGCTTGGCCATTTCATCGCGGGTCAGTCGTTTCATTTCGAGTTCCTCGGGGCGGTCAGGCGGCTTGGGATGCGGCACGTTCGGCGGCCAGCTCGGCCGCATGCGCGGCCTGCGGCACTTCGACGACACGCTGCACGAAAATGCCCGGCGTCACGATGTGTTCCGGGTTCAGCCCGCCGAGCGGCACGACTTCCGATACCTGCACGATCGCGACCTTCGCGGCGCTCGCCATGATCGGCCCGAAGTTGCGCGCGGTCTTGCGATACACGAGGTTGCCCCAGCGGTCGCCCTTGTACGCCTTCACCAGCGCGAAATCGGCGTGGATCGGCGTCTCGAACACATACGACTTGCCGTCGATCACGCGTGTTTCCTTGCCTTCCGCGAGCTTCGTGCCGAAGCCCGTCGGCGTGAAGAAGCCGCCGATGCCGGCACCCGCCGCGCGGATCCGCTCAGCGAGGTTGCCCTGCGGCACGAGCTCGAGTTCGATCTCGCCCGCGCGGTACAGCGCGTCGAACACCTGCGAGTCGCTCTGGCGCGGGAACGAGCAGATGATCTTGCGCACCCGCTTCGCCTTGAGCAGCGCCGCGAGGCCCGTCTCGCCGTTGCCCGCGTTGTTGTTGACGATCGTCAGGCCGCGCGCGCCCTGCTCGATCAGCGCGTCGATCAGCTCGGACGGCATGCCTGCCGTGCCGAAGCCGCCGATCATGATGGTCGCGCCGTCGTGGACGTCCGCGACCGCCGACTGAAGCGATTCGAAAATCTTGTTGACCATGTCTCTTCCTGATACGAACCCGCGGCACGATGCGCGGCCTGTCGAGGGGACACGCGCGTGTCGCGTGCCGCGCCGGAGGCCGTTGTCGACCTTCGGTATTGTTCGCTATTCGAACCTAGATTCGATTAGCGAACGATGGCCGATCATAGAGTCGCGCACAGCGCGTTGTCAAGGCGGGATCCCTCGGGGGTCGGCTGGTCGTCGAACGGCAGGCCGACGTAGTTTTCGGCCAGCGACTGCGCGGCGGCCCGCGAGCGCGTCACGTATTTCAGTTCGGCAAACTTCAGGCGATTGACGAACGGCGAGTCGTCCGGCGACGCATGCAGCATGTTCGTCATGAAGTACGAGAAGTGCTCGGCGCGCCATACGCGTTCGAGACAGGTCGCCGAATAGCGCTCGAGCGGCGTCGCGTCGCCGTCGCGGTAGCGGGCGCCGAGCGCACGGGACAACGCGCGGACGTCGGCCACCGCGAGGTTCATCCCCTTCGCGCCGGTCGGCGGCACGATGTGCGCGGCGTCGCCGGCGAGGAACAGGCGGCCGTGCTGCATCGTCTCGGAGACGAAGCTGCGCATCGGCGTCACGCTCTTCTGCGTGATCGGGCCCTCGGTGGGCGTCCAGCCGGTATCGTTCGAGAAGCGCGTGTGCAGTTCGTCCCAGATCCGCGCATCGGACCATTCGGCGAGGTTTTCGTCGGGCTTGCACTGCAGGTAGAGGCGCGTGACCGTCGGCGAGCGCATCGAGAACAGCGCGAAGCCGTTCTCGTGATGCGCGTAGACGAGTTCGTCGAGCGACGGCGCCGCGTCGGCGAGGATGCCGAGCCATGCGAACGGATACACGCGCTCGAACGTGTTCAGCCGCTCGGCGGGAATCGTCTGGCGCGCGATGCCGTGGAAGCCGTCGCAGCCGGCGATGTAGTCGCAGTCGATGCGGTCCGCGCGGCCGTCCGCGTGCTTGAACGTGACGAACGGGTGCTCGCTGTCGACATCGTGCAGCGCGACGTCGGTGACTTCGAAGTGCATCGCGTGGCCATGCGCATCGCCGGCCGCGATCAGGTCGCGCACAACTTCATGCTGGCTGTAGACGGTGATCGCGCGCCCGCCGGTGAGCGCGCTCAGGTCGATGCGATGGCGCTGGCCGGAGAACAGCAGCTCGATGCCGTGATGTTCGAGCCCTTCGCGGCGCATCCGCTCCCCGAGGCCGGCTTCGTTCAGCGTGTCGACGGTGCCCTGTTCCAGCACGCCCGCACGAATGCGGTTCTCGCAGTATTCGCGCGAACGCGCTTCGACGAGAATGGAATCCACGCCTTGCAGGCGCAGCAGATGGGAAAGCAAAAGGCCGGACGGACCGGCGCCGATGATGGCGACCTGGGTGCGCATTGTTCGTCTCCAGAACTTTGGTTCGAGTAATGGAACACATTTGAGCGCTTTCCCGACTATGCAGCAACGCGATTCAGGAGATATGTTGTATACGTTTTGAAGATACTGGCCCGGCGATGGACACGCTCGATCTGAACCTCATTCCCTACCTCGTCGCGCTCGACGACACGCGCAACGTGAGCCGCGCCGGCGACCTGCTCGGCGTGAGCCAGCCGCGCGTGAGCACGGCGCTCGGCCGCCTGCGCGAGTATTTCGGCGATCCGCTGTTCGTGCGCACGTCGCGCGGGATGGAGCCGACGCCGCGCGCACTCGCGCTGCTGCCGGCCGCACGCGATGCGCTCGCGCAGATCGAGCGCGGCCTCGTCGCGCCGCACGACTTCGATCCGGCAGCGAGCACGCATACGTTCTCGATCGCGCTGTCGGACGTCGGCGAGATCGTGTTCCTGCCGAAGCTGCTGCAGGCGTTCGCGACGCGCGCGCCGCATGCGAACCTGCGCTCGGTCTCGCCCGCGCACGACGAAGTGGGCCGCGGCCTCGAAGCCGGCTCGATCGATCTGGCAGTCGGCTACTTCCCCGATCTCGACGGCAACAACTTCTTCCAGCAGCGGCTGTTCACGCACCGGTTCGTCTGCCTGATGCGACGCGGCCATCCGTTCGAACAGGCGCCGCCGTTCACGGTCGAGCAGTTTCTCGGTTGCGGGCACGCGGTCGTGCGCGCCGAAGGACGCAGCCAGGAGGTGCTCGAGAAATACCTCGCGAAGCAGCGCATGCACCGGCGCGCGGTGCTCGAGACGCCGCACTTCATGAGCCTGCCGTTCATCCTGAGCCGCACCGACCTGATCGCGACGGTGCCGCACGCGATCGGCTATGCGTACGCGGCCGAGCACGCGTTCATCGTGCCGGTCGAGCCGCCGCTGCCGCTGCCGCGCTTCGACCTGAAGCAGCACTGGCATCGCAAGTTCCACAACGATCCGCGTACCGCGTGGCTGCGCGGCGTGGTCGCGTCGCTCTTCAACGACGAGCAGGACGAGTGGCCGAAGTGAAGCCGGGTGAGCAGCGGCCCGCACACACGAGCCGCGAAAGCATGAAACAATGGCCGGATATTCGCGCCGCCGCAGGCGGCCGCATTCGATGGAGCGACCAGATGGGTAAAAAAACCGCGCGGCCCGAGCCGACCACATCCCGCCCGAGCCGGAAAGAAGCCGAGGAAGCCGTTCGCGTGCTGCTGCGCTGGGCCGGCGACGATCCCGCCCGCGAAGGACTGCTCGACACGCCCGCACGCGTCGTGCGCGCGTACGAGGAGTTCTTCGCCGGCTATGCGCTGGAGCCCCGCGAGATCCTCGCGCGCACGTTCAGCGAAGTCGACGGCTACGACGAGATGATCGTGCTGAAGGACATCCGCTTCGAGAGCTACTGCGAACACCACATGGTGCCGATCATCGGCCGCGCGCACGTCGCGTATCTGCCGAACCATCGCGTCGTCGGCATCTCGAAGCTCGCGCGTCTGGTCGATGCATTCGCGAAGCGCCTGCAGATCCAGGAAAAAATGACGGTGCAGATCGCCGACACGCTGTTCGACGTGCTGCAGCCGAAAGGTGTCGGCGTGATCCTCGAAGCCGCGCACCAGTGCATCTCGACGCGCGGCATACACAAGCCGGGTGTCGAGATGGTCACGTCGCGCATGCTCGGCACGTTCCGCACCGACCCGTCGACGCGGCGCGAATTCCTGTCGATCGTCGCGAATCCTTCTTCAGTCAACCTGACGAATACGTAATGCAGCGCACGAAGCAAGCGGCGAACGCGCCGGTCGTACTCGTGACCGGCGCCGCGCGCCGGGCCGGGCGCGCGTTCGCCGAGTATTTCGCCGCACACGGCTATCGCACCGCGGTTCACTACGACCGCTCAGCCGATGCCGCGCATGCGGCGGCGCGCACGATCGCCGAACGCGGGCACGACTCCGTCGCGCTGCAGGCCGATCTGTCGGATGCCGCGCAGATCACCGCGCTGATCGACCAGGTGTATGCGCGCTTCGGCCGCCTCGACGTGCTGGTCAACAACGCGTCGGTGTTCTGGCAGGATCATTTCCCGAGCTTCGATCTCGCGGCGTTCGACCAGGCGTGGGCCGTCAACTGTCGCGCGCCGATCCTGCTGACGCGCGCGTTCTACGAGCGGGCCCGCGCGGCCGGCACGCAGGGCGTCGTCGTGAACGTGGTCGATCAGAAGATCAAGGAAAACTTCCACCGCGACCATTTCAGCTACACGGTCGCGAAGGCCGCGCTCGGCAACCTCACGCAGATGCTGGCGCTGTCGTCGTCGCCGGTGCTGCGCGTGAATGCGGTGTTCCCCGGGCTGATGCTGCCGAGCGACGACCAGACGCAAGCCGACTTCGAACACGCGAGCCGCGCGTCGACGCCGCTCGCGCGCATCGCCGGCCCCGACGATGTCGCGAGCGCGATCCTGCTGCTGACGGGCAGCGCATACAACGGCGTGGATTTCGTCGTCGACGCGGGGCAGAACCTGATTCGCGTCGACCAGGACGTGCTGTACAAGCATCGCTCTCCGGCCGGCAAGCACTGACCTCCGATGAGCGGCGCCGTTCGCGCGCCGCGTTACGGCTTCTCGGCGCTGCCGCCTTCGCGAACCTTGCCCTGTGCGACGCTCGTGCCGGGCGGCACGCTGTGCGTGAGCCACACATTTCCGCCGATCACCGAGCCGCGCCCGATCGTCACGCGGCCGAGAATCGTCGCGCCCGCGTAGATCACCACGTCGTCCTCGACGATCGGATGCCGCGCATTACCCTTGACCAGCGCGCCTTCGCCATCGGCCGGGAAGCTCTTCGCGCCGAGCGTGACGGCCTGATACACGCGCACGCGCTCGCCGATGATCGCGGTTTCGCCGATCACGACACCGGTACCGTGGTCGATGAAGAAGCTCGGGCCGATCTGCGCGCCCGGGTGAATGTCGATGCCGGTGGCCGAGTGCGCGATTTCATTGATGAATCGCGCGAGCAGCGGCACGCCGAGCTGGTGCAAGGCATGCGCGAGCCGATGGTGCATCATCGCGAGCACGCCGGGATAGCACAGCAGGATCTCGGTGATGTGCTGCGCGGCCGGATCGCCCGCATACGCGGCCTGGATGTCGCTGACCAGCAGCGCACGAATCGACGGCAACTGCCGGCCGAACTCGCGCGCGATCTCGAACGCGCATTCGTCGAGTTCGGCGAACGGCGTGTCCGCATGCTCGGGCAGGAACGGCAGCGCGCGGCGAACCTGCTCGGACAGGATCCGCAGCGTGCTTTCGAGCGTGTGGCCGACGTAGTAGTCGACGCTTTCGTCGGTCAGATCCGGCGCGCCGTAGTGCGTCGGAAACATCGACGCGCGCAGGCCGGCGACAATCTTGCAGATCGCGTCGCGCGACGGCAGCTCACGGATGCCGCGCGGATGACGTGTGCGATGGAGTTCCTCGCGCGACTCGCGCAAACCGGCGACGATTTCCTCGAGGCCCCACTGACGGACGGGTGATGTCGACATATGCCAATGCAGGCAGCCGCGCTCGATCGCACGGCCGCTAATAAAGTGACGGGTTCCGCAAGATTACCGCGTTTTCGTCCGGCGGCGACACGCCGGGGGATCGGCCGGACGGCCAACGTCGATGCCGCGCGACGGCGTCAGATCGTGATGCTGCTCGCGTCGATCCAGCGCACGGCCCAGTCGCGCGCGTGCGCGATCGCGGCGCCTTCGTCGTTGAACTGGAGCTCGGTCGGGAAAAAACGGTTCGCGACGAGTTCCCCGTCGCTCGATCGGGAGATCACGACGTAGGGCTTGAACGACCCGTCACTGGCGCGCGCGGGCGCGCAATTCAACAGATAACCGCGGTGCGTAAAAGCAGTAGTCGCTTGCATGAATCCGCCACCTCTAGTCCCTTGTTTGTTGTTCACTACCCGTCTTTAAGGGTGCTGCGACGTCCCCGTGCGGGCAGAGGCGGCGAGACCGCATCCCCTGTCGCCGCTTCGCAGGAAAAGAATCATACTCTGTAGAAAACGGCTGTTCTAGCTGAAATAAATCATGACAAATCAGCGCGCGCCGCGCGATCGCGGCGATCGTCCGCGCGCCGTTTTCCCGTCTCGCCCGGAACGGGACTTGCTTCGATCCGGAGCGCTTCGCCGCCAGGAGAGCCGCGATGGAAACGTCAGCTCAAGGGCACGCCGTCCACCCGCGCAGCATCGAACTCGATAACGACGACGCGCACGACAGCACCGTCGACACCGACGGCAAGAATCGCGAGGCCGCCCGTCTCGCGAGCGGCGGCGCGTTCTCGCCCGACCAGATCGCGGGCAGCAACGCATCGCTCGTCAACGCGGTGCCCGAGGGCGCCGACGGGTTCGCCGGCTTCGACAGCCGGCCCGGCGGCAATCATCCGGCGTTCGCGCTGCGTGCCGGCTACATGGTGATCGAGAAGGGGTTCGACGCGCCGTCGCACACAGCCGACGAGCCGTTCGGCCCGATTCATCGGATGTACGGCGGCGCGTACCGGCCCGGCCACGGACGCCGGCCGGAACGGGTGATCGAAATCACGACGGTGCCGGAGTAACGCGCGCGGCGTTTGAATCGGTCGTTCGAGTGCGCGGTCGAAGCGGGGCAGGCGGTCGATGCGTGCCGGTTGTCTGGTCGATGTGGCGAGCACGCGATCTTTCGAATCGGCGCGAGTATCGATATCGACGCCGGATTCGGCACTCCCGGTGTCGCATGTCGGGCGTCGAATCGCGAGCGACGCCGATGCACGGGCGTTGATCGAAGTCACGCCGTCGCGACGCGGATGCGGTCCAATGGAGGGCGCGGTTAGCGGTTTGTCGGGGTGGTTATCGGCATGCGTCGACGAAGCCGGTGCGGGCCGAAGGCGCTCGCACGCCGCGCCGCGCCGCCGCACGATGTCGTGCTGGCGCGACCGGTACGGCGAGCCGGTATTCGCACCACTCGCGCGCGCGGCTGTCATTGCGGGCGACCAACCGTCGCGATCCGTCGCGCCCATCACGCATCGCGCAATGCAGCATGCGGCGCGCGCATGGCCCGCGATGCGTGCCGCCGCGACGGCCGAAGCGCCGCGATCGCGACGGCCGGCACGTCGCTGCAGAGTCCCTGCCGTTGGTTTACTCTGCCTCGCAGCAACGCGCGACCCGCTCGGCCGTTCGGCCGACTTTCGTCCAACCCGCCACTCGGAGACACTATGTACAAGCGCATTCTGGTTGCCATCGACGGCAGCGACACGTCCCGCCACGCGTTCGATGCCGCGCTCGCGCTCGCGAAGGAGCACGGCGCCGAACTGCAACCGTTCTACGTCGTCGAGAACGCCGCGATCTACTACAACGTGCCGGGCTACGACCCGTCCGTGCTGCGCGACCAGCTCGTCGCGCAAGGCAATGCGCTCGCGGCGGATTTCACGAAGCTGATGCAGGCGGCAGGCGTGAAGGGCGCGACGGTGATGAGCGAAGCGTCGTCGATCAACGACGTGTCCACGCTGATCCTCGATGGGGCGAAAGCGTTCGGCGCCGATCTCCTGGTGCTCGGCACGCACGGCCGCCGCGGGTTCCGTCGCCTCGTGCTCGGCAGCATCGCCGAACAGTGCGTGCGGCATGCGACGCTGCCCGTGCTGCTGATCCCGGCCGCCGCGCGTACCGACGATCAGCAACGCTGAGCGTCGGCGGCGTGCGCGGCACAGCGCGCACGTGCAACGGTGTGCGTGCCTGCATGCCGCTGCGATGCCTGCGGCATGCGCGCGCGGTCGCGACGTTTTGTCACCCGCCAGCGGCAAGTTGCGGTGGGACAATGATTTCGTCGATTCAACGCCGGAGTAAACGATCATGCTGACGCCCGTCGCCACACGCCCCGCGGCCCCGTTCCATGCAGGCAGCCGGGCGGCTCCCCGCCCAGCCCCGCACTGCTCGTCGTGCGCCATGCGGCACCTGTGCATGCCGCAAGGCCTCGCACCCGAAGCGCTCAGCCGCCTCGAGTCGGTCATCTGCGCGTCGCGCCCGGTCAAGCGCGGCGAAGCGCTGTTCCGCGAAGGCGACACGTTCGACAACCTGTACGCCGTGCGCTCGGGTTCGCTGAAAACCGTCGCCACGCGCCACGACGGCCGCGAACAGGTCACCGGCCTGCACCTCGCGGGCGAAGCGCTCGGCCTCGACGGCATCTGCGACGATACCCACCCGCGCACCGCGGTCGCGCTGGAAGACAGCTCCGTCTGTGTAATTCCGTACAGCGCGCTCAAGGCGCTCTGCTCGGAGGCCGGCACGATGCAGCTGCGCATGCACAAGCTGATGAGCGAGCAGATCGTGCGCGAAACGTCGCAAACCATGCTGCTCGGTTCGCTGAACGCGGAAGAGCGCGTCGCCGCGTTCCTGCTCGACGTGTCGTCACGCTACCTGAAGCGCGGCTATTCGCCGTCGGAATTCAACCTGCGGATGACGCGCGAAGACATCGGCAGCTATCTCGGCATGACCCTCGAAACGGTCAGCCGCACGCTGTCGAAGTTCCAGAAGCGCGGCCTGATCGAAATGCAGGGCCGCCTCGTGCAGATCGTCGATTTCGACGGCCTCCATCACGTCTGACCCGGCGCGGCGCGCAACCTGCGCGCCGCCGCCCGCTTTTCCGGCCTTTCCCGCCTTTCCCACCTCTCCCGCTTCGATCAGTCGAGAAACAGCGCGGCACGTGCCTTGAGCGCCGCGCTGAAGTCGTCGAGCCAGCCGATCGACAGGCGCCAGCTCTGCCAGTACAGCTCGATATCGACGGTCCGCCCGCGCGACATGTCGACCAGTTCGCCCGCCGCCAGTTGGCGATCGACCATTCGGTCCGGGCACATTCCCCATCCCAGCCCCGTTTCGCATGCGCGCAGGTAGCCCGCGACGTGCGGGATCCAGTGTTGCGGCGGATCGAGATCCGCACGCGTCACGCGCCGGATGAAGCGTGCCTGCAGGCCATCCTTCGGATTGAACATCACGCACGGCGCGCGACGCAGCGCATCGCGCGTGATGCCCGCGCCGAAATAGCGGTCGTAAAACGCCGGCGAACACACCGCGCGATAGCGGATGCGCCCGAGCCGCGTCGACCGGCATCCCTGGATCGGCTCGGCCTGCGCGGTCACCGCGCCCTGCACGCTGCCGTCGCGAATGCGCGCGGCCGTGTAGTCCTGGTCGTCGATCACGAGGTCGAGCAAGGTCTCGCGCTCGGTACAGAACGGCCCGACCGCGTCGATGAACCAGGTCGCGACGCTGTCGTCGTTGACGGCCACACGCAACGTCGGCCACGCGCTCGCGATCTGGCCCGGCAATGCGGGCATCCGGCCGCCCAGTTCGGCCTCGAGCAACTGCACACGCTCCGTATGCCGGCACAGCAGCGCGCCCGACGTCGTCGCGACACACGGCTGCCCGCGCTTGACCAGCACGCTGCCGACGCGCTCCTCCAGCAGCTTCACGCGCTGCGATACCGCCGACGGCGTGACGTTCAGCTCCTTGGCCGCCCGTTCGAACGAACCGTGCCGGATCACCGCCGCAAGGGCGTCGAGCAACGCATAGTCGAGCATTAAATTTCCTTAATCGGCATTAGGTGAATTAGCTTCTCTTATGTTCCTGCCAACCGCAGACTAGCGCCAACTGATGCCCCCGTCCACCGCTTCACCTTTCCCCATCATGAACTGGATCGCTTTTTCCCACGGCGCCGCCCTGTGCGGGTCGCTCATCGTCACCATCGGCGCGCAGAACGCATTCGTGCTCCGGCAAGGCATCATGCGCTCGCATGTCGGCAAGATCGTGCTGCTGTGCGCGCTGTCCGACATGATCCTGATCGGCGCGGGCGTCGGCGGCGCGTCGGTGCTCGTCAAACGCTATCCGACCTTCGTCCACGTGGTGCTGTACGTCGGCCTCGCATATCTCGCATGGTTCGGCTTCAACGCGCTGCGCCGGGCGTTCAAGCCGGGACACGAAACGCTCGACGTCCGCGGCGACGCCGTCGCGCCGCCGCCGCAGAGCACGGTCGCGATCGTGCTGATGACGCTCGCCTTCACGTGGCTCAACCCGCACGTGTATCTCGATACGTTCCTGCTGATCGGCACGGCCGGTGCGCGCGAGCCGGAAAGTGCGCGCCTCGCGTTCGCGATCGGCGCGATGGCGGTCAGCGTCGTGTGGTTCCTCGGGCTCGGATACGGTGCGCGATTGCTCGCGCCGTGGTTCCGCAAGGCCGTTGCGTGGCGCGTGCTGGATGGCGCGATCGGCAGCATGGTGCTGTTTCTCGCGGCCGTGCAGTTGCGGTAACGCTTGATGATCGACCGATCGCGGGCGGCCACTAGCCGCCCGTGTTTCGTTCCGCTCCGATGCTGCATCACGTTACGCCGGTTTCCACCCGCCTCTCGACCGTCCCTGCCGCGCCCCGCCACGGCAAAATTCGGTTCCCGATCGAACGCAGCCGACAGATCGTCGACATAGCGGACGATTCGTCCCTCATCCGCCGCAAGTCCGCCGTCACCGCGGCCATGTGATCGCTGCACGATTCCGGTCGATGGGCGAGAATGTTCGAGCATCCCGCGACAACGGCGAAAGCGCGTCGCTCCTCCGCCATCCCGTCGCATTCAACTCGGCCGGTCCCGCCGTTCAATCCCGTTCACCCGCACGATCAGGAGAGCAACATGGCACTACGCACCCTCGGCACGTCGGACATCCAGGTTTCCCCGCTCGCGTTCGGCGGCAACGTCTTCGGCTGGACCGTCGACGAGAACGCATCGTTTGCGCTGCTCGACGCCCTCGCCGATACCGGCATCAACTTCATCGACACGGCCGACGTCTATTCGGCCTGGGTGCCCGGCAACAGCGGCGGCGAATCGGAAACGATCATCGGCAAGTGGCTCAAGCGTTCCGGCAAGCGCGACCAGCTCGTGATCGCGACCAAGGTCGGCCTGCTCGAGGCGCGCGCGGGCCTGAAGAAGGACAACATCCTGAAGGCCGCCGACGATTCGCTGCGCCGCCTGCAGACCGACTACATCGACCTGTATTTCTCGCACCGCGATCTCGCCGACACGGCCCCGCTCGAGGAAACCCTCGCCGCCTACCAGACGCTGATCGACGCGGGCAAGGTGCGCATCATCGGCGCGTCGAACTACAGCGGCGCGCGCCTGCGCGAAGCCGCCGACATCAGCAAGCGCGACGGCCTGCCGGCTTACCAGGTGATCCAGCCGGAATACAACCTGATCGACCGCGCCGAATACGAGCGCGATCTCGAACCGGTCGTGCGCGACCTGAAGCTCGGCGTCGTCAACTACTACGCACTCGCGAGCGGCTTCCTGTCGGGCAAGTACCGCAGCGAGGCCGACCTGAAGAAGAGCGTGCGCGGCGATCGCGTCGCCGGCTATCTCGATGCGCGCGGCCTGCGCATTCTCGCGGCGCTCGACGACGTGTCGGCGAAGCACGGCACGCAACCGGCCGCGATCGCGCTCGCGTGGCAGATCGCGCGGCCGACGATCACCGCGCCGATTGCGAGCGCGACGTCGCTGTCGCAGTTCGCGCTGCTCGGCGAAGCGATCCGCGTGAAGCTCGATGACGAAGATATCCGCAAGATCGACGAGGCCAGCGCGGTGTGAGGGCGCTTGCGGCGGGGTGGCGGCTTGGACCGCGGGTTGACGCGGCGAGCCCCCGCCGCGACGAAAGCGCAGTGAAAACGAAAACGGCGCGTGAGCCATGCGCCGCTTCAACACCGGTTCCGCCGTTTCAACCGGCGCTGCGCAGCGCCATCGGCGATGCACCGCAGCGTTCGCGAACCGCGCGGCCGAAGTGCGCACGGCTCGGGAACCCCCAGCGAAACGCGATCTCGCCGACGCTCGTCTTGCGCAGGCGCGCATCGACCCATTCGTGATGCGCGTGCGACAGCCGCTCGGACGTGTACGCAGACCTGCTGCGGTTGATCGGATCGGGCGCGCTCGATCTCACGCCGATCGTCACGCGCACTGTCGCGCTCGACGATGCCATCGCTGCCGCGCCGGCATGCGCGCCGCCTTCACACCGTCAGGAACATCGAGCATGAGCGGCCCCTGGTCGCTTGACGGCGAGACCGTCATCGTGACGGACGGCACGTCGGGCATTGGCGCGCGCACCGCGTGGCGTTTCGCGGAAGCTGGCGCGTCGATCGTCGCGGATCGGACTCAGTACGCGGTTCCGAGAGGCAGCTCGCTTGTGCCTGAAACGCGCGCCCGGTTCCAGCCGGGCGGGTTGCGCGAAATGCGGCTTCGTCAGAAGCGAATGGTCACCGCCTTCGGCTCGGTGTAGGCGTCGATGAACGACGAACCATACTCGCGGCCGATGCCGGACCCCTTCGCGCCGCCGAACGGAACGGCCGGGTCGACCAGCGTATGCATGTTCACCCACACGGTGCCGGCTTCGATGCGCGGCACGTAGCGCAGCGCCTTCGACAGATCGTTCGTCCACAGGCTCGCGGTCAGCCCGAACGGCGTGTCGTTCATCATCGCGATCAGCTCTTCCTCGTCGTCGAACGGCACGAACGCGCCGACCGGCCCGAAGATCTCCTTGCGGTACGAAGCCGATTCCAGCGAACGCGGCAGCACGATCGTCGGCTTCACGTAGAAGCCGTCGCGCGCGTATGCGCCGCCGCCGGTGACGATCGTGTCGCCTTCCGCGCGCGCAAGCTCGAACGCATCGACGCACTTGCGGAACTGCGGTTCGTTGCAGACGGGGCCGATCATTCCGGCGTCGTCCATCGGATCGGCCGGCTGGAAGCCGTCCAGGCGCGCCATCATCTTCTCGACCACTTCGTCGAACTTCGAACGATGCACGAAGAAGCGTTCGGCCGACGCGCACACTTGCCCGCTATGCAGGAACCCGGCCTCGACGATGCCGTCGAGAATCCTGTCGACCGGCGTATCGGCCAGGAACGCCGCCGCGTTCTTGCCGCCCAGCTCGAGCGTGAAGCGCGTGAAGTTCGCGTTGACGGCTTGCTCGCCGATGAGGCGGCCGGTCGGCACCGAACCCGTGAACGACACCTTCGCCACGCGCGGATCGCGGATCACCTTCGCGCCGACCTGACCGGTGCCGTTGATCACGTTGAGCGTGCCCGGGGGCAAGCCGGCTTCGGTCGCCAGCTCGGCGATGCGCAGCATCGTGAGCGGCGTGAACTCCGACGACTTGATGAGCACCGTGTTGCCCGTCGCGAGCGCCGCACCGAATTTCCACACCGGGATCATCACCGGGAAATTCCACGGAATGATCCCGAACACGACGCCCAGCGGTTCGCGCAGCGTAAACGACGTGTAGCGCTCGCCGTTTATGCTGGGAAACGACGGGGCGAGCGTTTCGCCCGCGATCTTCGTCGCCCAGCCCGCGTAATAGCGCAGCCAGCGGGCAGACCAGCCGACCTCGATCACGCGTGATAGCCCGATCAGCTTGCCCGACTGCGCGGTTTCGATCTGCGCGATCTCTTCGCCATGTGCTTCGATCAGGTCCGCGAAGCGCAGCAGGATGCGCTCGCGATCGGCCGGCGTCAGGCTTGCCCACTCGCCGCGGAACGCGCGATGCGACGACGCGATCGCGGCTTCGACGTCGTCGTCGGTCGCCTGCGCGACCGAGCCGATCACCGCGCGCGTCGCCGGATCGCGCACGTCGATCCGTTCGCCGTGGCCCGCCACCGCGCGGCCGTCGATGTAATGACCGTGTTCGCGCGCGAGAAACGCGCTGACTTCGTCCAGCATCCGAACCAGTGCCATCTGTATTCCTCCGGAAATCCCATTGAGTGTGAAAGGCCCGATCAGGCCGCGTGGGCGATCAGGTCCGACGCCTTTTCGGCGAGTGCGATGGTCGGCGCGTTCGTGTTGCCGCTCGGGATGCTCGGCATCGTCGAGCTGTCGGCCACGCGCAGCCCCGCGATACCGTGCACGCGCAGTTGCGGATCGACGACGGACGACGCCGCGTCCGTGCCCATCCGACAGGTGCCGACCGGGTGATAGACCGTCTTCGCCGCGCCGCGCACCCAGTCCTCGATCCCCGCGTCGTCGTCGGGCGGGCAGTCCGGCGAGAAGATCTCGTCGACGTGCTCCGCGAGCGCCGGCTGGCGCAGGATCTTCAGCGCGAGCTTCGCCGCCCGGATCTGGCCGTCGACGTCGCGGCGGTCGGCCAGATAGCGGCCGTCGATGCGCGGCAGCTCCTGCGGGTTCGACGAGCGGATCGTCACGCGGCCGCGCGAATACGGTTGCAGATGGCCGGTCTTGATCGTGATGCCGTGCGTGCGCCCCGCCGTCACGCCGATCGGATCGTCGAACGAGTCGATCGTCGGCAGGAAGTGGAACTGCACGTCCGGCTGCCCCTGCCCGCAGGTATCGACGAACGCGAATCCTTCGAGCACCGGCGACGTCAGGATGCCCGAGCGGAACCACTTCCACTGGATGCCGTGCTTCAGCGCGCGCCAGCCCTTGTCCTGGCCGTAGAGCGACACCGGCGTGCGGATCGTCGCATTGACCGACATGTGCATGTGATCGTGGAAGTTCTCGCCCACCGGCAGTACGTGCCTGACCTGCACGCCGGCATCCTCGAGCGCCTTTTGCGGCCCGATGCCGGACAACTGCAGGATCTTCGGCGAGCCGATCGCGCCGGCCGACACGATGATTTCGGCCCGGGCGCGCGCCGTCACGCGATGGTTGCCCCGCCGATACGTGACGCCGGTCGCACGGCCGCCTTCGATTTCCACGCGCTCGACCAGCGCATCGACTTCGAGGCTGAATTCCGCACGGTTGCGGATCGCGCTCAGGTAGGTCGCCGCCGTGGAGCCGCGCTCGCCGTTGAAGATCGTCGCCTGATAAAACCCGACGCCCTGCTGCCGCTCGCCGTTGTAGTCGACCAGGTAGTCGAGCCCCATCTGCTGGCCCGCCCGCACGAACGCCTGCGACAGCGGATGGCGATAGCGGATCTCCGTGACCTGCAGATGCCCGTTGTTGCCGTGATAGGGTGCCGTCAGCGACTCGTTGTTCTCGGCCTTCGCGAAGTAGCGCAGCATGTCGTCCGCGCCCCAGCCCTTGCAGCCGAATTCGGTCTCCCAGCGGTCGTAGTCGTTGCGGTGCCCGCGCACGTACAGCATTCCGTTGACGGAGCTGGAGCCGCCGAGCACGCGCCCCTGGGGCACCGCGATCGAGCGGCCCTTCACGTCGTCCGACGGCTCGGCCGCATAGGGCCACGTGTAGCGCGGAATGGCCTTCGCCAGCCCGCCCGGCATGTGGATGAACAGATCCTTGTCGTGGCCACCCGCTTCCAGCAGCAACACGGTGCCCAGGCCGCGCTCGACGAGATGGGTCGCGATCGTGCAGCCCGCCGAGCCGGCGCCAATGACGATGTAATCGAAAGTGTTATCGGACATCCTGGTATGCGCCCGCTGTCGTGCGCGCGACGTTCGTCGGCGCGCGCTGGCGCCGCATGCGTCCGTCGCCCGGCCTTCGGCGGCGTCTCCTTGAAAATCGGTGGTTGTTTTTCATGGCGCGAGCCAGCCCGTGCGGTTCGACGCGCCGACGGGCTGCGTGCGAGCACACGCCCGATTCGACAGGACAGCTTGCCGACCGCTTTCCGATTCTAGGGATGCGCCGCCGGCGCCGTTCGGCGTTGCGTGCACACTTTTGGCTTCAGCGTGCAGATCGATGCCGTCGCGCGGCGGCGGCCCGGGAGAACGTGGAGAAACCACGATTGACGCCGCGGGGCAGCGCTCCCGACAATGGCGGCGTTTGAACGCGCGTCCCGGCCGTTTGCATTAACCTTGACGCGTTCCCCGGCCCTCTCCCTCTTCCGGCAATGGCACACGAACTCGTCGTCGACGCGAGCAACAGCAGCGCGAACTTGCGTGACCTGATCGCGGACAGCTTCCTGCCGCTGGTCTTTCACGACACCGGCTCGCAGTTCCGGATGTCGGTGCGGGTTGCGATGGTGGGCGGCCTGCGGATGGCGGAGGTCGACACCACCGCGATCCGCGTCGATCGCGATCGCTCGCTTGCGTCGCGCGCCGACACCGATTGCTACAAGATCCTGTTCCAGATCGCCGGACAAAGCCGCGTCACGCAGCGCAACGCGACGTCGACCGTCAATCCCGGCGAGTGGGTGATCTACGATGCGACGCAGCCATACATGATCGAGTCGGCGAACGCATCGCGCTTCGTCGCCGCGCTGACGCCGCCGCGAAGCGGCACGATGTGGCGCTGGTTCGTGGAGCGTGCGGGCGTGCAGGTGTGCCGGACCGTCGGCAATGCGCAACTGGCCCTTCAATCGATCCATTACCTGATGGACGGGCAGGTGCCGAACGATCCGGAAAGCCTGTTCGGCTTCGAGCAGTCGACGCTGATGCTGCTCGATTCGGTGATTCGACGCGAGGCGAGCGATTCGCTGACCGGTGCGGATGCGCGCAGCGCGGCCCTGCGCATGAACGCGGAAATCTACCTGTCGCATCACTACAGTGATGCGGACTTGTCGCCGGACAAGCTGGCGAGCGCACTGAACGTGTCGCGGCGCACGTTATATAGCGCGCTGGCCGCATCCGAGCGCACACCGCAGAGCCTGATTCAAGAGTATCGGCTGCAGGCGAGCCGCCGCGCGCTGGAAGATCCGGCCGATACCAATCGCACGCTGCTGGAACTCGCGATCGCGTGCGGGTTTTCGGACATCACGCATTTCGGGCGGGCGTTCAAGGCGCGGTTCGGGTGTAGTCCGGGGGTGTATCGGGATGCGTATCGGCGTGCTTCGAACGCGTGACGTGATCGGCGTGGTGCGAATCCGCTGACGTGCCAGGCGGATCGCAGCGTCCTGCTGCAAGGCTTTTTCGCAGCCCCCACGAGCCCAATATTTCGCGAATCCGGATTGCCCGACGATGAAGGCGCGGCGCCGGGGCGGGTCGCCGCTTTCATCCCGCTCGACGACGACTACCGCACCTCTGCTCCCCTCACGTCCAGCCTTCGAGCTTGTCCGCCCAGCCGCCGAAATCGCTCGGCGTGTCGATCGACATCGGCAGATCCCGGGTACGAAGCATCGACATAGCCGGCCCACTGCAGGACGCGGGTTCCGGCGACGCTCTGACATGCGCGCACCGGATGCAGGATTCACCTGCACGCGTGCTGTAAGCGTGTGTAATCGATTCGCCGATCGATCCTTCGTACGCTGTCGATACTCTTCCGCGCGCCGCCTTCTCCGCAAGCGCCGCTTCGCAGGATGGAAGAGATGCGGATGCCACGAGCGTCGTCACTCAGCAGAGTGTTTTTCAACGAGAAAGCGCGAAAGGAATAGCCATGTCCAAGATTCTGGATACCTTCAAATACATCGATGTGCTGATCGCGTTCGATGTCGACGAAATCCTGAAGAGCAACGACAACTCGCTCAGCCAGCATCCGGGCCAGCCGACGTCGCTCGGCAACAATCCCGATACCGTCTACATGATCACGACGCTGGCGAATGCGGCGTACGGCTACGGCCAGGGCACGACGCAGGGATCGAACGAGGGCGAAGGAGGCAGCAATTTGCGGATCAAGGCCGAGGTCGGCGACGTGATCCGCTGGCGTACCGTGTCGCTGACCGGCACGGCCAACTACAAGTGCTTCTTGTATAACTTCGTTCCGAAGACCGCCAATCTGCTGGGCTACGTTTCGTACCTCACCGACAACAGCACGGAGCCCTATCCGGCGCGGGGCTGGCCCGAGAACAACAGCGTGAACGAGGAAGCACGCGCGGACTACTACGCGCAAGCGACCGTGCTCTGCCCCGGCAACAACGAAACGTATTCGTTCGTCGCCGCCATTTACGACCGGCACGCGCAACTGAAGGGCTACATCACGTGGGATGCGTACCTCACCATCAGCAATCAGTGATGCCGAACGGGCACCTCGACATGGCCGGGGCATGATCCGCACGCGGTGCCCGGCGGCACCTGGCGGGCCGAATCGGTCCGCCCGGTGCGTTCCGCCGCCGCTGACGCGCCCGCGGCCATGTCACAGAAACAGCAGCGCGGGATTCAACTCCGTTTCATCGCACGGCTGCGCACGCCAACCCCGCTCGACCGGAACCGAATACAACCGTCGCGCGCCGAACCGCGGCCAGAAATGGCACAGCCCCGGCGCGATGACCTGCACCACGGACAAGCCGATGTCGGGCCGCGTCTTGTCGACGACGAGCACGTCCAAGCCTGCCGCCGCAATGCGCCCGGTGCAATGCACGAGCGCTGCCGGTAACGACGCGGCATCGACCGGCTGCCACGTCGAACGCGTCGTCGCGCGCGCGCGCGCCGCCGGATACAGGAATCCGGTTGCCGGGAGCTTGTCGCGATCCCACGGATGCGGCGCATCCGCGGCGACATCGAGCAACTGGTTGACTTCGGTCAGCGCCCGCTGCACCGCGATCCGGCCGTCCGGATGACAGCCGAAGCCGATCGAGAAGCGCCCGTCCTGCGGATTTTCCGCCAGCGCGGCCACGGTCGGCACCGCGAGATCAGTCGTGATGTCCAATGCCCACAAACGCCACCCGAGCGTCGCGTATTCACGCACGAGCGCGTCGAAATACGGGTCGTCGAAACTCGCGAGATCGATGCCGGGGCGTACGAGCCGGTTGTACCACCAGATCGCGACCGCATCGCGCTCGATCAATTCGAGCATGCCTTGCAGAATCGCCTCGTCGATGCTCGAACCGGCCGCGCAGCCGTTGGGGTTGTGCACGCACGCGGCCGGCGCCTGCGCACTGTCCGGCGTTTCCGCATAGCAGTAGCTCAGCGGCACGAGGCGGCGCCTGCCGCTCACGAGCGACCATGCAGGCGTCCAGTCGATCACGTCGCGCGACGTGAAGCGCGGCGGCACCTGCTTGCGGACATCGCGGGTCAATGCATTGATCGCGTCGCGCGCATCGAATTGCCGTTCGCTGAACTGCTGAAGATCGTTCACGTGGATGGGCTCGGCGTCGCAAGCCGGATCGGCGACCAGGCTTTCCATGCTGCCGGTCAACCTCGCCTCGTCGCCCTGATACACGCTGCTGTATCGTTCGAGCGCTTCGCATAGCGCGCTCACGCGGGCTTGCTCGTCGGTACGGCCCTTGCCGGAGCAGATCCTGTCGAACCGGTTGCTGCCCGGTACGGCGGCCGGGCACACCAGAAAGCCCGACGCATAGACCTTGCGCAGGCCCGCGTGCCGCTTCGGCATCGGATGCAGATAAGCGATCGCGCCGCTAACCGGCGATATCAGATGCGCGTGACGCTCGAACACCTGTTGCGGATCGGCGCTCCGGTAGCCGCCGTCGACGTGAGTCAACGGCACCTGCCCGGCGAGGCGCGGCGCACGCGCCGCCTGCTCGCGCATCCGTGCGGGATTGCCGCAGCACGGGCATTGCGGACGCCTGATCACGCGGTGCCGTTCGACGGCCAACGTATCGATGCGCTGCGCCACGATATGCGTTTGCGAACGCTCCGCTATCGTGCGGTTGACCGCGATCTGCTCGACCGTCGCCGCAATGAGCGCCGCGGCGGCGGCGGCGCCGGCACGCGATGCGGCCGGCGGCAGACGCGTTGCCGCGCTGCCGTGATGGCGCGCAAGCAGCGCCTCGACCGGCCGGTTGATGCGAATCCAGTAGCGCACGCATTCGATGCATGGCGCATCGGCATGCGCGCCGCCGGCCAGCAACGGCCCGATCAGCGTCTGCACGCCGCCGGCCGCCACGACGAGCAATGCGCCGCCGCGCGCCGTCACGCGCGCGGCGCACGCGGCGAGATCGTCGCGGTCGTGCGTATCGGCGATCGCAACGGTCAGTTCGGCCTCCTTGACGACCTCGATGCCCGCCGTACCGAGCGCACGCTCGAGCGCCGCGCCATCTGAACCGAACGTCTCCACCGCGACGCGTAGTTGGGCGACGCGCGCGCAAGCCGCGTCGCCGTCGAGCCCAGCGCGCTCGAAGAAGCCGCGCGCCGCGTCGTCGTCGTGAGGCGGATCGCCGCGCACGTACCCGCGGCGCACCAGGTGGTCGAGCCGCGCGAGCACGTCCCATTCGCCGAACGTGCCGGCAAGCGTCGTCACGATCGCGGCGATCGTCATGCGCGCCCGCAGGCACGCGGCGATCCGCACGAAGATCGCACCGGACAGCATCGTGCGCTTGAACTCGTCGACGACGAACAGGGTCTCGGGCCCCGCATCGAGCACGAGCAAATGCGGCTTGAAGCGCAACACGCGCGAAAGATCATCGAGCATCGTCTGGTTCCGTGCGGCGGGTCGGAAAAACGTCGCGCGGCCCTGGGCAACCGCCCCGGGCCGCGCGTCGGTGCGCGGCTTGGCCGCGCCGGGTCAACAGCAGGTGAACAGGTAACACGGCCCCGCGTCGCAGTACGCCGCGAGCGCAACGGCCTCCTCGTCCAGGTTCGTCGGCTGCTCCGGTATGCCGACCGTCATCACGTTGCGCGGCAGGTTCCAGCTTCCGCCGCCCTTCCCGTCGCTCGTCCAGCCATGATCGCCGTGCGTCTTCTCGATCTCGATGTCGAGGATCCACGGGCACTGATAGCCGAAGTATTTCGCGAGCGTATCCAGCGGCTTATCCAGCAGTTCGCGCTTGAATGCCGGGTCCCGCCACGAAAGCGCGATCGCACGCAGATAGACCTTCTGAAACTCCAGCATCGATTCGAGCGTCGGATTAGCGTTGTCCTTTGCCATGTCGGTTTCCCCGGAGTCATTCCATGATGGTGATGTGGTTCGCGTTGTAAGCGGCCAGTGCCTGCGCGAATTGCGCCTCGTCCGCCGGTGCGGGCGGCAAATACAGCGTGAGCTTGTTTTTGTGGCCGGCCGTCCAGTCGCCGTTGACGGTCGGCGTCCACGCCGACGATTTGATCTGCACCTTCAGGTCGAGCTTGAACGGAAAGTGATAGTCGAAATGCTCGCGCAATGCGTTGACCGGATCGTTCTCGAGTTCGGCGAGAAATGCCGGCGAATGCCATGCGAGCGCGATCGCCCGGATGACGGTCGCGCGGTATTCGAGAAACTGATCGTACGTCGGTAATCGAAGATCCTTGCTCATCGGTCTGTTCTCCTGAATGACGATTGGAACTGCTTACGGC
The DNA here is from genome assembly GCF_046534765.1 of Burkholderia sp. SIMBA_062. Classification (NCBI taxonomy): domain Bacteria; kingdom Pseudomonadati; phylum Pseudomonadota; class Betaproteobacteria; order Burkholderiales; family Burkholderiaceae; genus Burkholderia; species Burkholderia sp. SIMBA_062. The sequence continues at coordinate 159,054 of NZ_JAWRYD010000012.1, forward strand.
AACGACTGCAACGTCGCTTCGGCGAGCCTGGCGATGCGGCTCATGCCCGCCATCGTTGCAATTTCGACTGCGCGCCGGCACGCGTCCAGCGCGGCCACGCCGCCGAAGCGCGGATCGGCCCGGCGCAGGTACTCGCACTGCTTCAGCAACAGCTGGGCTTCGTAATACCGTTCGCCGGTCGACTCGCACCATGCGAGACATTGCCGGATCTGCGCGAGCGCGGCGTCGTAGTCGCCGCGCCCGGCATCCAGCTCGGCAAGTAGCGACGCGTAGTAGGTCAGCCCCAGCAGGCCGCCCGACTGGCGCTGCGCATCGAGATGCGCGACGACGCCCGCGCGATCCTCTTGCGCCCACGCATGGATGATCGCGGCGTAGTGCCCGACCGCGCGCAGCCGGTGTGCCTCCGACAGGCGAAGCAGCGCTGCCGACAATGAGCGCGCCGCGTCGCGATCGCCCGCGAGCTGGTACGTGCGTGCGAGATACAGCATCGTGACGCCGAGCGTCGGCAGATGGTCGAGGCAGGTCGCGCAATACACGGCTTCGCGCGCCATCGCGAGCGAGGCCTGCGGGTCGTCGTCCATGCACCAGCGCACGCTCGCCAGCGATGCCATCGTCCATGCGCGCGTATCGAGCCCCAGGATGCGCCGGTGGCCCGCGTCGCGCCGCACGTCGTAGCCGGCCAGCACCGCGTCGAACGCAACGCGGGCGCGTGCATAGTGGCCGTCGACCCACAGGCTCATGCCGCGCATCGCGTCCGCCGCGACCTGAACGCCGGCATCGCCGCGCTCGGTCGCGAGCGCGTCGAGCCGCAGGCCGATCCCGCGCACGGTGGGACGATCGCCTGCGACGTGGTAGTAGGTCGACAGCGTCCATAACGCACTGATCTCGAGTTCCGGATCGTCGAGCGTCTGCATTTGCCGCAGCAACTGCTCCGCATGCTCGCGCACCTGCGGATCCGCCCAGCCGAATCGCGCCATCGTCGCGTGCGTCAACGTGGCGCGAATACGCGCACTGTCGTGCTCGCGCTGCGCGTGGTCGGCCGTGCCGAGCCACTCGAACACGGTCTGCCCGTAGCGGATCGCGTCGTCGTACCGGGAACGTTCGAGTGCGCGGCGCGCCGCGTCGATGCCGTGGGCGATCGCGTCCGCGCAAGCGCCCGCGCGCGCGAAGTGCCCGGCGACGCCGAACGCATGCGCACCGGCGCCGCGATCGGCTTGCGCGACCAGCGCACGGCCGACGCGCGCGTGATTGCCGCGCCGCACGGCCGGCGGCATCGATTCATACGCGGCATCGCGAATCAGCGCATGGCGGAACGAATAGAACACGCGATCGCGCCGATGCTGCGCATACACGATCCGCTCTTCGAGCAGCAGCCGCAGATGCGCGTCGAGCGTGCCCCGATCGTGCGGCGATGCGTCGGCGAGCAGTTGCGCATCCACCTCGAGCCCGATGGTCGCGGCGAGCTGCGCGGTGTCGCGCGCGCCGTCGATCCGGTCGAATGCAAGACCGAGCATGCCGCCGAGACTGAGCGGAAGCGGATAAGGGTCCGTTGCCCCCGGCCCCGCGGGCGAGCCGTCCGCGCCGCTCATCGTCAACTCGCGCGCGACGGCCTCGATAAACAGCGGGATGCCCGCCGTGCGATCGGCAAGCTGGTCGAGCCACGCCGGATCGAACGCGCCCTCGCCCAGATGCGCCGACAGCAGGCGCTGCGCGTCGTCGCGCGGCAGGCGGCGCAGCACCACGCGGTCGGTCGCGCCGCGCCAGCGAGCGAGCTTGTCGGGACGCGACGTGAGCACGATGCACAGGGCCGCCGCGCGCGGCGAGCGCTGCAGATACGCGAGAAAGTCCTCGGTCGAGCGATCGATCCATTGAACGTCCTCGATCACGAGCAAGACCGGCGCGCCATTGCCCAGCGACACGATCAGTTGCTCGAGGACATCGAACAACGCGTGCTGCTCGCGCACGCTCGACCACAGGAGCCCCTTCGCGTCGCAGGGCAGCCCCAGCCAGGTCGCGAGCGCGACACGGGCGGCCGCATGATCGCAATCGAGCGGCGCGATCATCGCGTCGATCGCCGCGAGCGCGATGCCGGGCGGGCTATCGGCATCGATATGCCAATGCGCGCCGATGAACCGCAGGACCGGAAACAGCGCGTGGTTCTCCCGCTCGGGCAGGCACCCGCAATGCGCGAAGGCGTGGCCCCGGGCGCGGACGGCCTCGCACAGCGCGTGCACGAGCCGCGACTTGCCGAGCCCCGCGTCGCCGACGACGAGCCGCGGCACACCGTGCGGCGCCGGCTCGCCGCGCATCGCGCGACGAAGGCGCCCTTGCGTTTCCCGCCACGCATGCAGCAGCGCGTCGAGCTCGCGCGCGCGGCCGACCATGGGCGCACGCATGCCGGCGTCGAGCGAATCGAACGGCGTATCGGCGTGCCGCTCGCCGAGCAACTCGTGAACCGGCTGCGGCACGAGGCCCGCCCGCGCCAGCCGCAACGCGGTCGGCCGGAAATCGGCATGCCGTTCGAGCGCGAGCCGCGCATCGTCGCTGATCAGAATCTGTCCGGGCCCGGCCAACCGCAGCAGCCGCGACGCCGCGGCGGGCGTCGAGCCGCCCGACATGTGCGACGCATACGCGAGCGCCTGCCCGACGTGAATCGCGGCCGCCACTTCGACCCGCCAGCTGTCTCCTGCCCCGGCAACGCGGCCGCCGGCCGCCGCCGGCACCGGCAGTCGCGCACGCCCGGCTACCCGCACGATGTCGAGCGCCGCACGCACCGCGCGGCGCTCGGGCCGGTCGATATCGCCTTGCAGGCCGAAATGGAACAGCAGCGTGTCGCCGAGCCGTCCGCCTGCGTGCGCGCCGTAACCGACGGCGATATCGGCGCACTTCGTCAGCCACTGTTCCTCGTAGCCGTCGAGCGCATTGCCGTGCTCGGTTCCGGCATGGCGTTGCCGGCCCTCTCCGGCGATCGTCACGCAACAGCACAGCGTGGTGATCTGTCGGAACTCGCCGAGCGCGGCGGTCGTCTCGCCGTGCGGTGCAAGCGGGCGCGGATGCATCCGCCGGCCCGCGCGACCGGCATCGAACTGGCCGACGAGCGCCGCGAAGTTGAGCGCGCGAAACTGCGCCGCGAGCGCGTCGGCCGACGCGGCGCGCTGCTGCGGATTCTTGTTCAGTGCGTGCCGCAGTACCGCGCCGAGCGGATGCGACGCGATCGATGGCGGAAGCGCGACATCCACGGGGCTCAACTGCTGATAGAGGATGTCGGCCACGCTCGCGCCTTGCATGACGACATCGCCCGTCAGGCATTCGATCACGATCAGGCCCCACGCATAAAGATCGCTTGCGGGTGTCGGCGGCTCGTTGCGCAATTGCTCCGGCGCGCAATAGGGCGGCGAGCCGAGCACCTCGGTCGCCAGCGTCGCGGTGTCGCGCTCGACGTCTTCGGCGCCGGGCAGCAACGCACCGATGCCGAAATCGAGGAGCTTCGCGTGCGGCCCGTCATCGGCCATCGTGATCACGATGTTCTGCGGCTTCAGATCCCGGTGCACGATGCCGCGCCGATGGGCGGCCGCGAGCGCGTCGAGCACCTCCGTCATCAGCCGCCCCGTGTCGACGGCCGACAGCGGCCCTTGCGCCGCGAGCCGGTCGCGCACGGTGCTGCCCTGCACCAGTTCGAATACGGCGAACAGCCGCCCGTCGGGCGCTTCCCCCTGATCCAGCAGGGCCACGATGTTCGGATGCCGCAGCGCCTCGCACAGGCTCGTCTCGCGCCGAAAGCGCGCACGCCGGCGCGCGCGCTCCGCCGCGCTCAGCGCGGCATCGTCCCGCATCAGCTTGATCGCGACATCTTGCCCCGTCTCGCCGCAGGTCGCGCGAAACACCACGCCGTTGCCGCCTTCGCCGAGCAGCGCGCCGAGCCGGTAATGCCATTTGCCGGCAAGCGCCGCGAAAGGCGCGGCATGCTGGTGCGGCGCAACGGCGTCCGGCCCGGCTGGCGGGCGAAATGCGGTCGGCAACACGGCCGGTTCGCGCGCGTTCACGGGCAATGGACAATCGGGGCCGGCGCCGCACGCTGCACGCCGATACGCGGCCCGGCGGCCGGCACCGACTGGCATTCGAGGTGCTCGCCGCGCATGACGCGGAACGAAAAATCGCCGAAACGGACGCTGCCGCGCCGGCGCTCGACGAGCTGGCGCGCGCCCAGCCCCGGCAACGCCGCGAACTGGCTCCGGGCGCGGTGAATCTGCACGTTGACATGGGACGTATCGATGCCGAGCATGCGTGCCAGCCGGTCGAGTTCGATCCATCCTTGCGTGGCGGCGTCGTAGCCGGCCTGCATGTCGGCCGCGCGTGCGCGGGCGAGCGTGACGAGGCTGTAGTGATGGGCGCGCTCGCCGAGGTCGACCACGCCGCCGCGGACATGCAGCAGCATGCGCACGTGCTCCTCGTTCCGGCTGACGAAGAATTCGAGCAATTGCGCCGGCGCGGCCGGATCGGCGGGTGCGGCGAGCATCACCGTCGAGCCGTGGCGCACGAGTGTGAGGCGCCACGCGAAGTCGCCGGTCGACACTTCATCGCCGTCGTGGAGCGCGCGTGGCGGCAACGTGTCGTCGCATAGCCATTCGCCGGCCGGCGAACGGACGATCGTGACCGGCTGCGCGGCCGGGGCAGGCAGGATCTGGCGCGGTGCGAGCACGATCGGGGCCGCGGCGCCTCGTATCGGCCATAGCGTATCGGCCGGATCGTCGAGCGTATCGATACGCCACGGTGCAATGCCGGCCCTGCCGAAGCGGATCACGTCGCCTCGCTGCAGCACCGCGTGCTCGCCGTCGCGCAACGCCACGCCCGATACCGACGTGCCGTTGCTGCTGTGATCGTGGAGTTCCCAAAGCCCGCCGACCCAGCGGATATGGGCATGGACACGCGACACCGACCCATCCCGGATGACCGTGTCGCAGCGCGTGTCGTCGCGGCCGAACACGTGATACGCGCGGAGCAGGCATGCTTCTCCCGAAGAATCGTTCTTGAGTATCGCCATGGCCGCCCCGTGTCGGATTCGCCCGGATCGCTCGCGTGACGCATCGACGCCACCGGACAAGCGATTGATTCAATGATCGCGAACGCTGCCGACCGTTCGCCGCCTCGTTACCTGATTTTCCTGGTCAGCTTCCTTTCCAATCGTCGCCCGGCGCGCCGCGCGTTATTTCGTTAAATTGAATTGTCGATCGCTTTGTTGTTTTAAAACCGGACAACCTGATGAAAATCCTGCCAAATAAAATCATGCACTGCAACCGGAATACCCGGCGTGGCGGTTTTATATTGCAATCCTTCACATTTCGACCAATTTTTGGGATCGTAAATGAAGGGTCGCATTCTTCATCACCGCGCAAATGACCGCCGGACAAGCGCTACAACGGTACGACGTCATTGAATGACGAGATGGATTTGGCGACCTTTGCTGTCGCGGACAATTTGTTTGATCGGGCGATAATTAAATTCAATAATTTCCCGAATTTAAACAATGGTCGTCGATGTTTTTATAATCGACATTGATTAATTTATTCATAAATCCTGCTGCGCCACCGGGAATGTTTCGGGAGATCTCATCGGCAAGCGCGGGCGTTACGATAAATTAATTGAATGACCGCAACACCGGATCCGGCATCGGCCGTCCGGTCGCCGGGAGCGGGCCGACGACGACATCGACGGAACGCGCCGACAGGAATCCGCGCCGCGGGTTGTAGGTTCGCAGAAAAGGTGGCCTCCGCGGTCCATACAAATCAATGATTTGGCCGTCTTTTCTGCGAATTTTCCCGCAACGATGTGGCAGAAAAGATGGCCTCTCCCTACAAAATTCGCAGAAAAGTTGACCTCCGATCGAACCCCAGCCTAGAAGTTCTTAAAATCAAAGACTTGCGCGCACGGTTGGCCCCCCAAAAAAGGTGGTGCTCATGGATCGAGACGGTCCGACCTACGCCGCATACGAGTTGCCGAAGCCCTGGTTGCTTGAGGTTGACGGCCCGATGGCTGGCTCGCGTCTGCTATAAATGTGTGCAGAGTCTGCAAATAGCTAACAGCTAACAGCTAACGACCACTTCCGTGATCAGATGAACACTTCGATACGAAGGCCACGACGAGTGTTCGCGCTTTGTCGATTCGATATGCAGAGCTTGGTTGGGTGATCTCGCCCAAGCATGTTCAGAACCTGAACTGAAAGTTGAGCGGCGGCAATAGTAGTGCGGCACGAAATAGTGCGGACAGTTTCACAAGATCCTTCGGCTTGTAGCGCAAGTCGTATGACTGTGGGTGCGGCACGAAGAGATACAGCCCGAAGAGGTTCGTGCTCCCCTCGACGGGCAGCCAATCAATCCACCCGTGCTTAGCAACAAACCGACTGTCCTCAGACAATGCCGGCTCGTATGATTCAGTCCTGCAAAGTCCAGCGGCAACGCGCAAGCCCAAGAAGAACGTCACTCGATCGTCGAAGAGACCAGAATCCGAGTTTCTCTGAAGAGTAATCGCCGCACGATCTGAATCAAACTCGGAGAATCCATCCTTGCTCCTCCCTGGATGGACATCGAAAACGTTGCGCATCTCGAAGCAACTTGTCAGCATGTCCGCCTCTGCAGCAGCCCCAAAGATAACAGCCGCCAAGTTTTTGGTACTCTTGGCATCAGCGAACCAGGATAGCGTCGGTGCCTGCGGCGACGGTGCCTCTCCAATAATGAGTGGCCGGCGACCGAAACGGTGGGTACGCATGTAAACCCACGGATCCCAGAATGTAATTTCTTCTGTCATTTACCAGACCTGAGCGATTTTATGCTCTTCGTGCGTCAGTTAATGCAAAAATTGCCACTTCCATCGCAAACGAATCTCACGACCACCGCCAACACATAATCAGCGCGCACGCTCCTTCCAAAAGGGATTAGCGCTGTGCGTGGTAACGACGTGGCTGTATCGGATGTAATTCAATCCAGTCCCGTTCGTGTAGACAACACCTGGGGCCCTCGACCGAAGGAACGCTGGCCATCGTGTCGGGTGCGGGTGGAGTGTCTGCATGTGGAGAATTGCCTTGCCCTGTCGTGTTTCGTCTGTCGGCTCAACAACACGATATCTAGAGTGAGTGTGACTCGATCCCTCCTCATCCAAAATGGCGTAGTTGACTCTATGCTTAGCCTCTAGTCGTCGGTCAGCACAGTCTGCAATTTGTCGCCGCACTTCACCTTCAAATTTTGCGTCGTGTACATACAGATTAGCAAAGCAATTCATTATCTGATGCTGATTCAGCGCTTTCACATCTCCGGGACTCCTAGTTTCGACCCAACCATTATTGTGCTGAACACTATACACATCGCCGTCGTAGGCAACAAAGAGAATATCTGGAGTCAGTGGCATAAATGCCAGAAAACCCGAGGATGACGATCCAAACGAACATCCCAAAGCTCGACGGTCCTCAAGATACCAACGATTTGTTGCAACAGCAGGATCATCAGAAGTGAAGAACGGTACGTCCGTTCTGTTCTTTACGAGACAAACTTTCAGATCATCTACACAGTCGCTTACGTCGACCACCGTCTGCATCGCAATTTGTACAGCCTCTCGGATACCAAATCGAAATGAAAGCAGCTCCTCACCCAGCACCGCATCAGTGGATGCGGCCATTTTTACTGCACGCTGCGATGCGGCTTCAGTTCTCAGATGCTAGAGAGCCCAAGAAAATCTGAGCGAGTGCCGGTCGGCATCGTCGAGTTCATAGCCGGGTTGACGGATCCTGCGCAGCAGGCTCGCGTACGCCGTTTCACTACCCTGTATTGCGGCCTCTAGCTTGTCATCTTGTCCATAGAAATACGATCCCGAACATTGATGCTTAACGGCAGCATTTTCAATCAATTTTGCCCTGTCGATATTGAATAAATTGATGGTGACATTTTCCTCGTTCTTCGTGAACGATCGCAAATAACAGCGAGGAACAAAATGTTGATTTTTGTTGGTTGCCATAGACAAGTTACTGAAGTTCGGGTGCATACAGTCGCCGCATCGCGCTGTGTCGCACTCAACCGGGAAGAACTTCGCCATGAAATTGGTGACCAAATTTTGCCACCGGCCCAATCGGAAACACTATCATATCGTCGACACCATCAAAGGAGAAAGAAATGGCAACGTATACCTCAGTACGATAGAAGCCGATCCTCCTGGATCGCCGGCGATCTATCGCGGAAACTCTAAACGCTAGCCCCACATCGCGATGAACACTACCCAACTCGCGTACGTTTGTGTTTCTTAAAAAGGGCATCTGGAACGAAAGTCAAATTACCACGTGCTCGTGAACATGCGACATAGAGCTTGTTTCGAGTCTCCGGATTGAGGGCGGCCAACGTTCCAGCCCTCCAAGCAGCTAGTGCAGCAGGATGCAGCACCACACATACATCCCCGTAGTGGTCGAGACCCTTCGATGCCCCCCAGTTCTGCGAGTAGCAATCATATTTGTAATGCTCTTGCAGAAAGAGCTTCACGATATTAGGCGCTTCGTAAAGTTCTTGCGCGACCGCACGATCCTCTACCAATCGAACGTCAGTGATCGTGTCCGAGTGCGACTCGATCTGTATCCCGATCTGCGCGGAGATGAAATCGCATACCGACTTGCTGCATCTCCGGCTTTTCATCAGTGACGTGAGATCTACCTCCATTTTTGCCGCTTTGAAGCGCGCCTTGTACGCTTCGTAGTCGACGTGGAGATTGGCGTTCACATTGCCGTCTCTGCTCGTATCGTACGTATGCTGATAAAAGTCACCCACAAACATACACTCGACGTCGCTGTGGCACAGCAGCATCAGCAGATTGAAATCATGTCCAGCAAAGTCTTGTACCTCATCAACGAAGAAGGCATCGAAGTACTTCTCGATTCGAGCGATCACATCCTTGACCGTACCCGTTTGCTCCACGTACTTTGCAAGTCGGTGGTGATATAGCCGGCGCCCCGAAGTCATATAGCGCCGATCATCCGCGACACCAAACATTGGCCCCTTTTCTGGCGGCCGCTGGAATGTCACACCCTTTGTGCGCTTCTCCGCCAGCAGGAACGGCCGATAGCAGAACGAGTGTAAAAATGTGAAGTAGGTATAGAGGACTATATTCTCCGGAAAATATCCAAATTTCTGGATGATTCGGATTCTCAGATTTTCCCTGTTTGCCTCTGTGTATGTGACAAGCAAGACGCGTCGCACTTCGTCCAATTTCTCAACAATCTTATATGTTTTTCCCGAACCGGCGACGGCGAAGATTACTGTCTTATCCATGCAACCGCCTCCTGAATGTAGGCCGGTGCCACAAGGAGATCTGATTTCTTATCCAAAAGCTCGAACGCTGCCTCCGCCTTGTTGTTCAGCATGTATTCCTGGACGGTAAGTTTCTTTCTTCCCGCCGCGAATTGATCCTCGCACACGTCTTTGTTGTCTTCGTACATGCAGATCTCGAAGGTTGAGCGCTTGTTGTCCGGATCGGCGAATATTTTGATCGTGGGCTCCTGATAGTCAACGTAGTTGTCCACGCACGTCTTTCGATACTCCCCGTCGTTGTCACGAATTGCTGCCACCTTGATCTGAAGCACCTTGGCGAGATCGAAATAGCGCTTGAAGCTGGTACCGTCAACAGAGATGACATGTACCCCATCCTTGTCCAAGGAACCGCCGTCCCCGTGCTTCTTGTAGAGCGCCTCCATCAGAATAAATTCTGCGTCTCCTTCGACGAGAATAGCTCGCTTACACAGGGCTAGCTCGAGTACGTTGTTATCCGGAGCTTTCATGAAGAAAGTTGCGGTATCGGGCGGAAGTTCCTTCAACGGCATCGGGCATGAAGGATCAGTCTCGCTGAGAATGACTGCCTTCCGTAGATTCAAGCGAGTGCAGATCATGCTGCTATGCGTAGCGACGAAAATTTGCTTCTTTGTCGCACTACTGATCCGGTCGACAAGTTTTCGCGTGTGAACGTGACTGAGATGATTCTCGGGCTCTTCCAATAGGACAACGTCTAACGTGTGTTCGCGGTCCCGTAGCGCGAACTCGATCTTGATGAAGCACTGGCGCCCCTTCCCCTTGCTGTCGATGGGAATGTCGCTTTCGGTAATCATGATGTCCGTTTCAATGCTGGCCCTGGGGCTGCTCCTGACACCGAACTTGTAGTCAGGCAACTTGTCGTTGATGTCGGACAACACGGCGTCGCGGAACCTGGTCTTGGCGTTCCGGTACTCCAGCCCGTGACGGTTTCGCTCCAGTACGGAGGCGTTAGCTTGGTACATTGATCGCGTGTATTCACGCGTCGCATACTCATTGTTGATCTGCGAACTGTCGATTAGCAGATGCTTAAGTGGTTTCTTATAAGGATGAACCGAATTTCCACCGAATGTCAAAAATCGGATTGCGTAGTACTCGAACGGGAAGCTCGAATTTCGATCCTTCAGGACTTCTTCGATATGCTTGGTGTACTCATCTACAGGTTCGCAGATGAGTTGGATTCCGTCCAACGCAACATCTCGTTTGCTGTGGTTCTTGCCGTTCAACTCAGGATCGGCAAACCCGTCGAGATGAACCTCTACGGTCATCGTCGGCAAATCAAAAATCTTGCGAGCACCACCCATGAATTCTTCGATGCATGCTGCATTAAACAGAGACTCCAAGCCAATTCCTTCGACCTTACTGCGACTCGCACTCATTACCAGATCCAGTGCCTGCAGAATTGAACTTTTCCCTGCTTCATTTCCCCCGATCAGAATATTCAGATCCGGGTCAAACTCAATCTCCAATTTCTTGAAGCGCTTAAAGTTTTTTAGTATGAGCTTTTTGATGGTCTTCATTCCCCGTGCCTTTCGCTGTGTGATTGCTTCGACTCCGATCACACCAATCGTACCCCACGACAAAGGGACATGAAAAGCCGGACACAAGTAAAAAAGGCCAACTCATCGAGTGGGCCTTTGGAGAGGTGGGGCGGAAAGCAAATCGCGGAACAACGTCCAGACCGAGATGCTCCGCTCCCTGTTTTCTTTAGTGAATGTGAATCAGTCGCAATATTATTGAATTTGTATCGCATGCGGCCACGACACGCTCACTCATTGCGATGAGAACATCTGCTCACATCGTACCATTTTTTCGAGATAGACCTTCCGGCTTCGGGAAACGGTCCGGCCGAGCCGCTTGCACAGCACCTGCCATTGAGACAATTCAGGCGCAGCTAGTACTTCGATTCGTGCAGCTCGTTGGCCCGGCCCGGGTAAAAACTGATTACGAGCGACGGAGTCACACGCACCACTCCGGTGGTATGCCAAAACCGAGAACGCTCACGACCGTAGCCTTCGTTATAGCTCCGCAAGCGAACCAACAAGAGCAGATCCGCGTCGTTATCAGCGAGATAGTCGTGAATTAAGGATGCGCGGCAGAGGAGTCGTGCTCCCATAGCTCGGCGTTCTCGCCTGTGGCTAGAGTCCATCCACACTTCAGAGCGCACCAACACCTCGCGTGATGGGTTCACCCACGCACGGCCAAACGCATCGGTCGATGTAAGCTGCCCAAAGTCAATGGCTGCCTGGCTCAGTCGTCGACGCGAGGCGGCCGCCGACGCGCCCAACGAATCGGCCTCATCCAGCCGAGCATCATCATCTGGCACCACGATCCACGGCAAGTATGGCGCGTTCCGCTGCGCCTCGGAAGCATCGTCGTCCTCATACGGTCGAAGTCGCGGAAAATAGGCTTGAAAGGGATCTGCCGCGGCGACGGCCTCGGCCAAGGCGACACTCTCACCGCGTGGCGCTAAAGCAGACATCACGCAGATACCAATGCCCTCCGTTGAATTCCAGTCTCCGTCCACAACTAACCAGTCGCCAACTGCCGACTCGATCCCGAGCAACGCCTGCAATGTCGCTGAATCACTTGTCAGTTCGACACCCTTCTGACCCACGACACGCAGCGTGTTCCACGTATCGACGGGCTGCCAATCCGTGCCATCTGCCAACCATAGGCCGTCCGCATGCGTTAGAACCTGACGCCCAAGCCATTTTCCCCACGGATCGTTGTCGTCGTACGGTCCGCGCACGACAGGGTGCCCAGCGAGTAGATCGCCAGCGACGCCATACAACGCATGCCAGCATAGCTGCTCTCCGTACGTGTGATAGTCGGGGTTGATGCCTCTGACGTAGTCACGACCAGACTGCAATCTACCCTTTGTTTCGTGCATGTGCGTGATGCCGGCGTCATGTCGACGCACCCAAACAGTCACGGCATCCACCGTTTCCCAATGCGGATGTCTGAATAGGTTGGCCATGTGCGCGACGTCGTCTTTGTCGAAATCATAGTCCAGATGTAACTCCGGCTTGGGTCTGTCGACACCTTCGGGCCGCGATCGCCGATATGAATTGCCTACATAGTCCTTCGACCGCTTGAACGGATAAGGGGAACAATTGACCGCGTCCAATACCTTCATCTTGGATTTTGACAGCGTAATCTCTCCGCGTTGCACGCACGCGTTCAGCGCCCGAGCGGCGAAGTGCTTGCGAAGCACATGTTTGTCCAATGGATCAAAGGCGATCTTCTCCAGAAATGTGCTGTGCCGTGCGATCTCAGCAGGCGCTTCCGGAGCGATCCGAGCCATGGCGATCAAAAGCCAAAGCTGTGCGTGCAAATAGTAGAACGGCAGTTCGGGCGCCTGAAAACAGGGAGAACAACGTCGATCGAAGTGCGTGATGACAGCGTCCAGTACGTCAGCACGACTTAACCGAATCGCGGTACGCAAACTGTGGGCTGCCATCCATCGTCGCTCGCCCACCGGAGAACCCAACACAAACCAGATCAACCCAGCCGTCGTTTCGACAGGGTCGCCGTTCGAATACAGCTCTGGCTTCCAAGGACCATCCTCGGCACTGGAAGCAAGCTTCGCCGGACCGCTTTGGAGCAGACGAGTCAGCGCCGTCTGACCCACGCCCGGCATCGCCAGCTCGTTGAACTCCGCAGCAAAATTGAGCCATACGGATGCAGGAACGGGGGATTTCGGATGCGATAGCTCTCGAATCAGAAACATCAACAGCGTGCAGCGATCAACGCCACAGACATCCTGAAACGCCTTGACGTGATACGTCGACAAATAGTCCGACGAGATGAACTCGAGCGCGTTTTCGCATACGATGATTTCAGCGCAGTCCCGCAATGCCTTACTTACAGCCAAAGATGCGCCAGACCACTGCTCCTTGCACTGCCGAAGTTCATATTCCTTGTCGTATAGGTCGAGCAAACCTTGACGTGCGATGAGCTTGATGTACTGCGGCCAGTCCGAAAATGCGACTTTCGCCCTCAGCACATCAAGTACGTCACGCGAGAATCTCATCCCAATTCGCACGGCACAGGCCGCGTCGAGCGCGCGAGCCACCGAAACGTCATCGAGTGGGTTCAGATCGGCCGCGAGGGCCAAGACAGCAGTCCGAGCTGCTGCTTCCTCGCTCTGCCGTTCGACTGCACTGTGCCTGGGTTCGGATGGACGCCAGTTATTGAGCGTGTTGTAGTCGTCACACGCCACCTCGATCCTTTCAGCTGCAGCCAAAAGGTAACCGCATTCCCGCGAATTTTCGCCCAACACATTCTTAGCGAACTGTGCGAGAACGCGTGGGGTTTCAGAGCTCAACGAGCCTGGATTATTCTGCAGATACTGAGCAACGAGTTCGCGCACCAGGAGCACTTGGTGCCTACAGACCTTGGTCTCGAGCGTGGCAACCAACTGCTCGGTGCCACAGACATAGAGCTCGGCAGGGTTGGAAAGTCGCAGCAAAATCACGGCGAGGTCAGGATCGAGCTGGTCATCTTCGACCAAAGCTCGCAGATAGGGCAGCAAAGTGTAATCGAGCGAAATTCGATCGCGGTCTTGCCACCGCGCCAGTTTCGCCAAACCTTTCAGCCCAGACGCCCTAGACATCGCATTTCCAAACATGCCCCAGTGGAACTTCCGCTCCTCCCCAAGATTGAGTTCGCAGATGTTGGACAAGGCGTGACTATCTCGATCGTCAATATGGTCGCCTTTCAGCGTGCTGGCGAGGTGCATCAGTCCGTCCACGAATCGGTAATCACCGGAACCGATTGCGTCCAACTGATCTAAGCCCCGCCTGAAGTACTCGACCGCCTCGGAGGGACTTGCCACAGCCAAGGCTTGGCCGAGGCGGGCAAAATGCTCCGCGCGCTCCCCCACTTCATTTTCCTGTTCTATCGCGGTGCTCACTTTGACAGCAAGCGCACCGGCCAATGCCTGAAAGGCCGGGCGAGCGGCCAGCAGTTCCACCAGCTCAATGATCTTCGGCACCGGCGTTGCCCCGGGTTCGGCGGCAGCGGTAACGAACGTCGAGAGTTCCGATGGGTTCACGTCGAGGTTTGCAACGAGCGCGAGGGTCAATAGACGCTCCCCAACCGCGTTGTGCTGTCGCTGGGTATTCTTGCTACCGGAGTAATGGTCTTCCTTGACGCGTAGCTGTTTCCACAAACTCGTCAGTGGCGACAGGGTGGCCGCAGCACGACCGTGTCCACTACCCAAGGCCTGTGCGAACGCATTCGCGACTTTCACCCAAGTCGACAGGTGTTGATCGAGGAAGCGCTCCGCCGACGTCTTGTCATCGTAGCTGATCCGTTCTTTGGCATCAGGCGACTTGCCCTTCGCTCGGTATTCCGCTTCGAGCACTGCTTGAAGTTCTTTGCGGAATTCGCTTCCACGGGTGTCGGCCGGAACTTTTTGAGCAAATTCGATCAGTTCGCGTGGTAGCAAGTGCCGATCATAGATCGGCTCACCGTCCGCGATACGCGCGATAACCTGCCGCGCCACAAACGGGTAGACCTCACCGGCCCAATGGGGCTCCCGAAAGGAGTGCAATGTCGGCGGCACAGGAGGCAACGCATCAACAATTGCCTTGGCCTCCACTGGCATTTCCAGCGCGATGGCGGCCGCTGCAGCCTCGAGAAGGCCTCGAACGATTGCCGGTTGGCCGGTTCGATGGTGGTCTTTGCCCAGATCGACCGCTTTCTCGTTAGCGCACACTCTAGCCAGAGTGACGATGAGGTCACGCCTACGATTCTCGTCGCTAGTCGCGTACCGAACGGCCGCCGCCAGCGGCCCGAACGTGTTCAGGCTGGCCAAGTACCGGTCCATAACATCGGGGGCGAAGAGGAGCCTAGATTCGGGGCGACTCGCCATTTCAAACGTCGCCTTCGCGACATCATAGGCGTACCAGTCAATCCACCCCTCTAAGTCATGCGCCGCCGCCTCACCGTTGCCGTTCGCTAAATGGCAAAACGGGATTGCCGCCATATCCATAACCGTCGGACTGGCACGGTCCTGAAAATGGTCGGGTTTTTGCTGATAGTAGTGCGCGCGCCACTCGGAGACCCATTGCGCATGTCGGACGGCGTCAGCGCTCTCGCCCATAAGCGCGTGAGCAATAGCGAGGCGTGCATGGCGAGACCCTGCCCACTTGGTCCGAGCTTCGAACAGGCGTCGCAATGAGTCGATATCCCGCGCGGTCACGACGAGATCAGGATGATCCAGCAGGTACTGGGTCCCGCGCTGATCTACCGAAGCCAGCGTAGACATTTCAACCAACAACGGCACCAGATGATCGAGTTCGCTCTCACGAACCGAGTGTCCGACCGCCGCCCTCAAGCGCGCGTGGCGGATCGCTTGCTGCCCAACCTTGCTGGTGATCGCTGTCGGCAACCTTTCGTCAAACGCCAGTTGAAACAGGCGATCGCCATCCGACAACTGCAGGAGCAGTTCCGGCAAGGTCGTGGCCGCGTAGACCGAAGTCGACTGCATCGCGAGAAGATTGTCCGCCAGGATACGCAACGTCGTTGCATCGGCGGCGTAATCGTGCCTAATCAAAGTCTCCGTTGGCTCGTCACGGAACATCAGCCCATGGCTCGTTTGTTCAAGCAAGGGGGCCAAGTCGGCAGCGAAGCTCCTTACGGCGCCCTCAGGCATGCCATTGACCTGAGCAAACTCTTTAAGAGGTACTGGTGGCGGCAGCGTAGCCAAGCCCGCGAGAAACGCTCGAATGTTCGCGTCGGTGTTGCCCAACCTCCTCGCCTCGACCAGCGCATCCGAGATGCGCTGTCGGATCAAGTCGTCGAGCTCAATGAGCTTCCCGATCTCAGACGGCGCAAGTAGGTCAGGCTCCTTGGCTAAGTGCTCGAGGACACGTGCGTTTCCCAGCGAGCGGGATTGAGCGACCTGCACCATCGCTTCTGTCAGTTTCGAAATACGGGAACCCAAAAACGTATGCGTTTCGGGCTCCGTAAACGGCCGAAGCTCCAGTTCTTCGCAGGACGCACCGCCTGTCGCAGCTTGGCGTCGATGGCTGCGTGCGCTGACCACCACCTGCAGGCCCGGAATTGGTATCCCGTGTTCCAGGCTTTGGAGCAGTAGCTTCGGAAAAGCATCCTGGCCACGATCGCGTGCGAGTTCGTTCGCGTTGTCGATCGCGTCCAAGAACAAGATTAGTTGCCGGTCGACCGAGCCGAGGCGTAGTGTGGCGACCGCCTGCTCTAAGCGCACGCGAAACGCACGAACAATGTCTTCGCTGTTGCTCGTCGAAGGGAGTAGCGGATCGCACAAGCCGCGGCAAGCCAAGTCATTGGCAATGTGGACGAGCCCCCGGCCGGGCAAGTGTCTGGCATCGTCAGGGGCGCGGTATTGCCCCATGCCGAAGCAGTCGAACAATACTGTCTCGTGCGACGACGACAGTCGGGCCGCTAGGGAGGTCATGAAGACAGTCTTGCCAACGCCACCTTCAGCGTGGACGACCAATGGCTTGGTGAGTCGGGGGATCCGAGCGATGGCATCGTCCAATTGCACGCGATCCACGATCGCACCCACCTCCGGAAAGCTTGCCGGACAAGGTAACAGGTCACGGTCATCGGAAAGTTGAAGCGCAGCGAAGACATCGGTGCGTGCGATTACGTTGCGGTGCTGCTTCGCGAGCCCAGCCTTATCTCGCGCCATCTCTCGTATGCTATTGAGGCGAATGGCCGCCATGTGATCACGTGCTGGTGACCAATCAGCCAGCGTGATGGCCAGCTGCTCCTTGTTGGACCGCAGATCGCCGGTCAAACCAACCATCACGACGCGCGCCGCGAACTCAGCGAGATCCTTGCCTCTCAGCTTGCAAGCAGCTGTGATTTGAGTTGCCTGTTCTTTCGTCTCACCGTCGAGTAGGTCGCCTCGAGCCAGACCAAGCAGCGCGTTGGTGAAGACTGCTGCGATCGGGCGATTCGTAACCAGCTCGAAGCGAAGCTTGTCGCGCGCCGTCTCGGTGCCATGGTCGCGCTTGTGCGCGCGATAGATTCCCGCGAATTTATCCAAGGTCTTCTTGGCATCCGACACACGGAAAGGCTTAATTTCCGCAGCCTTGGAATACTTCACCTGTACGACTACGACCTGCCTCGCTTCGGAGAACGTCGCGCGCCGACCAAAGTAGAGCACCGCATCGGCAATTTCATTGGCCTCGGCAGTGACAAGCTTCTGATCTTCTGTGCCAAATCCTTCGATGGCGATACCGACAAGATCGTCTCTGGGCAACAACAATCCCAGACATTTACGCGCTACCCAAGCTTCATGGAATTCGTGGCCATCCCTAGATGCCCGTACACTGTCGACCGTCTTTCGTACCTTTGCCATCGCGATCCCACTGAAGTTCCCGAAAGAATACTGGAAGTCCCGAGAACGAGGCTGTTAGTCGGAAACTTCTAACAGATCCTCTGTATAAAGAAGCCCGTAAACACCGGGCAATCCGCCAAGATAAACGATTCCACGACGCGAGGCTCACTGCTTGATTGGTCACAAAATTCCGCCTCAGGTCACTAAGGCTACGGAGCCACCGGTGTTCTGTTGCATCACATGCGTTGATTCGTTGACCACGAGTCTATTCGTGCTCAATTTCCGCCTTTCTTCGCTGCTCAAGGCGAACTGCTCTGGCTACCCGATAGCGAGCAAGTAGCACCGCAATTTGTTGGGCTAGGTAACAGCACGCGTCGACAATCAGCGTTGCCAAACCTTGGAGCGTCGCTTTTGCTTTCTTGACGACATATTTGATAGTGGTGAGTATCCACGACCGCGGACGGACAGAGTCATCTTTGACCATCGCCCTTGAAGCGTTGGCTAGTTTCCCTCCCGCCAGAAACGCAACAATGAGGAAACCGAAATAGCGAAGATTGTGTCCTCGCTCAATATCGTGGATACGTCGATCGGATTTTTCCATGGAGGCGTGTAACTGCTGAATTGCCTTCGCATAGCTAGGTGGCGGAAAAGCTAGGGGTGTGTCCATGTCGTGGATTGACAAAGCCGTATCGCTGGGAGCTGTTTGGCACTGTGCCGGCTGTTGGCCTTGGGTGCAGGCCCAATTGTTGAGCGCTCTAATCTGGCTCGCCAACACGGGATCGCTGGCGATCTCGGCAACCCAGTTGGGCGGCTCTATCTTTGCGCGCACATTGCCTTTCATGTCTAGGTAACTGCGCACACCCCACTTCAACTCCGGCGCCAGCGCACACAAGGCCGGAGATAGCCCCGCCGTTTCCGGCAGAGCACACAAGACGTCGAGATGTTTTTCCGCCACTCGAAACAGTTGTAGGGTACGGACCATGCGGTCGTCGGCCTCAGTCAGATCGGATTTGTACGATGAAAGGCCGGCGTCTACCACGAAGTACAGGGCCGCGATCAGTCCCATGGTGTACCAAATGTGGTCGTAGACGTTCTTGAAGGTGTTTTTCTTCCAGAGCGAACTGAGTAGCATGATGAGAGACCATCCGGCGACCAGACACATGAGCAGATTGGCCGCCGCTGATTCCGCGCTGCCGGGGAAACCTTCACCGAAGAGGAATACGTCCGGCGCTATGCCGCGAATATCCGGCATGTAGCCGAACATGCTCAGTAGGCCAGGGAATAGCCATAAGGTCAAACCGGTACCACCGACCCACTTGTTCAAGTAGAAGCAGGCTCGGATGTTCAGCACGAATATGATGGCGAGAAAACCCGTGAGAACAACGGACAAGTTAGCGACACCCACCGCCGGATTGAGATTGAGGGGATAGAAGATGGCGTCGCCGACTTGCATCGGCGAGGTATTCAGGTATTTGAATAACCTCAGGCCTTCGAGATTTTGTGCCAAGCCCCAAGAGGCCAAATGGCAAAGCGTTAGATATGGCAGGAAGAACTGAAGAAGCATGAGTGGTCAATGAAGCGTGTCAAAGGAAGCCGACTCGGAATTGTCGGATAGTCGGTCAGGCAACAACACTCACGCTGCAGACCTGCCTCCGATCCAAAGCATTAGTTAAGGCGAATGGAACGAATTCGTTACCTGATCGCGGACTCCAAGACTCTTGCCCGGTTTGCATGAACTACTCAATGGCGTGTACCTCAGGGATCATCGCTGCCTGACCGCAGTGATTTCCGGCCGCATCAGTGAGTTGCCACACCGTTGCATGATCGATCCAAAAGCGTGTGCCGGACTTGGTGATCCGTATCCCTCGATATCCCGCCACGAAGCCATCTCGCGCGACTTTTTCAAGAAACAGTTGGCGTTCGCCCCTCTCCATTGGCTCCGCCGAGAACCGGGAAGGTAGGGCGGTGAGTTCGTCCCAGTCATACCCAAAAATGGCCTGCGCACGCTTGTTGCCGTAGACGAACACGGGATCTACCGCTAAATCGTGCGCCAGAATCCCGAACGGCGCCTCCTCGTACAGCCATGTCGCGGCTTCGGACGCATTCATCCCGGCGGGAACGAGCGACTTGTTGAGCAGTCGGTGATAACTGTCCGCAAGGATGCGGAAGAAGTGAAGGTCAATACTCGATGACATCGCGGAATGCTCCAGAGAGGGATTTCGGCGTTAATAGTATGACGATTTTGTATGCAGCAACATCTGGCGCGCCACCACCCGGCCCGGTCCGTTCAAGCCGACCTTTGTTGGTACCGGCGATATGTTTCGCTCTAAAATGTGGTGGTTCATGAACCGGCCTACCGGATTATTAAGCAGAAGCATCAAAGGCAATTCTCTACGGATCTCAGCAGCGGAGCGATGATGACGGACATGAATGGTGGTACGACGGATCCAGTCGTCTTCGTAGTAGACGACGATAGTGCCGTGCGCGAAGCTGTCGAAACGTTGCTCGATTCCGTCGGCCTGCATGTCGTTTCGTTCGACAGTGCGCACGGCTTCCTGGCCGCCGACTTGCCGGACCGACCGAGTTGCGTCGTCCTAGATGTTCGCTTGAAGGGGCACAGCGGACTCGCCGTGCAGGAGCACATCGTGCGGAACATGCGCTTACCCGTGATCCTGATGACGGCGCACGGAGATATCCCCATGTCGGTTCAGGCGATGAAGGCTGGTGCCGTCGACTTTCTTCCGAAGCCGTTTCGCGGACAAGACATGATCGACGCCGTGACACGCGCACTAGAGTCCGATTGCAAGCGCCGCACGTCCGAAAGGTCAATGGCGATATTGCGCGCGTCCTATGACACATTGACGCCGCGAGAACGAACCATCATGACGATGGTCGCCAACGGGCTGCTGAACAAGCAAATTGCGGCCGAACTTGGCCTGAGCGAAATCACGGTCAAGCTGCACCGCGGGCAAGCAATGAAGAAAATGAAGTCGCCGTCGATTGCCGATTTCGTACTGAAAGCGGAAGCGCTGGGTTTGATCAGCCGCGACGAGCGTCTGGCCGCACTGGCCTGAGCGCGCAACGATCACGACCCGCGGCGATCGTGACGGCGCGGCGCCAGATCGCCGGCGTTGCCGGTCGTCATGAACGGCTCCGTCAGCTATACCCTTCTCCCGGAACAGCGATTGCCGGCATGACCGATACCGCCCCCTCCATCATCCCCGAAGACGACGGCATCTCTCACTCCCGCGCATGCTTCACGAATGCCGAAGGGCGGCGCATCCCGGTCGTCGTCGTCCGGCCGCGACGCGGTGCATCTGACACGATCGCCGTTGAACATCTATTGAACGAATACCGGATGCGCGACCAGCTGGATGGTGCGTGGGCGTTGCGCCCGCTCGAATTGCAGCGGCAAGGCGACAGCGTCGCGCTCATTCTTGAAAACTCCGCCGGCGTCAGCCTCGAGCAGCTATTGAGTGAGCCGCTGGATACTGAACGCTTTCTGAATATTGCCCTCCCGATCGTCGTCTCAGTCGGCCATATGCACGCCGCCAAGATCGTTCACCGCGACCTCAAGCCCGCTCACCTGTACGTTGACGAAGCCGGCGGCCGTGTGCGGCTCACCGGCTTCGGGATCGCGCTCAGCGGCCAGGATCGTCCCGAGATGGCAGAGCACCCTGAAGTCATTGCGGGCACCATGCCCTACATGGCGCCTGAGCAAACGGGCCGCATGAATTGGCAGATCGATGCGCGCAGCGATTTGTACAGCATTGGTGTCGTGTTTTATCGCATGTTGACCGGGCAACTGCCATTTTCCGCAACCACCCCGATGGAGTGGATACACAGTCATACGTCGCGCACGCCCGTAGTGCCCCATCTGCGCCACGGACTCGTAGATCCCCAGTTGTCGGCGATCGTCATGAAACTGCTCGAAAAATGCCCCGGCGAACGCTATCAAAGCGCGACAGGATTGGAGCGCGACCTGCGTCGATGCATGGCGGAGTGGTCAGCGACCGCGACGATATCTCGGTTCGAGCTGGGCATCGCCGATCTGCCCGAGCGACTTTCCCGACCGGCGAAGTTGTACGGTCGGGACCAGGAACTGGCGCGACTGACCGGCGCATTTTCACGGGCCATGCTCGCGGGATCGACTGAACTGGTGATGATTTCCGGTTATGCCGGTATCGGCAAATCGTGTCTCGCGCGCGAGCTGCAAACCGCGGTAGGCACGTTTCAAGGGACTTTCGCCAGCGGAAAGTGCGACCAGTACAACAGCGACGTACCGTATGCCTCGGTGGCGCTTGCGCTGAAAGGCATGATCAAGTCCGTGTTCGCCAGAGGCGAAGACGACGTACACCGGTGGCGC
This sequence comes from Burkholderia sp. SIMBA_062, assembly GCF_046534765.1. Taxonomy (NCBI): domain Bacteria; kingdom Pseudomonadati; phylum Pseudomonadota; class Betaproteobacteria; order Burkholderiales; family Burkholderiaceae; genus Burkholderia; species Burkholderia sp. SIMBA_062. The sequence goes on from NZ_JAWRYD010000012.1 coordinate 181,090, forward strand.
GACGCGATGCTGGACGCACTCGGGCAGAACGGACGCCTCGTCACGGATTTCGTGCCGGATCTCGAACTGCTGATAGGCAAGCAACCCGGCGTAGCTGATTTGCCGCCGCAACAGGCACAGGTCAGATTTCAACGGGTGTTGCGGGACCTCGTACAGGTGTTCGCTGAGCTGAGCCCTCCCCTTGTGCTCTTTATCGACGATCTTCAATGGGCAGACGCCGCAACGCTCGATCTCATCGAACATATCGCGCACCATTCCGACATGCGCCACCTGCTGCTGATCGGTGCGTATCGTCACAACGCAGTCGATGCCGATCACCCACTGACGCGAAAGATTTCTGCCGCCAAAGCGGCGGGAATCGCAGTTCATGAAATCGACCTGTTGCCATTGAGCGCCAAGGATGTCGCGCCACTTCTTCGCGACATCCTGCACTCCACCGACAAGTTGGTCGAGCCGCTTGCGAGAGTCGTATATTCGAAGACGGCAGGCAACCCGTTCTTCGTCGTTCAGTTCCTGCATGCACTCGCGGAAGAGAACGTGCTTGTCATCGATCCGGCCGCCGGACGCTGGTCGTGGAACGTTCAGGACGTCCGGAGCGCCCGCTATACGGACAACGTCGCGGATCTGATGGCTATCCGGCTCAACCGGCTTCCACCAAACTGCAACACCGCACTCCGCGACCTTGCCTGCCTGGGCAGCGCAGCGACGACCTGCAATCTGGCGATCGTGCGCCAAACCACCGAAGAAACGTTGCACGGCGAGCTTCAGGCCGCCATCCGGCAACAACTCGTCGAACGCGTTGGAAATATCTATCGATTCGCCCACGACCGGATTCACGAGGCAGCATATTCGCTCATCCCTGTCAGCTCGCGCGCGGAAATGCACCTGATGGCTGCGCGGCGCCTGTTACCGCATCTTGCCGAAGGGACCGACGAAGGGCTGTTGTTTGAAATCGTCGGCCAATTCAATCGCGCCGGTGACAAACTCATCTTGGCGGAAGAACGGCACGAAGTCGCGGCGCTCAATTTGCGAGCCGGCATTCGAGCGAAGCGATCCGCCGCGTACGATACCGCGCTGCGCTACTTCAGTGCCGGTGCGGCGCTACTGAGCGCTATACCAACCAACGCCCCAGCCGGCATCCATTTCGAGTTCGAACTCGAGTTTGCCGAATGTGAATTCCTGACCGGACAACTCGAGCTGGCGGAACGGCGCCTGGCAGCGTTGCCGATACAAGGATTAGACCTGATCGCGCGCGGTCGCGTCACGGTACAACGGATGGACGTGTACACGGCGCTCGATCAAAGCGACGACGCAATCGCCGTCGCGCTCGATTATCTGCGTTGCGTCGGTATCACATCGTCGGCACATCCGTCCGATCAGGACGTGCAAGACGAATATGCGCAACTCCACCGACGTGCGGCCAGCCTGACGGTCGATGACATCGCCGGATTACCAGCCATGGTCGACCCGCTAGCGTTGACTACGCTGGAGGTACTGACGCGCCTGCTGTCCGCAGCATGCTTCACCGATTTCAATCTCAACTCGCTGATTACGTGCAAGGCGATCAACCTCAGCCTGACCAGTGGAAACTGTGACGCGTCCTGCGTTGCTTACGGCACGCTGACCCGGACTTCCGGTCCGCGTTTCGGTGATTTCGACCTCGGGATTCGCTTCAGCCATGCGGGCTATCGCATTGCCGAACGCAATGTTCAACATCGCTTCCATGCCAGCACGTCGATGGTGTTCGCAATCTTTACGAAGTGCTGGATAGAGCATGTTCACGCATCCGAAGACACGTTGAGGTACGCGTTTTCCGCGGCAAACAAAACCGGGGATCTGTTGTACGCATCGTACTCCCTCAATTGTCTGAACACGGTGTTGCTGTTCGCGGGCGCCCCCCTTTTCACCGTTCACACCGAAGCGGAACGCGGTCTTGCGTTCGCCCGGAACGCTCAACATGGATTGGTCGTCGATATCATCTCGACACAAATCGCGTTCATCGACAGCCTGCGAGGGCGGACGAAAAGGCTCGGGACATTCTGCAGCGAGCATTTCAATGAACAGGCATTTGAGTCCCGTCTTTCACATCGCCGCGGTCTTGCCATCGCGGAGTGCTGGTACTGGACGCGAAAAATGCAAGCACGTTATCTGGCGGGTGACCACGACGCCGCTCTCGAGTCTCTGCTCCGCGCCGAAGCCCTGATGTGGACCTCTTCGATGTTCCTCGAAGAGGCGGAGTTCCATTTCTACGCCGCGCTCACGTTGGCCGCAACACTGGAGCAGATGACACCGGAGAAGCGTGCTCGGCGGCTGGAGCAACTGGCTCGGCACCAAGCGAAACTCAACGTACTGGCGAACCACTTTCCCCGCAATTTCGACGATCGAGCAACACTCGTGAATGCGGAGATCGCTCGCATCGAATCCCGCATACTCGACGCCGAGCGGCTTTATGAACAGGCGATCGGTGCCGCACGCGCAAGCGACTTTCCGCATCAGGAAGCGATTGCGAGCGAACTGGCTGCGCGCTTTTACCAGTCCCGTGGCTTCGCGATCGTCAGCGATGCCTACTTACGCAATGCACGTTACGGTTATATGCGCTGGGGAGCGCTGGGGAAAGTCCGGCAACTCGACGACACATACCCGCACCTAGGCACCGACGCGCGTGGCAGCAGCGCGCACGAGACGACGCGGTCCACAGCCGGCGAGATAGACTACTGGATGCTGATCGACGTCTCGCAGCGCGTTTCGTCCGAGATCGTTCTCGAAAACGTAGTCGATACGTTCATGCGGGCTGCACTGACGCACTCTGGCGCGGATCGCGCCATTCTGATTCTCACCGCGGACGAGGGACCCGCGGAGATACAGGCCGAGGCGACGGTCCAAGGCGAAGCAGTATGCATTCGGCAGGGAAGCTCACCGCTCGATCCGAAGCGGCTCCCGACGGCGACGATCACCTACGTCATGCGGACTCGGGAAGTCCTGTCGATACCGGATGTATCGAAGGATCCAATATGCGCGACCGATGCATACACCGTCTCACATCGAGTGCGCTCGATTCTATGCATTCCTCTTATCCGTCGCGGCACACTGGTCGGTACGCTTTATCTGGAAAACAGGCTTTCCACGGGCGTATTCGCGCCCACCCGGCTGGCGGCGCTCGGCGTACTCGTTTCGCAGGTCGCCATCACGCTGGAGAACGCACGCCTGTATCGAGAGCTGTCCGACCGCGAGGCCAGAATCAGGCGCCTCGTGGACGCCAACATCATCGGCATCTTCATTTACGCGCTGGATGGCACGATATTGGACGCGAACAGCGCCTTTCTCGACTTGCTCGGCTACAGTCGCGAGGAGTTCCGTCATCGCCAGCTGAACTGGCGGGACATCACACCTCCTGAATGGATTCAGGTCGACTTCCAGATCCACGAACCGGTCCTTCGCGCGACCGGCGTGCTTGCGCCAATCGAAAAAGAGTATTTCCGCAAGGACGGCAGCCGTGCGCCTGTCCTTGTCGGCGCCGCGATGTTCTCGCCCGACGGCGATCAAGGGGTCGCCTTCGTTCTCGATCTGAGCGCAAGCAAGCGTGCGGAGGCACGCGCGCGAGACAGCGAAATCCGGTTCAGCGAAATGCAGCAGGAACTCGCCCACGCGAACCGTGTATCGACCGTCGGACAGTTGACGGCGATGATCAGTCACGAAGTGAAGCAACCGATCGCCGCGATGTCCGCGAATGCAGACGCGGCGCTACGGTGGCTGTCTGCTCGCCCCGCAAACGTCGACCGAGCAGCCAGGGCCCTCGAACTGATCGTGCGTGATACCTTGCGAACCGGCGACATCATCGACCGCATCAGAGACCTAGTGCGCAAATCCCCGGTTCGAAAGGAGCAGGTGGACGTCAACGATGCCATACTCGAAGTTCTGTTTATGACTCGCCGCGATGCGGAGAAAAATGGCGTCGGCGTAGAGACGACGCTTGCCGCGCCCGCTCCGATCGTGACAGGCGATCGCGTACAACTGCAGCAGGTCGTACTCAACCTCGTCGCCAACGCGATCGAAGCGATGAACGCCGTCAACGAAGGGCGCCGGCTGCTGTCGATCACCACATCGTGCAGCGACGACGGCATGGTAGACATAAAGGTGAAGGACTCGGGCCCTGGTATGTCGGCCGCACATATGGAACGGCTTTTTGAGCCGTTCTTCACCACCAAGGATACGGGAATGGGCATCGGGCTATCAGTCGCTCATTCGATCGTTCAAGCCCATGACGGACACCTGAGGGCGACCCCCGAAGAACCTTCCGGCACAACATTTCACATCACGCTTCCAGCGTCGCTCGCGTAACCGCGCCGCGACATCGACTGTCGGAATTACGCCGTGTGACTTGGCTCGATCGGCTCACTCAAAGGGCGAGCGACCTCGGAGCACGGCGAGCACTTCATGCAATTTGAGAAAAGCCGTGCCATAACAAAATTCACCGCTGTCCGTCTCTCCTAATCTGCGACGACGCGTCACTGCGTAGCCCGTCAACGCGAGAAGGAGACGATGAATGGCAAAAGTTCTATGTGTGCTCTACCCGGATCCGACGTCCGGCTATCCGCCGCGGTACGTTCGTGACGGCATCCCGTTGATCGCCGCATATCCCGGTGGACAGCGCTTGCCTACCCCTCAAGGTCCGCTCGGCTTCTCTCCGGGCGAACTCGTCGGATGCGTGTCAGGCGAGCTTGGCCTTCGGCCGTATCTGGAGGCAAACGGTCACGAACTGGTCGTGACGAGCGACAAGGACAGCCCCGATTCCGTCTTTGACCAACATCTGCCCGACGCGGACGTAGTGATTTCACAACCGTTCTGGCCAGCCTATCTGACGAGAGAGCGAATCGCGAAGGCATCCAAGCTCAAACTCGCGCTCACCGCGGGAATCGGCTCGGATCATGTCGATCTCCTGGCTGCTGCAGAACGAGGCATTACCGTCGCGGAGGAGACGTTCTCGAACAGCATCAGCGTAGCGGAACATGTCGTCATGACGGTGCTGGCGCTCGTCCGGAATTTCGTTCCAGCTCATCAGTTTGCGGCGAACGGAGGCTGGAACATCGCGGACTGCGTGAGGCGAAGCTACGATCTCGAAGGAATGCATTTCGGAACGATCGGGGCAGGGCGTATCGGACTGGCCGTGCTTCGACGACTGAAGCCGTTTGACGTACATCTCCATTACCACAGTCGTCATCGCCTATCGGCAGACCTCGAACGCGAACTCGGCCTCACCTACCACGTTAGCGCCAGGTCCCTCGTCCAGGTGTGCGATGTGATCAACTTGCAATGCCCGCTGTATCCGACCACCGAACATATGTTCGACGACGAAATGTTCTCGCATATGAAACCGGGCGCTTACCTCATCAATACTGCGCGCGGCAAGCTGTGCGATAGAGACGCCGTCGTGCGAGCGCTCGAATCCGGTCGTCTCGCCGGCTACGGCGGCGACGTGTGGTTCCCGCAACCGGCGCCGCCCGACCATCCGTGGCGCCGCATGCCGAGCGAAGCAATGACACCTCATATCTCCGGCACATCGCTGTCCGCACAGGCACGCTATGCGGCAGGCACCTTGGAGATCCTGCAGTGCCATCTGGAAGGCCGGCCCATTCGCCCCGAATACCTTATCGTGGATGCCGGAAAACTCGCCGGGACGGGCGCAGCGTCATATAAGTTGAGCTAATACCCCAAAGGCGCCGACACAGACGTCGTTCATTCGGCGTGGAGCCGGCGGTGAACCTTGCGTACCGGCATCCTGACGCAGGAGTGTCGGTAGCCATGCTCCCGAGTTATTGGGGACGTGCGTTCGACACGAACGTCGGCGCGCTTACGGCTGTCCGCACACCGGGCGCCATCGGGTACATATCGCGATGGCGGGCGGCCGCCTGGGCGCTGGGAGGGTAGTCCGAGTTTGGATTGGGCACGGTGCCATCCCGCTCGGCCTGCGCCAGATCAGCGGTAACCTGCGCGCGCGTCAGCGCATGTTGCGGAATCTGCGCAAACGCTGCAACCGGCGTACCGAGCGCGACAAAGAGTAGCGCACTTGCTGCGATGAGTCGGCGGTTCATGATGAAACTCTCCTGGGCGTAGGTCGAGAAAATTGCGTCGCGATTGCACAGCGAATGGCGTTGGCGCTGCAATCGACCAACCTATTCTCGTACCGTGCCCCCACCGATACGCTGACTGTTAGATGACGATTCCGAAATCCACGGATCGCTTCAGGTGACCCCCGATCGAACTTTGCAAAATTAGCCGCTTGGGCGCGCGGACGGTGCGATCGACGACCCACAGCATCACGCAGTGTCCTGCAGTTCGAGCAAGTAGCCAGCGCCACGCACCGTATGAATCAGCTTCACCTCGAACTGTTCGTCGATTTTCGCGCGCAAACGCCTGATCGCTACTTCGACGACATTGGTATCGCTATCGAAGTTCATATCCCACACATACGACGCGATTTGCGTTCGGGTCAGCACCTCGCCGTGCCGTCGCGCAAGCAGTTGCAGCAGGGAGAATTCGCGCGGCGTGAGCTCGATGCGGACCATGCCTCGCTTCACGCGGCGACGCACAACGTCGATTTCAAGATCACCGACGACGATACGCTCCATCTCCCGCGGCGGTCCGCGACGCGCTAGCGTGCGAATACGCGCGAGCAGCTCGACGAACGCAAACGGCTTCACCAGATAATCATCGGCGCCGAGTTCGAGACCGTGCACTCGGTCCTGTACGTCGTCGCGCGCTGTCAGAAACAACACCGGCGTCATATGCGTGGCACGCAATCGCTTAAGTACACCCCAGCCGTCGAGTACCGGCAGCATCACATCGAGCACGATCACGTCGTAGCTCTCTTCCTGTGCAAGCATCAACCCTTCTGCACCGTCTTTCGCGAGGTCGACACTGAAGCCGGATTCTTCAAGCCCCTTCTTCAGATATGCACCTGTCTTCGGCTCATCTTCGACTATCAGAATGCGCATAATCGTATCCGTGTGAACTGTCGCCGCACGATCGGCGAACCGTCCTGGAAGAAGAAACAGCGACATGCAATCGCGGCCGTATCGGCTACGAGGTTCCCGTTTACGAAGGAAAAACAGGATCCTGTTATGCGGCCAACAGACGAATGTCGTCGCTTGTCAGGACCCGACGCTCGCTAGCTACTCTGCATTCTGGCTGCCGCCGGGGCCTGTGCCGGCTGGCCGACACCCAGCGCCTCGGCCTTCTTCACGAAGTCGGCCAACGAGCGCGAGTCCATCTTCTTCATCGCCTGTCCGCGGTGAATCTTCACAGTGATTTCGCTCAGATTCAGTTCTGCCGCGATCTGCTTGTTCATCAGGCCGCTCGCCACGAGCGCCATTACCTCGCGCTCGCGCGCAGACAGCGTTGCATAGCGCGCGCGCAGATCGAGGAGCGAACGATGCTCGCTTCGCCATCGCGCATCGCGCTCTAGCGCCGCAGTGACCGCGTCGAGCATGTCCTGCTCTCGAAACGGCTTCGCGAGGAAATCCATCGCACCGGCCTTCATCGCCTTCACCGACATCGCAATATCGCCGTACGCCGTCATGAAGATGATCGGCAGGTGCAGCTCGGCGGTGGCGATCTGCTCCTGAACCGCGAGCCCGCTCTGGCCTTTCAGGCGAACGTCGAGAATCAGGCAGCTCGCGACGTCGGGCTTGTCGAAGGCGAGAAACTCCTGCGCCGACGCGAACGCTTCAACGCGGAACCCGACCGACCGAAGAAGCATGTCGACCGCTGTTCGCATCGACTCGTCATCGTCGACGACATAAACGATCGATTGCTGGGCGGCGTCTTGCGCGTCAGGGTTCATTACACGTTTCCTCATCCAGTGGCAATACGAACTGTACGACCGTTCCGGGGCGGTCCGGCATCTCGGCCCAAATACGGCCGCCATGCGCTTCTACTATCGACCGGCATATCGATAAGCCCATGCCCATTCCGTCCCGCTTCGTCGTGAAGAATACGCTGAACAGCCGGGCGAAGTCTTCGTCCCGGATCCCGACTCCGTGGTCCTCCACCATCACGTGGGCGCGGCCATCGCGCGCGTAAGTACGAAGCCGCAAGCGGCGCGCGCCCGGAGGCACGCCCGACATGGCCTGGATCGCGTTCATCACCAGATTGATGACGACTTGCTGCAATTGCACGCGGTCGCCGCAAACGCGCTGGGGTAACGACGAATAGTCTGTCTCAACGTCCACCCGCTGGGTCTCCAGCTCGCGCGCGACGAGTTCGAGCGATTCTCGCACGACGTCGCTCAGGTCGAGCAGTACCTGTTCGGGTGCACGCTTTCTCGCCATTGCCCGAATCTGCCGGATGACATCGGACGCTCGCTTGGCGTCGCGGATCATCTGTGAAACGGATTGCTGTACCTCGCGTAGATCCGGCTCCGGCCGGTCGATCCAGCGCAATGCGGCGTCGCCAGCCGTGACAATTGCTGCGAGCGGCTGAGTGACTTCATGAGCGATCGACGCGGCCAGTTCGCCCAGCATCGTTACCCGCGTCGCGTGCGCCAGTTCGGCATTCGATCGATCAAGCGCCTCCTGCGCGACGACTCGCTCGGTGATGTCCATCAATGCACCGACGTATTCCATCTCATTTTGATGTCGGATCGGATGCGCAACGTAATGGACATGTTTGATGCGGGCATCGGCCATCAACAGTCGAAACTTGATGTCAAGCGCCGACGCACCCGAGACTTGGCGATTCCACGCATTGCGAACGACGGAAATGTCATCCGGGTGGACGCGCGATGCAATCGCCTGCAGGCTCGGTACCATGTGGCGACCGAGTTCGAAGATGCGATATGTCTCGTCGGACCACCACATCGTACCGTCGGGAAGTCGCATCGCAATACTGCCGGTATGGCTCAGCCGCTGCGCGCCCGATAAAAATGCCTCGCTGCGGCGCCATGCCTGCTCAGCCTGCTTTCGTGCCTCTATGTCCGCATTCACCCCATACCAACGAACGAGGCGCCCGCTCCCGTCACGAAGCGGTGCCGCGCGGACATGCACCCATCGGTAGACACCGTCCTCGCGCCTGATCCGGACGGTGTTCTCGAATCGTGATTCGTTACAGACAGCGCGTTCCCATGCGTGCTGCATCGCAACCAGATCGTCGGGATGTACGACGGCACGCCAGATATCCTCTTCACGTTCTGCCATGGACACGCCGAACTCCGTCCATCGCTTGTTGACATAGCCAATCTTGCCCTCACTATCCGAGCTCCACACCATCGCTGGAATGGCGTCGATCATCGCGTGCAATTCATCTTTCTGCTGCCGCATTTCGCCCTCCAGGCGCTTGCGGTCCGTGATGTCATTGTTGGTCGCGAGTATCGCAACCGCCTTTCCGCCGGCATCACGCCACAGCGCGAGTCGACTCGATATCATCACCACTTTCCCGTCCTTGCGTACACGCTGCAGTTCACCCTGCCACTGTCCACACTCGAGTACGGTACGGTGAATGCGGTCGAGCGGCACCGACGCGACGGTCTGTGTAAGCACGTGGACCGGCTGACCGAGCGCCTGTTCGGCCGTCCAGCCGTAAAGCGCTTCCGCGCCCTGATTCCAGAACGCGATCCTGCCCTGCAAGTCGTATACGACGATCGCGTCATGAGTGAGATCGAGCAACTGCAATCGCTCACGCAAGGTCGCGGTGTTGGCGATATTGCGCAGCGACAAAAGTGCCGTCGTACCTATCGCCAGCAAGCTTACGCAACAACGTGCGAGCGCGCCGCCTGAATAGCGTTCGTCATGCGATAGTCCCAGCGCGAGTAATGTCAATCCCGCGCATCCGCATGCAGCGACATACGTGGCCCGGCGGGAGCCCGCGGACGCCACTAGCAACACCACCACCACGTAAAGCACTGCAATCGCAATATCAAGCGGCGTCACGTCGATGATGAAAATGAGCGACGCCAGTGCACCCGCCAGGGTATACAACACGCGTGCGTCTTCTCGCCACGGCTTGCCAATTGTCCGATTGCTCATCGTCGTGTTTCGCAGTGCTCGAAGGAAATGAAGCGTACGGAATACCAGTCTGTATCTCGTTTTCCCACAGCCGCGTGTTGGCGATACGAGTGGGGATACCTGGCTTGCGGAATGCGCTACGAAACCCGGTTCGCGCCGCTGTTCTTCACAGATTCCAGATGGCGGGCAACCTCCACGCCATCCACGGGTTTACTCAACACGCAGATCGCGCCCATATCGAGCGCCTGCCGACCGACGGCATCGGACGCGAATGCCGAAATGAAAATGACCGGCACCGTGACGCCGCTGTCCAGCAGCCGTCGATACATTTCCAGACCTGAAATACCAGGCATCTGCACGTCCGAAATAACGCACGAAACGTCCAGAACGTCGTCGGAGGCCAGAAACTGCTCCGCCGATGCGTAAAGTTTCGTGCTCCAACCCAGCGAGCGAACGAGACTGGACGTGGCGACACGGACGGATTCGTCATCGTCAACAATCGAAACGATTGGATAATTCTGCAAACCCGAGCCCCCGGCCGAAATTCCGTTTCGGGTGACCGAACATTGGCCGCCCTGTCGCCCCCAATCATAGAGAAATCGGCTATTTGCGGAAATCATATATATGTATAGTTCCACGCGGTCCCGGTCGGCACCGGTCGTTCGTCGCAATGCCGAGCTGTCGGACGCCATCGTCGCCGCGTTTGCTTGGAAAACGCGGCCTCGTTCCGATCCGACGACGCCACCTCACGTCTGCTTCCGCGCAACGAAGGCCGTACAAGCCTGTGATAAACGAAGGTACGCATGCCGCACGCGCGCGGTATGCGTGGCACCCCACTTCTGCCGCCATGCATGAGGATTCCACGTCTGCATTGCATCGAATGTCCGGATCTCGGCGCACCGTCGGTGCGATGAGGGCCGCATGCGCGGCGGGCGGCTGGCGATGTCGCCGAGCCGATACCGGCGGTAAGTGCACCGGTATCTGGAACTCGTCACGTGCGTCGCCGGTTCGCGTCGACCGACGACACGTCGAGCAGCCGGAATGTCACGCGCGAATGAACGCGAGAAGATCCGCGCTCACCTGATCGGCATGCGTGGTACACAAGCCGTGCGGTGCGCTGGGGTAAATAGTCAGCCGTGCGTCGCGAACGATCTCGGCCGACAATCGACCGGAATCATCGAGCGGGACGATCTGATCGTCATCGCCTTGCAGTACCAGTGTAGGAACGTCGATGCTTCGCAAATCAGCAGTGAAGTCGGTTTCCGAGAAGGCCTTGATGCAGTCGTACGCGCTCTTGATCGAACATTGCATGCCCGCATACCAGAACGCATCCACCGTCCCGGCCGTCGCCTTTGCATTGTCGCGGTTGAAGCCGTAAAACGGGACCGCCAGGTCCTTGAAGAACTGCGAGCGGTTCGCCAGGACACCCTTTCGGATATCGTCGAACACCGACAACGGCAGGCCACCGGGGTTCGCCTCGGTTTTCAGCATTAGCGGCGGCACAGCCGCGATCAATACGGCCTTCGCGACACGCGTGGTGCCGTGACGGCCGATATATCGGGCAACCTCCCCGCCTCCGGTCGAATGACCGACGAGTACTGCATCCTTGAGATCGAGATATTCGATGAGTTCGGCGAGATCGTCCGCGTAACGGGACATCTCGTTTCCGCCCCACGGTTGACTGGAGCGGCCGTGCCCCCGGCGGTCGTGCGCAATCACGCGATAGCCTCGCTCGGCGAGATACATCATTTGTGCATCCCACGCGTCGGCGTTCAACGGCCATCCGTGCGAGAACACCACCGGCTGGCCCGAGCCCCAGTCCTTGTAGAACAGTTCGGTTCCGTCTTTCAATACGAGCGTTGCCATCTTCGTACTCTCCTTGGCGATGTCGCTCCCAACCAGCCTTCACGGTAGAAGCGACGTTACGCGCCGCCTCGCGGCCACGACGCGGGCCGCAAAACTCACGCACTGGAACAATTATCGAAGCGACGAATCCCCGTTCCTTTTGACAGGGACCGGGATTTTCCGCTCCGCACGATCGCCCCGGCATACACGGTTGCCGCGCGCGAGGTCGAGGCCGAGTCGCGTCGCTCGCCGAGACATCGGTTTTGCAGCCGTTCGATTCACGTGGTTACGGGCGAACGGAAAAATCCCGGAACGGTCGAATCGCCAATCTCTCCATACATTCTTGCGTTCCGTCTGCCCATCGCGACTGCCATGAAGGCCGCGAACGGACGCAAGTCTCGCCAAGAAGCGGCTGCATGCACTGTCTGATTGTCCGGCATGTCGTGCTCCCATGCGGTGCCTTCGAATCGTTCTCAACGGCACCACGCGCCACGAGTGCTTCGATCGTGATGCCGCCGTTTGCGTTGAAAAGGAGCCACCTCATGTCAAAAGCACGCCAGATCATTCGCCAAGCCACCTCCGAAACCGCGATGAGTTTCGACGAACGCGCAATCAGCGCGATCTCGGACGCGCTCAACCCGTTACTCGCAGACGTGTTTGCGCTCTACCTGAAGACGAAGAATTTCCACTGGCACATGAGCGGTGCGCATTTCCGTGACTACCATTTGATGCTTGACGAGCACGGTGTCCAGCTCTTCGCGATCACGGATGACATCGCCGAGCGCGTACGTAAGGTCGGCGGGACGACGTTGCGTTCGATTGGCGACATCGCACGGCACCAACGACTCGCGGATAACGACGCAGCGAACGTGCCCCCCGACGCGATGCTGAGCGAACTTCACCGAGACAACCTGCTGCTCGCGCAGTTCATGTTGGCCGCGCACGCTGTCTGCGGAGCGCACGGAGACGTCGCAACGGCGAGCATGATCGAGAGCTGGATCGACGAAGCTCAACGGCGCGCGTGGTTCCTCGCCGAAGCCTGTCGTTAGCGCATCGCGCTAGACAGATCGTCGACGGCGCTTGCTTCAACAACGCTCCACCGCCAGTCGTGGGTCGCGCCATTTCCGCGCCCTGTCGGGAAGTCTCCGAGCAGCGCACTCCGGTCACCGGCATTCTTGCGTGCGAATTCGAAACCTGCGGCGCCAAGATGCAATACCGTCGCGCACGAACGCATCAAGATCGATCCCGAATCCATCGAGGAACTCGACATGGCCAGGAAGAAAACCGTTCGTATCTACAGTGAACCCGCCGGCGGCTGGGGGGCTCTCAAAGCGACGGGTGCGGCGCTCGCAGTACAGGGCATTCCCGTTTCCGGCGCGAAGACGCTGCTCCACATGAATCAACCGGAGGGATTCGACTGCCCCGGTTGCGCATGGCCCGATCCGAAACATACGTCGTCGTTCGAATTCTGTGAGAACGGTGCGAAAGCGGTTGCATGGGAGGCAACGTCGAAGCGCTGCACGCCCGAGTTCTTCGCCGCACACAGCGTGTCAGAGCTGTCCACATGGGATGACTACGATCTCGAGATGGCCGGTCGTCTCACTCACCCGATGACCTATGACCCCACGTCGGATCGCTACGTACCGGTCACGTGGGAGGCCGCGTTCTCGACCATCGCAGATGCCCTGAATGCCCTCGACCATCCCGATCAGGCCGATTTCTATACGTCCGGACGCGCATCGAACGAAGCGGCATTCCTCTATCAGCTTTTTGTACGCGAATTCGGCACGAACAATTTTCCCGATTGCTCGAACATGTGCCACGAAGCCACGAGCGTCGGGCTGCCGCAGTCGATCGGCGTCGGCAAAGGGACCGTGCTGCTCGAAGACTTCGAGCAGGCCGACGCGATCTTCATCTTCGGCCAGAACCCCGGGACCAACAGCCCGCGAATGATGAGCGACCTCCATGCAGCGTCTCGCCGTGGGGCCAAGATCGTCTCGTTCAACCCGTTTCGCGAGCGCGCGCTCGAGCGCTTCACCGCGCCGCAGGATCCGCTCGAAATGGCAACGTTCGGTTCGACGCCGATCAGCACATTCCTCTACCAGGTCCGCGTCGGCGGCGACGCGGCCGTGCTCAAGGGCATGATGAAGGCAATCGTCGAGGCAGACGATGCAGCCGTCGCGGCCGACAAGCCCCGAATCCTCGATATGACGTTCATCGCGGGTCATACGATAGGTATCGACGAGCTAGTCACGGATTTGCGAGCAACGTCATGGGACGCCATCGAGCGGGTGTCGGGGCTCGCGCGGGCCGACATCGAAAATGCCGCGCGCATCTACGCGGCGGCGAACAACGTGATCCTAGTGTACGGGATGGGGCTCACCCAGCACCGTCGCGGCACGGAAAACGTACAGCAGATCGCAAATCTCGCGCTGCTGCGAGGCAACGTCGGGCGCCCAGGAGCCGGCATCTGTCCGGTGCGCGGACATTCGAACGTGCAAGGCAACCGGACGGTCGGGATCACCGAAAAGCCGACCGCTGCGCTGCTCGATGGCATCGAGCGCACTTTTGGCTTTCGTCCGCCTGCTGCACACGGTCATGATGTGCTCGCGACCATCGACTCGATGATGCGCGGCCATGCACGGGTCTTTATCGCGCTGGGCGGGAATTTCGCCGCGGCCATACCAGACTGGGTCCGCGTGCAGCCGGCGATCGGCCGGCTCGATCTGACCGTGCACATCGCAACGAAGCTCAATCGGAGCCATCTGGTGCACGGCAAAGCCGCATTGATTCTGCCTTGCCTCGGGCGCACCGAGATCGATATGCAGGCTGACGGGCCCCAGTCGATTACCGTGGAAGATTCGATGTCGATGGTCCATGCGTCGGCTGGCCGCAACCTGCCAGCGTCGGAGCAGCTGCTTAGCGAGCCGGCGATCGTCGCCGGTATCGCCCGCGCGACGCTTGGCAGTGTCTCCCGCGTGCCATGGGAGCACCTCGTCGCCAACTACGATCGTATTCGCGACGCCATCGAAGCAGTATTCCCGATCTTCCACGCATACAACGATCGCATTCGCATACCCGGCGGCTTTCATCTCGCTTCGACCGCGCGAGAGAGGGTGTGGGCCACTTCGACGGGCCGGGCGAATTTTCTCGTCTTCGACGGTCTCGACGAAGATTTCGATCATGGCGACGCGCAAGCGCTGATGCTCACGACGATGCGCAGCCACGATCAGTACAACACCACGCTCTATTCTCATTCGGACCGATATCGTGGCGTATTCGGGCAGCGCGACGTGCTGTTCATGAATCCGCGCGAACTCGCCAGGCGCAATCTGCATCCGGGCGAGCGCGTGGATATCGTCGCCCTCTGGACGGACGGCATCGAACGTATCGTGCGCGGCTTCAAGATTGTCGAATACTCGCTGCCGGACGGCTGTTGCGGTGCCTACTACCCCGAAGCGAATCCGCTTGTGCCGCTCGATGCGTTCGACCCGCAAAGCCGGACGCCCGCGTACAAGTCCGTCCCCGTGAAGGTGGTGCGTGCAGCTACGGTAGGACCGGATTCCGCCGCATTCGCAGTTGCACGGGCGATCGGGGGGTAGCCGCTCTATGGGCCTGGCCAGTTCATCGCGTATCCGGCGCCATCGCGGCCACAGGCCGCGGGCGGCCCCTTCGAGAATCGCCGATCACACAGGCCGACCGCCATGCCACTACATTATGGCAAGCATCGCAACAACGCATTTTTCGTGCGAGCGGCGCGCCGATATTCTTCCTTTACCGACTCGCGAACAGTGGTCACACCACCGAGACCCGGTAATGGCACACGCTGTTGACCAACGCGAAATTGATCGACAGTGGA
Source organism: Burkholderia sp. SIMBA_062 (assembly GCF_046534765.1). Taxonomy (NCBI): domain Bacteria; kingdom Pseudomonadati; phylum Pseudomonadota; class Betaproteobacteria; order Burkholderiales; family Burkholderiaceae; genus Burkholderia; species Burkholderia sp. SIMBA_062. Next base: position 196,792 of record NZ_JAWRYD010000012.1, read on the forward strand.
AGATGTGTCGCATTCAACTCAACTGAAGGAGCTTCATCATGAAAACGCTCGCATGTATCGCCATCGTCATCGGCACCTTCGCCGCTCCCGCCGTGAGCTTCGCTCAGGGCTCCACGCAGCTCACGCGCGAACAAGTGCGCGCCGATCTGGTCCGCGTCGAGCGTGCTGGCTACAACCCGGCGACCGGAAACGATCCGCAGTATCCGGTGGACATTCAAGCAGCCGAAGCGAAGATTGCTGCCGGGCAGCAGGCGGGGAGCGGCTTCGGCAGTGCGTTGACGGACGGAACCTCGGGAAGCGGCAAGCGCGTTCACGCAACCACGCACGCGTCCGCATCCTGCGTCGGCCCGGCAAGCTTCTGCAATCCCTATTTCGGTAGCTGACACGCTTGGACCGCGCACCGTTCAGCCGAGCTCGCTCGTTCAGCACTTCGGCCGTAAGCGCGGCGCGCAGCTGCTATCGCTCCTGTCGAGCTCCATGAACTTCACTCACCTTCTCGCCTTTTATGAAGTCGCGCGCGCCGGCAGCATCAGCGCCGGCGCGGAGCAACTGCACGTCAGTCAGCCGGCCGTCACCCGGGAGGTTCGCGAGCTTGAAGATCGTCTCGGTATCGTGCTGTTCGATCGGTTGCCTCGCGGTGTGGCACTAACGGAAGGTGGCAAGCTGCTGTACGAGTATGCAAGTCGCATTTTTACTCTCGCGGATACGGCCGAAAAACAGCTCGCGGGGCTTGCCGGCCTTGGATCGGGTCACATGAAGATCGGCGCGAGCGGCACGCTAGGCGTTTTCTTCGTGCCGGAAGCCATTGCGCTGTTCAACGCACGTTACCCCCGCATCACCATCGACCTCACGGTCACGAACACCGAGCGCGTGGAAGCGGGATTACACGATTTGACCTTCACGATCGGTTTCATAGAGGGACCGTTCGACAATTCCATTCTCCATGCCCGACGCATTGGTTCCGACGAAATCGCCGTCATCGCCGCGGCCGGTCACCCGCTCGCGGGCAAAAGAGTATGCGCGCGAGATCTCGTGAGCAGGGCGGTCATCATGCGCGAGCCAGGGTCCGGAACGCGCGCGATCATCGAAGAATCGTACCGTAGCGCCGGGCTTGAGATCGAGCCGCTGATGTCGGTAAGCCACACCGAAGCCATCAAGCGGATGCTGCTGTCCCAGCACGCGCTTGCTTACATCTCCACGCTCAGCGTCGCGGATGAATTGCGACGCGGCGAGCTGGCCGTTGTCGAAGTCGACGACATGAGAATAGCGCGGCCGCTCCACATGGTCTGGGCGAAAGGTCGATCGTTGTCGCCCAGTAGCCAGGCGTTGTTCGACCTGATCGCGAATGGAACACGGAACACCGCGATTGCAGTGGGCACGCTGTAGTTCGCCGCTATGACGCGCTTTGCGTTCGAGGACGATCGGAATCCGCACGCTCCATTCAATTAATCGTTCGGTCCAAAAGAGCGCGAACTGACACGCGGCAAGCGGATTTTCCGCTCGCTGGAAGCTTCTGCTTGCCGCATTGTCGCTCGCGTCACCGATCTGTTTCCGCTTCGTGGAGCACCGCCTCGAGGATCATCGCACCGGCATTGAGCGGCCGCGGACGGCCACGCGGCTGATATACGGCATCGCCGGTCCGGACCGGGCGACCGCTGAGTGCACACACGCCGCTTGCGCGGGCACGTGTCACGTGCCAGGTCTGGTCACCATACGAGCAGTGCGTGGAATCGCGCCATGCGATCGTCACGGCTGTCGAGCTCACACGATCGACGAATCTCACCGAAACAGCCCGAAGCCCGGAACCTGCCTCTGATGAGCGGCCCTGATGCGTAGCCACACGCCCACGCAGTGACTCAGGCTCAGGTACGATCGGTCGCAGATCGTTTCGACACAGTTGGGACAGCAAACTCAGCGTCTGCTGCCATGGATCCATCGCCATCACGTCGGTCGAGAAGTTCATTGTCGTCCTCGTTGCATCGTAGGTTGAACCGCTGCGGTGGGCGCGCGCCGCGACCGGCGCCGCGCAAGGCGCTATCTGGGCGCGCCTGGGTAGTCACATCGGCGAGCGCGCTCCGCAGTCTCGCGAACGTCATTCGATGCACGCGGCCCGGCGCCGATACAGTTCTGCGACACTTGCGAAATTTGATGGACAGCGTTTCGGCCATCGCACCGGTAAGTGCCACGAAGAAATCCCTCGCTCACGGCAAGGAATGCTGTTACCCGTTCATCTATCTGCATTTGCCTTGGCTCTCCAGCAAAAAGGGGGCTCTCCGACGAAACGTTTGAACACCGTAGTGAAATGAGCTTGCGAACGGAAGCCGCAACCCAGTGCAACATCGAGCAAGCCGTGGCGCGATTCGAGCAACAGTTGCTGTGCGCGTTCGATGCGCCGCCGCATCAGATACTCGTGCGGCCGCAATCCGGTGGCTCGACGAAATTGGGCGGCAAAGTGCATCCGCGTCAGCCCGACACTTTGTGCCATGTCGGCGAGCCCGATCGAGTCGGCGAGGTGCGCTTCGACGAACTCGACCACGCGCCGCATGCGCCACGACGGCAGCGCAGCCGCACCGCGCACCTCGCTCCTGTTCGTCGCGAAGTGGCTGGCCACGATACGCGACACGATTGCAAGGCTGACGCTGTCGGCGAAAACCTTGCCCAACGCCGCGTCCTGCGTGTGAGACACGGCCAGTGCCTGACCGAGTCGCTCAAGCGCAGGATCCCGGATGAGACGCGGGTCGTCGATGACGATGTCGGCCGAAGGAGCGCGATTGAACAGGTCGGCATAGCATTCGGCCAGTACTGCTTGCGACGCGAACAAATGCAGCACGTCACTCGGTGCGTCAAACACCGCGCGGCACGCGACGCCCGGCGCCGTGACTTGCGCAGCGCCCGCCGTCAACCGTCCCTGGACGAGAGTGCGCCCCGCGTGGGTAAAAGTCAGCACCGTACATTTGAGGTTGATGCCGATGCAGTGCCAATTCTCGCTGCAATCGTTCGCCACCTCGAGCGTCTCGGTGCCATTGCGCGTCCAGCGCGAAAGCGCGATGTCCATATCGCGACCGGCCCCAGGCTCGCGCCAGGTCGTTTCGGCAGCGATAGGGCTCGACACGCGCGCGTCGGCAAGCGCGTTGAAATCGGCGGCGGTCCTGGAAGGACTCGATGACAAAAAAATCATGGTTAGCTACCTGACGGAAACATGAAACGTTGCGCACGACCTGCGCGGTGAATACAAGGTATCGAAACGAACAACGTCGCACCAGCCGTACAAAGGGTTGCTCGAACTTATCGATGGGTGAGGTCGGTCATATCGAGGTTTAATTCACGAATCAAGGCTCGCATCCCGCACCACGCCTTGTCGGCATGGCGACGAATGATCGCCCTCACGCCCCGGGCCTCAGCGAGAACGATCAATCGCGCCTGAAGAAAGACTTGCGGCGGACGCGGCAACGTCATCGCCGATACGCGCTCCTGCCAGGAACCGCTGGCCTCGACTATACGAAGGTATTAACAGGTATGCGAAATCGGTCGGTCCTTTCCCACCATCACTGCACGATTCGATGGATTTTGGTCTTGGCCATGCGCTCGTCGATATTGGGTTATGCATCGCTAATACCTCGCATAAGCAGGGGGGTGCGTATCGTTGACGCGCGGCAAACACGTCAGCCGATGCAGTCGTTGTCCAGTGAGCCCATTGTGACGATCGGGCTTGACGCCATTCGAACATCCGGATGACAAAACTGAAATCAACGGTGCTGCTATACAGGAGGATGAGACTGAAGTTCCCATCGGGTATCCGCACATCCAAACGTACGATGGCGCGCGAGCGAGCATCCCGCTATCTTTTTATCGCGAGACAGCAGCCTGGTGCGCGTGATCGTCCATCCCGGACCCTGCTGTCGGTCAGTCGACACTCCCCCAGAAGGCGAGGTATGAATGGACACGCTACTGAGCATGCGAATCTTCTCGCGCGTGGTGGAAACAGGCAGTTTCAGCGCGGCTGCCGTTCAGATGGAGTACAGCAAGGCATGCGTGTCGCGTGCGGTCTCGATGCTCGAGAACCGGCTGCATACGCGGCTGCTGAATCGCACCACACGCAGCCTGTCATTGACGGAGTCCGGGCAGCGCTATTACGCCAGATGCAAGCGGGTTCTCGTCGATCTCGACGACGCGGAAGCGGAGGCCGTCGGGGCCTATTCACGGCCGCACGGCACATTACACGTCCATTGCTCGCCCGAGCTCGGACTCCGACGCGTCACGCAATGTCTCGTCGAATATCAACGTCAGCACCCGAGCGTCAAGGTTCATGTGACATTCATACCCGGCACCGCACATCTCATTAAAGACCGCGTCGATGTGTCAATCGTGCCCACGGCTTCACTGCCCGATTCCGGGAACGTGAGCCGGATAATCGGCCAGATCGAGCATGTGCTGGTCGCGGAACCGAGGTATCTCCGGACATGCCGAATCGATACGTTCGACCAGGTGGTCGCGCATGCGCTGACGCCCGTGCCGACGCGCGTTTCGACGTCCAAACACCAAGCGAGACTCAACATCGTCAAGCTTGCATCGACGAACCAAGAGGGACCCATCGTCATCGACGATGTAGATGCCACGCGCTTCGCCGTTCTTGCGGGTGCCGGCGTCGCCGCGCTGCCGCTGCACTGCGTGATCGACGACATTCGCCAAGGCTCGCTCGTGCGCCTGTTCCCCGAACAGCGACTGGAGCGCACTCCCGTGTACGTGCTTTACGCATCGCGTCGCCACGTCGACGCGAAAATCCGAACATTCGTCGATTTCGTGGTGGCGCACATGGTCGACACTCTTCAGGCGCCAAGGTGCCACACTGTCCCAGGAGTGGCGGGACTTGCCTCTCGCTCGGAACACCCCGCTTGCGCAGGCTGACATGCGCGGGGAGAAGAGGGAAGACGCCTTCGCGACCGCTCGCCGAAGGCGTCCGATACATCAAGCAAAACCACCGTTGGCGTAAAGAATCTGACCGTTGATCCACTGGCCGTCCTCGCCGACGAGAAACGCTACCGCCCGGGCAATATCGTCCGGCTCGCCGAGCCGCTCGAGCGGTGCAAGGTGCGCGAGCCGCTCGATCTGCTCGTCCGTCTTTCCTTTCAGGAACAACTCGGTCGCGACAGGCCCAGGTGCGACCGCGTTGACAGTAATCCCCCGTCCGCGCATCTCGTTCGCCAGCACTCTCACCAGTCCGTCGCCGCCCGCCTTCGACGCGATGTACGCGCCGTAGTTGGGGAAAGACTTCGCGACGACACTGCTGGAACAGACGACGATACGGCCGCCGGCGCCCAGATGCGACACGGCATGCGCCATGACCAGGTAGCTGCCGCGCAGATTGACCCGAATCGTCCTGTCGAATACGTCCAGACCGTCCGGGCCGATAGGCGCAAGCGGCATGATGCCCGCGCAATGGACGACCACATCGAGCCGTCCGAACGCATTCAGCGTACGTTCATAGAGTGCGGCGACGTCGTCCACCGCGCTGATATCGCCCTTGACCGCGATTGCCTGACCGCCTCGGCTGGTGATCTCCGAGATGAGCGTGTCCATCTCGGCGGCATTTCCAGCGTAGTTGCCCACGATCGCAAATCCGTCGGCCGCGAGGCGCAATGCGACCGCCTTGCCGATGCCACCCGACGCTCCGGTGACAAGCGCAACTTTCACTACTTCCGACATATTTGGCTCCTTTCGGTTGATGTGACGCACCGGCACAGCCCGATGCCCGCACCAATATGCAGTTGCCACCGATCCGCTCTTTTTCGATTCGCACGTTTATTGAGCCAGAGCAGCCACAACGCACTTGAGCGAAGAAGCCTAGAGACGCGCGGTCGGTCGGTTCGCACCGTGGCGACATGCCCGAATGCCGCGCCCACGCAACGATTCGCAGCCGCCCGTTCTCAGGAAATTATGGTTTTGTATAATCGCCGCACCTTTCCCGCGACGCCTTCGTCCGCGACACCCAGCGGTGCTCGACCTCGCTTCACACGTATTCGAACTCGCCCCATGAACGGATCAAACGGAAAGTCGACGAGCCGGTCGACACGGAATGCTTCGAACCCGTCGTCGAGCCCTGCGACGCAAGCGCGCGTCGAAGCGGATTCGCTGTTTCGCGACGCGCCCATACCGATTCTTATAGAAGACTGGTCCGGCATCAAAGCGTGGGTCGACTCGCTCAAGGCATGTGGCGTGACGGATCTGGAAGCCTACGTCGACGCCCATCCGCAAGTCATCGACGAGCTGCGCGAGCTGCACGCCTTCATTGACGCAAACGGCGCCGCGCTCGCACTTTTCGACGCTGAATCGAAGGAGCTGTTTTTCGAACAATCGCGGAAGCTGCTTCCGGCGAATCGCATCAGTAACTCGCAGGTACTGCGCGCGATGTTCGACGGGCGGGCGTTTTGCCAGGGCGAACGCCTGCTATCGACCCTCACCGGCAGGAAAGTGCCTATTGTGTGGCGGTGTTCGCTGCCGGCCGACCCGGCACAGTATCGTCGTCTGCATTTCTATGCATTCGACGTGACCGAGCACAAGGAAAACAGCGAGCGCTTGCAGGCGTTGCGCGCGCAAATGGCCCGAACCGCAAGAGTGTCGATGGTCGGGCAGCTCGTTGCATCGATTACTCACGAAATCGGTCAGCCGCTCGGCGCGGTCCGGACCGCGCTGGACGCAGCCGCTCGCTGGATGGACCGGCCCGAGCCAAATATCGATGAAGCATTGGCCGCATTCCGATACGCGGCACGTTGGACGGACGACATTGCGGCCATCTGCCAGCGTCTGCGCGGGTTTCTCGTCGGTGCGCCGGTCGAGGCGACCGACGTCGATTGCGCGGAAATCGTGCAATCCGCGATGCTGTTGGTTGCATCGGAGGCGAATGCGCATTCAATCGCCGTCGCAACGGATATCGAGCCGGGAATACGCGCGTATGCTGATCGCATTCAGCTTCAACAAGTGCTGACCAACCTGTTGATAAACGGTATCCATGCGATCTCGGCAGCCAATCTCGCCGATCGCGCGCCCGAACTGGCGGTGCGCGTGCGCCGCTACGACAATATGCAGACACTGTTCGAAGTCTCCGATTCGGGCAGTGGCATCGCGGCGGCCCAGCCGGACTCGATATTTCAACCTCTTTCCAGCACGAAGAGCGACGGAATGGGGATGGGTCTTCCGATCTCGAAGTCAATCGTGGAGGCTCACGGCGGTACGATATGGATCGGGCAAACCAGTAAACAAGGCACGACTTTCTGCTTCACCGTCCCGCGCTGTCCAGGGGCCTTCGGTACCAGTAATCCGCGTGCATCTGCGCCCGAAGGTGGCCAGGCCGCATGAGACGATCTCGGAACGATGCCGACAAAGCGTTTGCACACAGCCTTACGGCGGGCACCTTGGCCACGGTTGTGCTTGCCAACGCTGTCGAGTTTTTCGACTACTTCTGTTACGCGGTCTTCGCCGCATTCATTGCCGATGCGTTCTTCCCGCACGCATCGGCTGCCTATGGCCGAATGTTGTCGCTTGGCACGTTCGCGGCCGGGTTCCTCTCCCGCCCGATCGGCGCACTGGTGATCGGCCTCCATGCAGACACCGCCGGACGCAAGCCAGCGTTACTACTCACCGCGGCACTCGTCACCGCAGGTTCGGTTGGGGTTGCGTTAACGCCCAGCTATGCGACCCTGGGCATTGGCGCTCCGATCGCCGTACTCATCTGCCGGATCCTGCAGGGCTTTGCGATCGGTGGGGAAATGGGATCGTCGGGAGCGTTGCTGATCGAGCGCTGTCCACCCGAGCGCAAAGGCGTCTACGCAGGATGGCTGATGGCGGGCCAGGGACTTGCATTGGTCGCAGCTGGCAGTTGCGGTATCGCAATATTCAACCTTCTTACGATCACGCAAATTCAGCATTGGGGCTGGCGCATACCATTCGCGCTAGCGGGTATGCTCATTCCCGTTCAACTCTATTTGCGCCGCCAGATCGACGAGACTTGGCGGGTGCCGCGCGATGGGCGCGCTGTGCGTACTACGTTGGTCGGGTATAGGCAGCAGTGGCTCATCGCGATTGCATTGATCTTCGGCGGCACTGTACCGACCTATGTTGCGACCTACGCGACCACGGTCGGCGTAGCCGGTCCACCACCGACTGCATACGCCGCTTTTGTGACGACGGTGGCTGTCGGCGCGGTCACGCTGAGTCTGTCGCTGGCTGGCGGCTGGCTCGCGGATCGAACCGGGCGATTGAGAACCATCGGCCTGTCGCGTGCCTTGACCATGCTGGCCGTACTACCGGCATTCCAATACGCGGCGATCCATCCGCAACCCCTCGTATTACGCTGCGTGGTCGCGCTACTCGCCGGTTTGTCTGCCATCGCTGGTGCACCGAGCATTGTTGTTATCCTCGAAATGTTCCCGATGCAAGGCCGCGCCGTCGCGATGTCGGTCGTGTATGCCACCGGTGTCGCACTGTTTGGCGGTACAGCCCCGTTCGTGGTTGCTTCGGTTGATGCGTGGACGGGCCTGCATTCCGCTGCCGGCTGGTATGTCTGCGTGTCTGCCGCGATTACGCTGATTGCTGTTCTTCAGGTTCGCACCGCCCGTAGCGCGAGCGCATAACATCTAGCCGCCGGTCCGCAAGCCCGCGGAGACGGCGGCACATGTGCATGGTATCGATGCCGTGCAAATCGGAAATGGCGCTGCCTTTCCGGACAGCGCCGGTTCGGTCGGCGCGTCACACTCCTTTCCGTCATCCAGCGCGAGGCATCGCGGTGCGGCGTCCACGACGCCGTACCGCCGCCATCCTCATTGATCTTACGGAAAGGATCGAACCATGTCGCATCACCTCGACTCCCCGCTCGCCCGCCAGGACATCCGTCTCGACATCACCGACCTGTATTGCTTTCGAGGCCAGACCGGGACCGTATTCGTCATCAACGTTTGCCATTCGATTGCCGGCGACGTACCGACGCCTGGTTACCACCCCGAAGGGTTGTATGAATTCAAGATCGACCTCGATCAGGACTCAATCGAGGACGTGACCTATCGCATCACGTTTAACGAGCGGGAAGCCAGCGGAAAACAACATTTCGTCGTGCGCCGCATCGTCGGCACTTCGGCTGCGGATCCGCATGCGGCCAGCGACGTGGTTGCGCAAGGCGACACCGATGAGACGATTACGACGCCGTCCGGCCTGCGAGTGTGGGCCGGACGCGCAGGGGATCCGTTCTGGATCGAACCAGATGTCCTTCATGCGGTCGGTCACGCGTTCCAGGACGGCCAGCCGCTCGATCTGGGCACGTGGCAACCTCGTGATGCGCGCAACCTGTTTGCCGGTCACACCGTGTATTCGATCGTTCTCGAAGTGCCTGACGCGGAATTGCTCGCCACGGCAAACGGTAACCGGAAAATCGGCGTGTGGGCGGTCGCGACACTCGCCACCGACAGTGGCGGCTGGCGACCGATCAATCGCGTCGGGCTCCCGATGATTCATCCGCTCTTCACTCAGTTCAACGAGGATCTCGGCGACCGGCTGAACGCTGGCCGCCCGGCCGACGACTTCGAAACCTACGGCGCCACGCTCATCAAGGCGGTCGCGGGCGCGGTGAGAGCCAACGGAACAGCCGAAGACCCGGACGGCTATGCAGCAGCCGTCGCACACCGACTGCTTCCGAACGTACTGCCGTACACGGTCGGCACGCCGGCCGTATTCGGCTTCTCGCAATGGAACGGGCGGTCCATGACCGATAACGCACCGGATGTGATGTTCTCGATCGCCGCAAATACGCCGATCAGTCTCGGAATCGGGAAAGAGTCCGTCACATCGAAGCCGTCCTCGACGTTCCCGTACGTGCCCAAGGTTTGAATCGACTCGGCGGTGTGCGGTGGCGCCGACGCTCTCCGGTAGCCAATGACCGCCCGGCGTCGGCGGCCCCGATTCTCCCCTCATTCTTGACGAGGCTTCCATGTCCGCGAGCCATGACATTCGTCGTTTCTCAAACCACCGGACCGCAACCGTTTCATGGGTTGCGGTCGGCATGTTCATCGTTCTTCTTCACGTCGTTGGCTGGGGTACGTTGGTCGCGTTTATCGTTCCGCACCACCTCAGCGTCGACTCCCGCGCCTTCGGCATCGGCGCCGGGATCACTGCGTACTCGCTGGGCATGCGGCACGCGTTCGACGCCGACCACATCGCGGCGATAGACAATACCACGCGCAAACTGATCGGTGAAGGCCAGCGGGCATCGAGCGTGGGGTTCTGGTTCTCGTTCGGCCATTCGAGCGTCGTGTTCGGACTCGCCCTCTTCATCGCACTCGGCATGCATTCTCTATCGGCGCATGTACTCGACGCCGGCTCGCCGCTGCGCATGCTGACGAGCACCGTTGGCGCGATCGTTTCCAGCGTCTTCCTTTATTCGATAGCGGCGTTGAACATCGCTTCGTTTTACGATCTTTGCACAGCATTTCGAAGCATGCGGAGCGGGAGGTTCGATGAAGCGCAACTCGAACGATGCCTCGGCTCGCGCGGCCTGATCAGCCGGCTTCTCGCGCCGTTGATGCGCATCGTTCGCAAACCCCGTCAGATGTATTTCGTCGGCGTCCTGTTCGGGCTCGGATTCGATACCGCAACCGAAATCGCGCTCCTGGTGCTGACCGGTGCGGGCGCCGCCTCGGGCCTCCCGTGGTACGCGATCCTCTGTCTGCCCGTCCTCTTCGCTGCGGGCATGCTGCTGTTCGACACGATCGACGGCTCGTTCATGACGCTTGCATACGGATGGGCGCTCACGCACCCCATTCGCAAAATCTACTACAACCTCGTCGTCACGGGCCTCTCGATCGGCTTCGCGCTCATCATCGGAACGATCGAGATGCTGGGTCTGCTCGACAACGTCTTCCATATCCGCGTCGCGTCAGGTACGTGGCTGCCAGCACTCGACCTCAACCATATGGGTTTCGCGATCGTCGCCCTATTCGCCGCAACATGGGCGGTGTCCGTCGCGATATGGAAGTTCGGACGAATCGAACAGCACTGGGCACGCGGCGGCGACGCATGATTCTTCACCCGTTTGATGTTCACTCACCACAAAGGAAATCCATCATGAGCAAGGTCATACTCGTCACCGGCGCGTCTAGTGGTTTTGGCAGACTGACGGCAGAGGCACTCGCACATGCCGGCCACGTCGTCTACGCGTCGATGCGCGATACGGCAGGGCGGAACGCCGCCGTAACCGAACAGATGAGCGCACTTGCGCACACGGCAAGCATCGATCTGCGCACGCTTGAACTCGACGTGCAATCCGACGCGTCCGTCGAACGCGCAATCACGACCGTTCTGGAGCAGGCCGGCGGCGTCGATGTGCTGATCCACAACGCCGGGCACATGGCCTTCGGCCCGGCCGAAGCGTTTACGCCCGAGCAGTATGCGCAGCTTTACGACATTAACGTGGTCAGTACCCAGCGGGTGAACAGGGCAGTCCTTCCGCACTTCCGGGAGCGTCAGCAAGGATTGCTGGTGTGGGTATCGAGCAGCAGCGCCGCGGGCGGCACACCGCCCTATCTCGCACCGTATTTTGGTGCGAAGGCGGCAATGGATGCGATTGCCGTGTTGTACGCACGCGAGTTGTCGCGCTGGGGAATCGAGACGTCAATCATCGTCCCTGGCGCATTTACGCAGGGCACGAATCATTTCGCTCACGCCGGAGCCCCGGCGGACACGGCTCGCGCGGCCGAATACGACGCCGGCCCTTACAAGAACTTCGGGCACGAAGTCCAAGAGGCATTCGCCGCGATCGTACCGCCCGACGCCCATGCGGATCTCGTCGCCGATGCGATCGTGGACGTAGTCGCGAAGCCTGCGGGCAAGCGCCCGTTCCGCGTGCATGTCGATCCGACCGAAGACGGCGCGAACGTGGGCTTCGCCGTGCTCGACCGGCTGCGCGCCGAGATGTTGCATCGCGTCGGACTGTCCGACCTTCTTGCGCCGCACCTCCGCACATCGCCGTGAGCCGGCGTCCTGAATCGATTTAACTGCGTCGTTGTAACGGCGTAGCAATGTGTCATCTCGATACCGACATCTTCCCGCCAACGTCCGGGCCCGACGTGCGACGAACCTTCGTTCGCAGTGGCCCGGCATACACTCCAGGAGCATGACATGATCCAACCTTCCGAAAAGGTAGCCCTCGTTACCGGTTCTTCGCGCGGGATCGGCGCGGAAATCGCGATTCGTCTCGCACGCGACGGCTTCAAGGTCGTCGTGAACTATGCCAGCAACGCGGCGCCGGCCGAGGAAGTCGCCGCAACGATTCGCGAGAGCGGCGGCGACGCGTTGCTCGTCAAGGCCGACATCGCCGATCCGGCCGCGACCATTGCGATGTTCGACGCGACGGAGAAGGCTTTTGGCCGCGTGGACGTCGTCGTCAACAGCGCAGGCGTCATGAATCAGGCGAAGATCGCAGACTTCGACGATGCGACTTTTGACCGAACGGTTGCGATCAACTTCAAGGGTGCGTTCAATGTATCGCGCGAGGCCGCTCGTCGTGTTCGCGACGGCGGCCGGATCATGAACTTGACGACAAGCGTTACCGGTGTGCGCTTGCCGACGTATGCCGTCTATATCGCGACGAAATGCGCGGTGGAGGGGCTGACTCAGGTGCTCGCCCAGGAACTACGCGGACGAGGCATCAGCGTCAATGCCGTGGCACCCGGCCCCGTGGCCACCGAGCTATTCCTCGCCGGCAAGAGCGCGGAGCTCATCGATCGAATGGCGAAGATGAATCCGCTCGAACGATTGGGGCAGCCGTCGGACATCTCGGCCGTCGTCGCGTTTCTGGCCAGCCCGGAAGGCGCGTGGATCAACGGCCAGGTCGTTCGTGCAAACGGCGGCATGTGCTGAATCCACAGTCCGGGACGGCGTTCATCGCGCACGGCGCATCGATGCCGATCCCGGACTGTATATCGCGAAGGCGCCTTCATCTGAAGGCGCCTTCGCCTCGCTGGCTCGATTCGATGCATGCCCACTGATAGTCGGGCGGAACAGCCAACGTAGATTGGTCGTTCCACTCCGGAATCCATTCAACGCACCCAACCCTCCGTCTTCATGATTGCGGCTCCCCGATCACTGGTCAGGAAATCGAGGAACTGTCTTGCTTCCGGATCGGCATCCGGGGCGAGCGCAACATTGACGTCTCTCCAGATCGCCCTGTTCGCGGGCAAGCTGACGTAATCCGCTTTGTCGGCATGTGTAATCGGCCAGTCGGGCCACGTGATCCACGCATCCGCGTCCTTTTCGACGAACATCCTGAAGCTCGGCCCGCTGCCCGTGCCGAATCCGACGATGTTCCGCCGGAACCGCCTCACGTCGTCGAGGCGTCCCATGCGGCCGGCGATGTCCTCCCACGTACCCGTGCCGGACGTATTCGCCACGCCCGCGCCTTTGGTGACGACGATACGTACGCCATCCGCGAGCAGATCGTCAAAGCCGCGGATGTGTTTCGGATTGCCCTTCTTCACGGCAATGACAGCTGGACGAATATAGATCGGCGCGACGTCACTCCATTGAAACACCGTGTAGGTTTCCAGCAGGCCGGCCATATCTTCTTCCGACGTCCCCCACAGAATATCGGCGTCGGCTTGCGCTTTGCGGCTCCACATCGGCTCCGGCCCGCCCGTCACCTCCACTTTGATACCGGTTTCGTCAGTGAAGACCTTTGCAACCTTCTGGAACGCGGTATCCGGGCCGCCGGCTCCGTACAAACGCACGATGCCGTCTCGCGCGTCACGCCGTATCGTCGGATCGACGGTTTCATGAGCGAACGCGCCGCACGATACCATTAGGGTTACGAATGATATAGCCGTCTTCTTTTTCAAGGAGCTGAACATGATGGGTCCATTTATGTGAGTTGCTTCAGAAATTGCACGCGGTTTCGATGCGTTTCGAATCGCTCTACAACGCAAGAATCGTTCGCACGGCCTGCATTTCGTCCATGAGCTCCACGATCGATGCGTCGATACGGGCACGCGCGAACGCGTCGACTTTAAGATCCGGGACGATACGATAGTGACCTTCGCTGCAAATCGTCTGCATGCCGAACATCAGGCCGCGGGGAATGCCGTATTCGCCGTCCGACACGATGCTCATCGACACCCACCGGCCGTCGCTTCCGCGAATCCAGTCGCGCATCTGGTCGATCGCTGCATTGGCCGCCGACGCCGCAGACGATGCACCGCGCGCTTCGATGATTGCGGTGCCGCGGCGGGCGACTTCGGGAATGAACGTCTCGACATGCCACCGTTCGTCGCCGACCCGCAGCGGGGCGGGCTGTTGGTCGATCAGCGCATGACGATAGTCCGGAAACATGGTCGGCGAATGATTGCCCCAAACCGCCATGCGGGTGACGGCATCCACCGCTACGCCGCATCGGGCGGCCAGCTTCGATACGGCGCGATTGTGGTCGAGACGGATCATCGCGGTAATGGCATCCGCCGGCAGGTCGGGAGCGTAGTAGCGTGCCACCCACGCGTTGGTGTTGGCCGGGTTACCGACGACGAGTACCTTGACCTGCCTGTTCGCCACTTCATTGAGCGCATAGCCCTGGGCACGGAAGATGGCGGCGTTCGCGGCCAGCAGATCGCGCCGTTCCATGCCTTTTCCGCGCGGACGCGAGCCGACGAGCATCACGTAATCGGCGTCGCGAAACGCAACGCGCGGATCATCGCTGATTTCGACCGACTGCAGCAACGGGAATGCACAGTCTTCCAGTTCCATGACTACGCCGCGCAGCGCGTCGAGCGCGTGCGGCAGTTCCAGGAGTTGAAGGATCACGGGTTGATCGTCGCCGAGCAGATCGCCGCGGGCGATCCGGAACAACAACGAATAGGCAATTTGACCGGCCGCCCCGGTCACGGCCACACGGCGTGCTGATTTGGACATGCTGCATCTCCTTCGAAGGTTCGGTGATGGTCATGGCATCGCTCCACGCCGGCCGGCCGCTTAGTGCACGTGCGGTCGGTGGGAGCGCGTTCAACGATTCGTTCAGGCGGTGGCGGGTCGTGCCCGGCCGACGAGGCAGGGGGCGTGGAACAGTTCGCCGCGGGCGAGGCCGCGCAGCGTGCGGGACAGCACGGTCAACCACAGCCCGCCGAGCAGCGCCGCGAGCGCAATCCCGAGCGCGGCAAACGCGGCAAAGCCGGTGGTTCGATAGAGACTGAGCGTCACGACGGTGTAGACGCCGAGCGGGAATGTAAATCCCCACCATCCGAGATTGAACGGCAGCCCGTCGCGGGAATACTTCAGTGTGAACAGCATCGCCATGGCCAGCCACCAGAGGCCCACGCCCCAGAGCAGCAAAGCGCCGATCAAGCCGATGTCGCGCGCGACAATTGCTGTAGCCTGGAACGGCGTCCCGGCAAATGCATCCGGTGCGACGTGGCCGAGCGCGAGCAAGCCCAGCGCGCCGGTGCCGATCGGCCCGAGCGTCAGCCAGCTGGACGGGCCGAGATCACGATGCGGAAGCTTGTGGATCACCAGCCGGAAGAAGACGACCGTGAGTACGGTAAAGGCGAGCGGCACCGATACGGCCCACAGTACGTAACCAGCGGCCACCAGGAAGCGCGCGGTCTGTGCGTCGACATGCGGCGCGAGCACGGCGGCGCTCGACGCAGCCACTTCAGGCGCGACGATCGGCAGCAGCAGCACGGCGGTGATGCGCTCGAGCGCGTGATCCTGTGCGGTGAACATCATGTACGGCACACCGACGGCGACGGCCACTGCCAGCACCGCATCCACACACCACAAGCCGTACGCCAGTTGGCTCGCAGCCCCGCCTCCGTGCGGGCCGGCAAAGAGCACCAGGCCGTTGATGACGGGTGCGAGCCCCATCGGCACCGCGCCGAGGAACATCGACTGCAGCGGATGATGCAACATCGGGCGAATCGTCTCCGGATAGAAGATCCAGCGCGCCAACAGCATGCCGGCAAACAAGACGTAAAGCACGCTATCGGCCATCCACAACGTGTGGGCCAACGTCATCTGCCCTGCAAAGTGCCACGGCAATCCGGCGATGACGAGAAATACGATTCCGTTGCCCATCGTCATCGCGAACCAGTTCGGTGTGAATTGCCGAATCTTGTCCCCGAGATTTTGTCGGCTATGGGCTGCCGTCGTGCTAGGCATTGTCGATTTCATCGCTGTTCTCTCGGAAGGGAGGGGGTATCGACAATGTAGGTGTGTGTGAGCCATACGAAAAATACATGCTTCGCATACATCACATACCTTTTACTTATGGATCCCGCTCACGATGCCTTCCCGCAAGTGCCCCCGGCGGGTGGTTGCGCCCCAACGCACGTTCGCGCCTTGACGCGGCCCAAGTCCGGCGCCCGGTCCGCCGGAGGAACCCGACGTGCCGCTATCGGCTGCCTGCCATGCTTTCGAAGACACCGTCGCGCCGGATCCATGCGTGCACGAGCGCAGCGGCAAGGTGACCAAGGATCAGCAGGAAAAACGCATACGCGAGCAGCCCGTGCAGCCGACGCAGCTGACCGTAGACGACGATATCGTGCGGCAGGATCGGAAACAGCTCGACGCCTTTCCACATCACGATCGGATAACCGCCGGCGGACTGCATCGCCCAACCGATGAGCGGCATTGCAATCATCAACGCGTAAAGCAGGTAATGCGACAGCTTCGCTACTATGGTCTGCCATAGTGGAATGTCGGACGGCAACGGTGGTGGCCGGTGCGTCAAACGCACGCCAAGTCGGATCACCGCCAGTAACAGGATCGCGATACCGAGCGGCCGATGCAACGCAAGCAATTGCGGATAACGCGCACTAACGGTCGATACCATGCCGGCTCCGACGAATAGCATCGCGATGATCAGCACCGCCATCAGCCAGTGCAGCGCACGGGCCGGCACGGAAAAGGTCGGGTTTCGGCTCGTCATTTCGCGGCTCCATGATCGTGTTCGAGAGTGATGGCATCCGGGCGCGGCCCTTCCACTGCACGTCGATAGAACGACACCGAGTAGGCTGCGGAGCGCGCGGGCAAAAGCGGATCGTCGGATGGTGCGATGCCTTTCGGCAACATCAGCGGATCGTAATTGAAGTCGCGGCAATGTCCGTCCGCTTCCGTCGCAATTGCATCGAAGACGAGCGTACCGGCGTCGACCCGTCGATGTGGTCCATCCCACGCGATCGTTGCGTTATCGGTGCGATCCGCCGAATTGGCTTGCACGAGCACAAGGTGCCACTTCACCGGCCCCTCATGGACGCGTTCGAGCAGATCGTCGAAGAGGAAGTTTGCTGGCAGTGCAGCAGCCGTACGCTTGTCCAATGCCGTGAACGGCTGCTCCGGCTCGAATTGCCAGCGCACCGATCGTGTTGCGCCTTGCGAGTCGATGAAGCGAAACGCGTTGATGCTGTAGTACGTGCCGTTTGCAAAGCCGGAGGACATTGGCGTCTTCTCCAGATAATCGAAGAAGCGCTGGGTCTCCGGATGCGTTGAGAGGAACGCCTTCATCGTGCCGGGATCAGGCTGTCCCGTAGCACGAACCGGGGTCGATGCGATCTGCAGTGCGACGAAATCGGCCGGATTCGACACGACGAAGATTGGCGTTTGATCGAGCGCCATTCGCCACTCTTCACCGTCGGCCAGCGCGAATCGCATGCCGAGTCCACGAAATATCTGATCGCTGTCCGCACCAGTCGGCACGCTTCCTCCGGTATTGAAGCGACCTGTTACAGGCACCGAGCCGACGCGGAAAAGCGCTGCCGACGACAGTGCGCTACCCGCACCGTTCGAATCGAAGTGCCCCGCGACACAAATGCCTTTTGTATGGGCTCGGCGAAACCCGGGGAATACCTTGCCGGTATTGGACTGCAGTGAATCGATCAGCTCAGCGCCGCTCAACCGGGCGGGCGTAAGCCAACCTCCAGTCCACGCGAATGCCAAAGCTGATGAGAATACGATAAGCGCAATGGCGGTTATCGCAAGAAACGGGGGGCGGGAAGGGCCGGGAGACGACATTGAATATGCTCCTGGGTCGATCGAGTAGATGGCCGCGACGCATTCGCGTCTCGACACCGCTACCGCAACAGTTGCGAAGCAGGCGAAGCGACTATGTCAGGAAATATCCGGAATCCATTTGGCGTTCGCACGGCCGATTGCAGATCGACACGCGCGGCTCGACCATACTGGTGGGGAGTAGCCGAACGCCGCTAGACCCATGAGCGTGCATTTTTGAAGCGCGGCGATCCATCGCGAAACGCTTTGTAGTCGATTCGAATCAAGCTTCGCCAATGATGCAAATGCACTGCGCATAGCGGCTCAATCTAGCGCAGCCCGGATTCGAAGTGCACCTCTGCGTACCTGACATAGGAGCCAGTCCGATGAAATCGATGAACGCGATCCCGTTTCGCGTAGCCTGTCTGACCGCCATAGTCGCGTGCGCGACCGGCTTCGGCCATATGACACAAAAGCTGCCTCTTACCGATACGATGACCGAGGTTGAAACGGATCTGGTAACGCCGCTGGAGCAGATCTCGACCGACGGTCGACTCGCATGCATGATCGCCGGCAACAACGATTCAACGCATCGGAGGATAGCTCCGAATCGATCGGGTCCCGTACGGGTTGCTCCGTCACGAAATCCGGTCCCCGTCGTCTCTCGCCGACAGGAACCGTTTCACCATTTTCCCGGTTACAAGACGACCGTCGATGACGCGAAGGACTGGACGTAGGAGCCACCTCATCGACAGGTCGCCCCCTCTCTGCACATGCGTCCAGGTACGGACGGCGATCTCGTCGTCATCCCGAACATCGGTCTCTTCCCGACCGTCTCGAAAGACGAACCGAGCGCAACAGAATCTGTAGAACGGTATTACTTCGTTCTATCCAATAATCAGGTGTGCGTTTTCGAAAATCATTGTCAGGGGAGTGTCGGACACTGCGCTGCCCCCGACGAAGGCTGAACTACCGCCATGTCGGGGTTGTCGTTGTCTGCGTCGTCTAGATGACCCTCGCGCGTGATTTCCGCGTCGGTCCATCGACCAAGGCTTCCCCCCACACACCGAGACCGGTAATGACCATCGTCTCGGCACTGTTTAACAGAGAGGAAGAAATGCGCCATTTCAAACTTGCAGCATTGGCACTCGTCCCGGTGTTCGTTGTCACCACCACCGCGTTCGCTCAAAGCACGCCATCAGTTCCGGCCTCGTCTGCAACGACGATCAGCAAGAAACAAGCGCGCCGGGCAAACTGGCACATCGAAACACAAGTCCGCAAGGCGTTGACACGGACGCAAGGACTCGCCACCTCGGACATCCGTGTAGTTGCACGCGGAAACACCGTTACCCTCGACGGCACGGTTCCCGAACAGAACCAGGTTCAGCTTGCACAGAATGCAGCACAGGTCGCGGTCCCGGCGAAATCCATCGTCAACAACTTGTCCGTAAAGGAAGCCGGGCACTGAACCGTTGGTCCGCTCAACCGCTCTCATTACACCGAATGGGCAAGTCAAACCTGCGACGGTTCGCGCCGACGATCAACAGGTAATGCGACGGCTGAGCGCCTTCACGTGCCGCCGCTCACCGTCCCGCTGCGATTGCTGAGGGTGCCCATGCGGCCCGTCGGTCTGCCACCTCGTATCGCACCAACGCTGACCCGCCGCACGCCGAGCTTCTTGAAATCTACGGTCTGCGTGTCGGGGCTGACGAGGATGACGTTGACGGGCGTGGGCGAAACCGCCTTCACGACGGCGTCGATATCATCCGGTTTGGCGGCGCCAGCGCCGGAAGCGCGTTGGCGCCCGCCTGCGAATATGCCCCCAGCCGTGTCAGCGACCATCGCGCAATTTCAGGTATGGTGTTCCCGGCCAAACCGCAGTGGCAAGAAAAGATCGGCTCGCCGCAGTTCGCAGAGACTCGTAGCAATATCGCTGCTGAATAGCGGGGCGTAACTACCAGACAGGCAGAGTAAAAATCGGTGAGAATCGCCCCATTTGCTTCAACCCCGACCGGCATGCTCCCATTCCAGTCACTGAGTTCAGCCCCATGAAGAGAACTGCGCGTCCACCCCGTGTATTTGCCCGACGCAAAGGCGTCGTGTCAGCAGTTCCGACCGTGTTGCCGACACACGTCGCTAGCGCGATCAACTTGGCTCTGAGTGCCGCATTGTGGATTGCCGTCAGCAGCGCGCTGCTATATAGCCAAGGCCGGGCATATCGAGACGCCTACTTGATCACCTATGGTGTGGATGCAGAGCTGTTGCCGTGGGATCGAGGGGCGCTTTCGTATTGGGGCATGGTTAGGGGTACAGGGCTTCTTTGAGAGCGTCCTCGTTCCGACCGTCGCAATTTCCATGTGGTTCGTACTCGTATGGATGGTTAGAGAGTGGCTATTGAATCGGTACGGCTCCCGGACAACTTCACGCGCCCCGACCAGCGAGCCACGATCGATCCCATTCGTGATCTGGGGCTGCTTCGGCATGGCTGCCGCCACGGTGTTTGTGGGGGTCGTATTGCTCGGCTTCCAATGGATTCAGTACAAAGCTGAAAGGCGGGGCGAGGACGACGCGCAGCGCCAGATGCGCATGATCAATAATTGCGTACGATCGAGCTTCAATTCGTCGGACTTCCGGCCGGTGCACGTTGAGCGCGCGATCGCCGGTGGACGCGAGATATACGACGGCTTCATTGCGACCTGCACCGACAAACGGTGTGCCTTGTACGACCCACTGCAGCACCGCACGCAGGTTGTTCCGCTCGACCAGGTTATCCGCTTCGATACAGTGCGGCCCGAGCAGGTGTATTGGCAAAGGCCGTCGGACGTGCCCCCCAAGTGATCACTGGCATGGAGCGCGGCGAAGTGGCCGCTTATGCAAATCTGAGGGTCATCGCCGAAAGTTCTTGGACCTGAAAAAAGGCCGGAGCTGTGGGGTCGAGACGGCCCCCTCCCTCCAGACTCTCAAGCCAATATCCAGCGATGATGCGCTGCAGCTGCACCCCTTTTTGAAATATCGAAATAGCATGCTGTATCGTTATCGCTTGACCAGCGATGACGCGACTACCCGAGGACGCATTCTCAATTTGAAATTCCGCGCCATCCTGCGCGTTTCGATGGTTCCCCTCGTGGAAAAAGAACATTTCCGGCTGATCGAGGGGGGCAAATTCAACGCTCGAATCGTCCTTTCCGATCCGCCCCGAATCGGACACGCGCTCCGCAGGTAGATATCCCACAACGGCAACGTGGCACAGTTTTGCCAACGTCGACAATTGAGGAGCGTCGATTTTGCCGGACAGGTAAGGAATCTGAGCCGACAATCCGGAAAATGCAGCACAGACAAGCGCCTCGCGGCGCTGCCCTTGATTTTCCAGTCGTTCGATCCATTCCGGAACGACGGACGGAGGCAAAACGGTCATGGCGCGATAAAAGAGTTCGGGGCAATCCAGATCCGTCCACTGAGCCCGCCAAAGCCGGTCGAGTGCGACCGCGCCCTCGAGCCGGAGCAGCGCCATGAACGCCGCAGACCTTACTGCACGGTCTTGATGCTCGAGCAGAATCGTCATGTCGCCCGCAAAGCGCTTCAATCCGAACTGGCGAACCGTATTGGCAATCGCGGTCACGACCGCCGATGCCGAATCCCGCGGCGTGGAAGCAATGACGGCATCAGCCTCTTCGGGCGTTGCTGCGGCGTTCAGTCGGCATATGACGTCGAAATCGTTATCGAGCCCGGCGAGCCTGAATTCACCGATCCGATACCAGGCAGGCCCGATCCATTTT
The DNA here is from genome assembly GCF_046534765.1 of Burkholderia sp. SIMBA_062. Taxonomy (NCBI): domain Bacteria; kingdom Pseudomonadati; phylum Pseudomonadota; class Betaproteobacteria; order Burkholderiales; family Burkholderiaceae; genus Burkholderia; species Burkholderia sp. SIMBA_062. The sequence continues at coordinate 218,574 of NZ_JAWRYD010000012.1, forward strand.
GCGATCTTTTCCATCAATGGATAGCGCGGCACCTGATCGTCCAACCATGTCCGATATTCTTCGAGCCGCCCCCGATCGCCTCCTGCGAACGCAACGATACCCGCTGCAAACAACATCCCCGGCGTGGCCCCTTGAGTGTCGATGCAATTTCTGATGCATCGCCACGCGGTCGCTTCGCGCAATGTCAGACCTCTCAAGTGACCGAGCAGGCGCTTGTCCATTCGAACGAAATCGTCGAGCGTAAAATCGGACAAGAGTGAAGCCCGCTCACGGACGCGGTCCAGATGCACGATTTCCTCGAGGTGTTCCGTACAGAAACGCTCGGAAAACAGTTCGTTGCTGTCCGACATGGCATCAGGTCACCGTCAGTCGACGGATCTTTTGCCCGTCACGATGAATTCTCGACAAATAGCCGACGAGTGCGTCGAAACACGCCGGATCGACTCTGAATACGTAGTCGAAACTCGAAGCAATCGTATGCGGATCATACTGACAGGTGCCGCTCGCGAACGTTCCCGCATTCGCGGGATCGACGCCTGGCGGAGCGAAGCCGCTTCGAGCGACAACGTTCGCCCATGTCTCGATCGCGGTACATATCGGGGTTGCGACCGCTTTGGCGAGGGGTTGATCGAACTCGATTTGTACTTCGCACCCGCGAATCGAATCACGCCCGTCGAGCTTCTGCGCGAACGCGAACGGCGCATCAACCGCAGGGCGAGGCCATTCCCCTTGATCCACGACAAGCTCCCGCTCGACCGCATTCGCGTCAGGTTCGTCTATGCACACGATGCTGGAGCGAATGCCCATCGCTGCCAGTAGATTGGTCGCGACGCGCCACTGCGATACCGGCAGATGATCCGTGGCAACGCACCAACGTTGCGTTTCGCTCGCCGGATCCCACGTCGACGAGACGACCTTCGCCGATGCCCGGCGATTCTCGCGAGCGTCGCTCACGTAAAAGCCAAGATTGATGTACCCGGCGAATAACGGCAATGGATCGGACATGACCAGATCGGAAGTCTCGAGCGAGGTCCCTTCTGCATTTTTTTCGAGATAGGCGACGCCCATGCCGCGTCCCGTGATATCGACTCGCATCACGCATACCTCGTCAATGATTCGCTCGATCGAAGGCATCGAGCCATTCCTGCACCCCGTGCTGTCGAAACTCCCACGGCAGCAGGCCGCCATCCACCGAATCGAGCCTGACCGGCCGCACCAGTTTTGCCACGGGACCGTATGCAGCAACGTAATCGTCGCGAGCGGCGTCTCCGAGCTGCGGCTCCGGCGTGGCCTGCAGGCACACACCATGTTTGAGCCCGCGCAAACGCGCCGGTGTTCCGGCGATGTGTTCCTCGATCGCGGAAATGCCGCCGATCCAGTCGACCTGATTCTCGCTCAGGAAGGTCAACCAGTTCGCCCGCTTCAGATAGGGACGCGCAATGGCCGCCTGATGCCTCTCCGTGAACTCTGGGTCGCGCTGCCGCAACTTGTTGCCAACGCCGACCATGACGCTTGCGACATCGAACCCGGGATATCGCTGCATCAACGCGGCTACCCGATTGCGGGTTTCCGTATCCAGATCGGGCGATGGAAAATTGATCGGAAAGTTGAGTCCGAATCCACAGGATCCCGAAATAAACTGCCTGTTCGCCACGATATCGAATTCGCACAGCCAGTCTACGACACGGTTGCCGGTCACCAACGGATGGTCGAGCGGCAACGTCAGATTGAGGATCGTGTGCATCGGGAGCGACCGCCGCTCGGTCGCACGCCATTGCTCGAGTTCGTCAGGCGCCGGTTCGACATGCGGACGATGCGCGAAATCGATTCGCAGGCTGCTGGCCGTCGCCCCCGCATCGGCGCCATTTTCCATCAAGCAATAGAATTTCTTCGGAAACGGGACAGGGTTTTCGCACCAGGTCTTGACGAGGCTTTCCGACCGCTTGTTGATGGGCTTCCAGCGTCCGTCGCCGGTGTTGTAGTGCGTCAAGCGATCGCCCAATGCTTCCCGCGCACGCCTGTAGAAATCGAAGATTTCGGGACCTTCGTCAAACTCCATCGCCCACTCGAACAACAGGCACGGACTGATCAAAGCGACATCGGCCCTTTCGAAGCCGAGATTCATTGCGTCTTGCATCACGCTCCTCACGGAATGACAAACTCCGGCACCATCCCGCCTGCTCCACCCAGGCCGAAAGACGGCAACCCATTGGGAAATTCCAAAAGAGGCATGCCATACATCCCCATGCCCGGAACGGGAACCTGCTTCAGCACCTCTTCCTGCTGAACCTTGGTTCCCTTTCCGCAACCACATTTCTCAGGGTCCAGACTCGGATCCTCACCGGCGTATGGATTACGTCCGCCGTTCTCCTGCTCGTTGATCGTGTTGTAATCCTGACGCTGCAAATTACCATTGCCTGCACCTGGGTTCGTTCGCCAGGTATCCACGGTTCCATCGGAGCGCGTGAACTTCAGATCGAGCACGCTCGTTTTTCCGCCGTTGGTTACCGTGAGGTCCGGAAAGCGCATCTGTTCGGTCGCCCCTTTCAGGAAACTGTTGAGCAGGTGCTGCCAGCTGGAATAGTTGCTGTTCCAGCTGCCATCGGGGCGTTGCCCCCAAGGCTTCTGGGACTCGATATCCATGTCCTTGTTGCCGGTTGCGTCCTTGTACTTGTCCCATGCTTCCTGGAAGCATTTTTCCTTATCCGACATCTTTGGCATATGAAATTCTCCTGCATCAGGCTGTTATCCCGCCCGTCGGCACTTCCTTGATCTTGACGAAGTCACCACCATCATTCCCCGCATCGCACCAGCAAAAAATACGGCATAGAATTCCGCCCTGGTCGAGCAGATTCGACTGGACCTCGGCCGGCGTATTGGTATTCGGGTTATTGCCATTCATCATCATGGGATCGGAAAGCCTCGCGACGTTGCGCCCTTCGATCTTGACGTCGTAGCTGTAGTTCGTAAATTTTGCCCATCCGCGATTGACGCCGGACACGACGCCGCCTCCCACACCAGGCTCGTCGCCATAACTGGGCTTGAACTCCGACTCCTTCAGCGCAGCGGGAACGCCATTCGTACGAACGGTCTTCGATCCATTCACCAGATCGCGCGAAAACGCAACATTCGTATAAGGCACTACACCGGCGCCCGGCGTCTTGCAAAAGTCCGGCGCCGCGCAGGTAGCGATTCCCCCGCTTTTCGAATGAACATTGGTCAGCTTGTTGACGATCACTGTAGATGCCACGGTGCCTCCCCCTCATGAGAACCCATATGCTCAAGCAGGCAGGCTGCGCGAGACAGCCTGGTATCCGATGCGGAAAAAACCAGCGAACGCCGTCGCGGCATCACGATATCCGTGAGTTCATCGTGCGCCAACATACACAGCATTGCAGCAGACGCCGCCCCCGTATCGCCCCAAATCTCCGCCGGGTGGCTGATATCGAGCGGGTGCGCAAACTGGCGGCCGTTACGCAGAAACGCGAAATCCCATTCGGCACTGCGCCAGGTCTCGCCAGTCAAATCGCCATAGCAATTGTCCACCTGGATGTCGGTTGACAAGCACTGCGAGATTGCGGCCGTCAGTCCGTCGCCGCGCGACGCCTGATCGGCATACCACGGCATGGTTTCCGTAGCGAGACCAACGGCGCGCAATACGACACGCGTCGTGTTCTCCACTGACGCTCGCCCCACGTCCGCGCGCAGAAGAGCAAAAGCCGCCCCCTCACCTGGAACCATGCCGAACGGATTGTCCTGGTGCTTGAGTCGGTCGGTATCGTCGAGCCAGTGCAGATAATTCATATCGAGCGGCGAGTCGACCCCGCCAATGATGCAAAAATCCGCCTCTCCAGCCTTCAAGATGTCGACCGACCTGGCCAGACCCGCGATAAAACCTGTATGACCGCTGCAAAAAAATCGACTCCCGCTACGTGAAAATTGCGGTATCGATTTGCAGATTTCCCCAGCGACGGACGCGATATCCGCGTGCGGCAAACCGGGACGCTCGGGCGGGAGCGAAAGCAGCACCGGAATGGGCCTTGCCGGCATCCCGGCCGATGCGTCCAGAATGTGCCCATGACGGGCCAATAAATCGTCCAGCGCCCGGCGAGCCAGCTCCGTCATTCGCGAAACACAGGCCGCATCCTCACTCAGACAATCGAGCTTCGCGAGCGCAATGGCGCCGCCCCTGCGGGCATACGGGTAGCGTTTGTGTCGCGCGATGCGCGACACGCTCGACAGTACGGCGTTGCAAGATTCGGCAGCGGACAAGCCCACCGACGTACACGCACCGAATCCGCTCACCACGATCGGGCTATCAAACCCCATAGAACCTCCCGGTATGCAGATCCCGCTTGGTATCGACATACGTGACCTGTACACGACGAGCATCACGCCCGCATGCCAGGACGCTGCGCCACACCATCACCAATCGACTGTCGTCCGGCTCGACTATCACGCGATCCAGTTGTGCGTGTTGACGAATCGTCCGGCCGCCTATTGTCGTCAACAGGTTGAAATGCACGCGAGGCAGCCGAAATGTCATTTCCGCCGACGGCGTCAGGTGGGCAAGCACGACACGTTCGCCGCCTCTCAACGGAACTACGGTCGCCATGCCCGGCGAGGCCGAGTTGAAGAATGCGACATCGAAATCGTCCGGAACCAGCGGTGCGCGCGTCGTGATCCACTGTTCATCAGTTGTACCGCTGAAGCGTGCACGCGCCGGCCACAGCGGCGGTATCGCATTCATCCCGGCCGGCGCAGGTCGATCTTTCCACGATTTGATCAGATGGCGCGGATCCTCGATATGGGGCAGCTTGCCGTCGCGCGCGTCGTCCCGGTCCACAAAGAATCCCATGCCCAGCGGATTGTCGGAGAATCCGTCCTTTTGCCGCGAACTCGTTCCGCCGTAGGCGAATTCGTACCGTAACGGCCAGCGTGAAAACAATTCAGGATCCGTCATACGCAGTCCGAATAACCCAGAATCCCAACGACGCGAGCCGAACACCCTGATGACTCGATGTATCGATCCGATCGAAATGCCGACATCGAGCTCACGCAACGGTTCATCTTCGGGTGCGTATGCCGAACCGTTGACCATGATGGCGCTCCCCGGATGCGCGAACACGATTTCGGCGTCTCGCCTCAGGGTCGAGTGCCCCGGCTCTCCGAAATACTCCGGATGCGTTTTCACTGGCTCTTGCTGCTTCGATAGCGACAGCGTACCGTCAGCGTGCAGATCATACGTTGCCTTGACAACCACGACCCACAGGTGCCCACCATGTCGGTCGAACTGCACTGCTCGTTCAGCAGCGAACGGCGTCACATTTTGCAGTTGCAACATGTCGATTTCAGTTCAGCTCGACAACCGATCCACGCAACCGGAGCGTACCTTCAGCATAGGTCGCTACATTCGTCCCGCGAACGATGACGCGTCCGTCCTTGTTCAACGTGAGACTTGCCTGGCCGCACTTCAGCGTCATCGCTTCGGCCGCTTCAACGCATACGTGCGATGCTTCCGTGGTCGCAGAGATAGCCGGCGTGATGGCGTGAACGAGGGCCCCAGCCGCGGCTTGATTTCTTGTTCCGTGCCGGCGCAGAAGGCCCATGAGGATAGGTTGCGCCGGGTCACCCTGCACGAATGCCAATACCACTTCGCGCCCGACGTCTGCCGCAACGACACTCGTGGCGCAAATCGCGGCAAGCGGCGCTTGGTACGGGTTATCGGGGTAGTCGACCCAGACACCATGATTCGAATCGACCTTGGCTATGGTTCCGAGAACCAGCTCAGCCGTCCGTTGGGTCGGCGGTGCAACACTCAGTGCGGCAATATGTTCTGCGACTCCCATCTCGGCCCCCTATGAATTGATATCGACGTTATTTCCGCTGATTCTCACCGGGCCCGAACCATCGATGGAAAGTGTGGCCCCGCTGATCGAGATGTTCCCGTTGCTCTCGAGCGTGATGCGCGCCTTGCCAACCTTGATTTCGAGCCGATCCCCGGCGCTGATCGACCAGGTCTTGCCGACAACCGTATTTTTCGACAGACCGACTTCTTCTGCCTGAGCGAGACCTACTGCCGTGTTCATCGCTCCGGCAACCGTGACGGTATAACCGGCGCCGATTGTCAGCGCCTTGGCCAATCCGATCGTCTCGGCCGAAGCAAGTGCGATCAGGAGATTTTGCCAACCCTCGATCGTTTCGTTCCGGTTGCCGCCGACCGTCAGTGTCTCGTTGCTGCCAACGCGTTCGGTACGATCCACGCCGATCGTGATGGTCTCATTGTTGTCGACCGTCTCGGTTCGGTCATGGCCGACATGCACCGTCTCATCGTGATCGATGTTCTTCTTTCGATCGTTTCCAACCCAATGCGACTCGTCGTGTTCGACCTCGAGGCGCTGATCTTTCTCAGCGTGCAACCAGACTTCCTCCGAACCCTTCTTGTCCTCGAAGCGAATGGCGTTGGCCGTGTTGACGTTGCCTGTTTTGGTCGAGCGCGTGAGAATCCCGCTCTGCGTAGCATTCGCAGGCAATCCCCATGGAGGCAGGTTGGCGGAGTTATAGACGCTCGAGATGATCAGGGGTCTATCCGGATTACCGTCGAGGAAAATTACGACTACCTCGTCACCTATCCGCGGGATCTGGATCATCCCAAATCCGCGACCGGCCCACGGTTGCCCGACGCGTACCCAGCATGAACTGCCTTGATCGCGCTTGCCCAGCCGATCCCAATGGAATTGCACCTTCACGCGGCCCAGGTTGTCCGTGTAAATTTCTTCCCCTTCGGGACCGACGACGACGGCCGTTTGCGGACCGATGATCGATGGGCGCTCGATCGTGAACGCCGGCCGATACGGAATCTTCTTGCGGATGCAGGTGAAACTGCACTGGTAGTTCGCTGCGCCATCTCCGGCCTGATAGTTGTTCGTTCCGCTGTGGGTGATCGTCGTCAGCAGAAACTGTCGATCCTCCTGTTTGGCATTGCTGTGGTCGTAGTGATCGTCGAGTTCGAAGTATTGGCATGGCGTCAGCCGCCGGCTCGTGCTCGTTCCGATGAAGACTTTGCTGTGTGCCGCAAGCGCCTGCGTTCTGAAGCGCGTCAACGCTTCTCCGCGATCGCTGTCCGCAAACCCATGTTCGCCCAGGTAGTCGTAGACTTCGTACGACGGTACTTCACCTTGGTTGACTTCGGTTCCGCCCGAAACAAACCGACGGGCGTGCGGTGCTTTGTAATCAAACGTCTTCAGCCCGACACTGTTGGATTCCAGTTGCCGGCTCGCCTGGAACGACGTAACGACCGCCAGATTGTCGAGCGCCTCGCCTTTTGTGTATTGCAGCATCGGACTGCGGCCGCTAATCGGCTTCGCGCTAATCGAGTTGTCCGAGATGACTAGTTTGTGACCGTCTTTCGCGTGCTCGAAGAAGAAGAACAGGCCATCTTCTTGCATGAGGCGCTCGACAAATTCCAAGTCGGTTTCACGGTACTGCGTGCAGTAGCTGCGATTCTTCGTCGCCTTAGACAACCGGAACTCGAACGACGCAATCTTTCCATAGTCTCGAAAGACTTTTGAAAGAATTGCTTCGGTATTCTCTTCCTGAAAAATCCGGATGTCGCGACTGCGCGAGAGCATCCAAAGCCATGGCACGAGGGTCGCGCTGTAGACGGTGAAGCTACCGTCGTGGTCGAGGTGGGTGAAGTTGGCTACGTAGCCGTTGAAATACCGTTCTTCCGAGCTCGCCAGCGCATCGGTAAGCTGTAACGTAATCGTCACAGGCTGACCGATCAACTTCTTCAGTTCAATGTTCGAGTCTTGAGAGGCGAGCCGAACGTGGAACTCGAAGTTTTGAGATAAGCCTTCGGTACCGTGGAAATCGACAAGCACCAAGTCAGATCGGCCCTTCATAGGCGTCTGGATGGTGAACAGCCGATTGCTCTGTAGCCCAAAAAAACTTGGAATATCTGACAGTTGCATGGCGCCCTCAGAACCCCGCATCGGAATGGCAGGATATTATTCGTCGGTGGATTTTAAACTGCTAGCCGCCGAAAAGATCAAGTTTTGCGTTTCTTGTACCTCATATATGGGGACGGAGTTGTAGGGAAGGTGAATGGATAACCTGTTGCCCCACTACGAATACGAGGTCGGTTTACTGCTCCGTGGCGTTACGGAATTTGCACGACGCTATCCGAAGATCGGCGCCCGACTCGGGATTGCAAACGGGCAGGGCGATCTGCATGTCGACCGGATGATCCAGACGTTTGCATTGCTGGCCGCGCGTGTCGATGCAAAGCTCGAGGACGCCTATCCGGAATTCACTGAATCGCTGTTGGAGGTGCTGTATCCACAGTATCTTCGCACCGTGCCTTCGTGCGCCATCGCGCAGTTTGATCCGTCGGATCTCTTCGGTCAGTTGACAACGCCGTTCACGATGCCACGTGGCACGCTGCTCGATGCTAACGCGGCGCCGTACCGGTTTCAAACTATCTATGACGTCACGTTGTCCCCGTTGCGAGTTCACTCGGTGCGCTATGCTCCGGCTACGCTCGTCCCAGCGGCCGTCCGACTCCCGTCGAATGTCACTGGCATACTTTCGATCGAATTCGCCAGTGCGACACCGACTGGGATATTCGATGAGGCAATCCCGTCCGGTACAGTTCGCGTTCACCTGTCTGGCGATCGGCCACGCATCGCTGCGCTCACCGATGCTTTGCTGCTACGTGCTGGCGCCGCATTTGTTGAGGTCGATCAGAGCGGTCGGTGGACGGCATTATCTAGGATACCGATCGAATCGGTGGGTTTTGACGAGAATGAATGCCTATTGCCGAAAGAATTGACCACTACATCCGATGCATACCAAACGCTCATCGAGTCGTTTGCGTTCCCCGAAAAATTCGACTTTGTTGACATCGATCTAGGACGAATGCGGCGGGCCGCACGCACGCCAGCGGCAAAGCGACTGACGTTGCATCTCGCGATCCTCGACACATCAGCCGAATCCGCCGCAGCACAGGTACTGACTGAACTCGATGCCTCATCCTTTCGCTTGTACTGCACACCGGTGGTCAATCTGTTCAAGCGAGATGCGATTCCGATCCAGTTGACAAGCGCTGATAGGGCGTACCCCGTCACACCGGAGCCGCTGGAAACCGGCTCCCCGCTCGACGTGTACTCGATCGATGCCGTTCATTTAGGCGATCGCTTGCAGGCTGAACAAGAGAGGGGCTCGCCATCGACCAGTCGCCACGTACGTACGAACGTATTGCCTTACCGGGCGTTCAGCCATGCTCGCGCCCCTGATCCCGCGATTGCATACTGGGCTGCGTTTCGCGATCTGTACACAGCAACTGGAACAACGCGCGCGCCACTGCTGCTATCACTCGTCGGACTGGAGGGCCATTCTGCGCAACTGAAACATCCGCAAGTCGACGTCGACGTCACGGCTACCAATGGAGATTTGCCCGCCCGGTTGCCGATCGGTGCACGAGACAGCGACCTGCTGCACGAGGGCGCGGCGTTAGCGTGCCCCATTAGATTGCTTACGCGCCCGACCTTGCCGAGCACTCTGCCGCGCGGCCACGACGCATTGTGGCGGATCCTTGCGGGCATGTCGTTGCACCCGTTCGATCTGACGCAAACGGGGCTGAAGGCATTTAAAGACTTTCTAAGACTGCACGCGCCGCGTGCGAACATCATCGCGCAACGGAGCATTGATGCGATCACCGACCTGGACCATCGCCCTGCGATCAGATGGATGTCACCCGATGGCGCGTTCCCGTCGTTCGTCCGCGGTGTCGAGATTGTCGTCTCTCTCGATGAAGCAGCGTTGCGCGACGTCACGTTGCACTTGTTCGCGCGAACGTTGGACAGGTTGTTTGCCCCGTATGCTGCGATGAACAGCTACATCGAGCTGATTATTTGCTCCTCGCAGACGGGGCGCGAACTTCAACGCTGTCCGGCGCGAATCGGAACACGGCCGCTGATCTAGTTAATGCAGATAACCGACCAAAATGCCTGCGCCCCCTCCAGCTATGAGGCCCACAGTCGTCCCGCCCATCACCAGGGCGGCCCGCGCGTGAGCAATTGCGTTCTCTGCTAACCACATCATTGCGGGGCTTGATAGCCCGAGCGCAAGCTGTGCGGGATTGATGCCGAGAAGCATGGCCGTGCCTGCTTTGCCGTATCCGACGCCGACGCCTCCGTCGAGATAGACCGTGGCGCCCTGAAAATCGGACTTGGAGAGTTCCTTGCCATCAAACGCTGGCGCCATATATATCAAGCCGGCGCTGTCAAAGGACTTGAGAGAACCGGCTCCGCCGACCTCATGTCCAGCAATCTTGGGGATCTTGATCTCGGGGATTGAGAATCGTGGCAACTTGATCTTCGGGATTCGAAGCCCAACGCCATATCCGATCCCAATGCCGCCGTAGTAGAAATCGAACAGTTGGCCGCTAGGATCCGCCAAGACGATTGTGCCACCGGAAGCAACGGCAAGTTCGAGACTGACCCCACCTGTTGCGCCAGTTTTGTATGTCCAGTCGCTATGCCTGAAAATTGACACGTGGCCCTCTCAAGTCGTTTATTTTCTGGATGGCAGGTTCATCAGCGAGAAGAGAATGAAGCCGACGCCGAAGATCAGTGCCATCAACGTCCAATTCCAAACTGCGCCGAATCGATCGATCGTGGCGGATCGCAGAGGCGCGTCCTCCTGATACAGCACGGTCACCTTATCGCCGACTTTCATACCGTAGATCATCCCTCCCTGCGGATAGGAGACGCGCTGGCCTGCTTTGGTGACAAATTCGACTTGGGGATGGCTCCCGCCTGCATTCAGGCTGACAACTTCTCCGGGCACGGCAATCGCCGTTTGGAGAAATTCGTGAGTCGACCACGCGACGAAGGCCGCGATTATGAGAAAACCGATCCCCATCACAATGCCTAGGATAGCCTTGACCATGAGCCCTCTCGATTTCTTTCATTCGACACGCGGAGTTTGACCGCAGCCTGTCTGCGCTGGATTTTAGCGCATCGCCGGCTATCAAATCGGCGCAGGCGGTTTACGCAACCTCATGACGCCGCTTTCGACGCGTCTTGTCTGTAGTTGTGATGCTGATGAAATAGCAGCGAGTGACCTGCCCCCGGTTTTAGTCCGAACTGCAGTTAGAGTCCGAGGTTAAAAACTGCTGCTTTGCGTCGTGCGCCCGGGCGAACTGCGCAGGCGTCAGATAGCCGAGCGAGCTATGAGGTCGCTCGGTGTTGTACTCGATACGCCATTCCTCAATCAGCCGCTTGGCGTGGCGCATTGAGACGAACCAGTGCTCGTTCAGACATTCATCTCGGAACCGCCCGTTGAAGCTCTCGATATAGGCATTCTCCACCGGCTTGCCAGGCCGAATGAACGACAGCGTGACACCGGCTTC
>NZ_JAWRYD010000301.1:0-268 GCF_046534765.1 Burkholderia sp. SIMBA_062
CTTCCTGGGGCAGGCGCTAACCGTCTACAAGCAGGGCGACAGCCTGACAATCAATGGCTTGACGCTGGACTTCACCCAGCTGCCAGAAGGCGCCACGCTGCCTGCCGCCGCTACTGGGACCGAATGGATCGTTTCACCGGTGGAGCGTATTGGTGGCGATCTGGTACTTACACTGCTCTTACCTATTCCTGACGAAGCGGACCAGGCGGCGCGATATCCAGCGGATATCGTGACACCGGCTGACGGCTTGGTTGCGCTGCCGATCCCT
>NZ_JAWRYD010000302.1:0-268 GCF_046534765.1 Burkholderia sp. SIMBA_062
TTCCTTGCCGCGCGCGAAATACGTCATGCCCAGCTGATCAAAGTGGCCATGCCCCATGCCGTGCTGCCCCGCGGTGAGCACCACATGCTGCGCCTGCAATCCATAGCCGTGCTTGAGGTGAGCGTGCGCCCCGCTGTTGCCTTCGGGGCCATCGCTGAAACGCTGACTGGTGGCCTGCACATCAGCATGGACCTGCTGCATGGCCTGCTTGAGTGCCACGCCATTGGCATGCAACCAGCTGCCTTGCTGCTGATGCGCGAGAGTCAGC
>NZ_JAWRYD010000109.1:0-523 GCF_046534765.1 Burkholderia sp. SIMBA_062
TTTCCTCATCGCTAAAAACATGTTTAATGTCCAATGAGAAATCCTGCCAGCTTCTTAACTTATGTTTATTCTCTTCAATGATATTTAATCTCTGCTGATAATATTCATCATCAATCATAAGTTTTTTAAATTCATTGTAATATTCTTTATAATTCGGATATTCAACAGCAACAGTCATACCATATCCAGCTTCTTTAAGAGAAGAGGTATCAAAGTGCAGGCAAGGTTTGCCAAGTGACAGCGATTCACCTAGTGGCAGGCCCCAACCCTCATAATGTGAAGGGAATACAGTGAATCGGCAATTCTTATACAGTTCGGCGATCTCAGCATCCGAGGCGTCATGCAAAACGATAACACTGCCATAGACATGGCCAGAATAGGTGAGCTGTTTAGCTAACTCTTCAGTATCCCATAACCATTTACCAGCAATTACCAACTTCTGGTTTGCATACTCCGGACTGTTGAAGAACTTAATCCAGGTAAGAATAAGATTTACGTGGTTTTTTCGTGATTCAATAGAACC
>NZ_JAWRYD010000303.1:0-268 GCF_046534765.1 Burkholderia sp. SIMBA_062
TTCGCCAAGCATAAATTCAGGGTGCTCTGCGACCACAACCCTGAGGCTCAACGGTTCGACCAGATCTATTCCTTTTGCATCACGCCGGGCGGCAGATCCGGCGGACAGAACGCACGGCAGTTCGAAGTTTTCTTTGGCGCCCGTCCCTACGATTCGGCCAGGGTTCTTGACAGTTCCATGCGCCGGACAGTGAGATTGCTTGCGGAACAGGGTGCAACCCTGGAATTTATGCGGGATGATCTTGGAAGGGTTCACGTGTTTCTGCATC
>NZ_JAWRYD010000304.1:0-268 GCF_046534765.1 Burkholderia sp. SIMBA_062
TTGTTGAACACCGCGCAGATCCATGTCGGGCTCTGCCACTGACGCCAGTATTTGGCGACCGTGATCAGCTCAGCCATATTGTTCATCTGCATCGCACCATCCCCGACCAGTGCAATCACGGGGTTCTGCGGGTGGGCGAACTTGGCGGCAATCGCATAAGGCACGGCCGCGCCCATGGAGGCCAGGCCACCGGACAATGAGCACTGCATACCGCGACGGATCTTCAAGTCACGGGCATACCAATTGGCGCACGAACCGGAATCGCTGG
>NZ_JAWRYD010000305.1:0-268 GCF_046534765.1 Burkholderia sp. SIMBA_062
CCGAAACCGGCCTGCTGAGCTTTATTTCGCGGCGCAATCTGGAGGCGGGCCGCTTCACGCCCGCGCTCGTCGAACTGCCGAATCCGGTCACGACGATGACGCGCGAGTTCGGCGTCGTGCATCGCAACGACGACTATCTGTCGCCCGCCGCGCGGCGGCTGATCGAGATCGTGCGCGCGCAGCACGACGAGGTGACGGGCACGACGGAGACGGCTGCGGCGAAGGGGCGTGTGAAAGCGGGTGCTGCCGGCGGCCGCGCGAATCGGGG
>NZ_JAWRYD010000306.1:0-268 GCF_046534765.1 Burkholderia sp. SIMBA_062
CCCGTATTCTGAAACCATTAAACTTCCGGATTGTAAAGACCTACAGCTGCTGTATAAATGCTTTTATCTTGAGTTGCTCCAATTAGAAACCCCTCCAGGTCTGTGGACGCAAATTCGAATTGGAAAGTAGATTTTTTCAGTTCATAAATATTGTTTACAGGCTCAATGACTTTTCCGTCCTGTTTAATAATGACTTTTAATGATTGTGCGAAGGTCATTATACTTAGTAAGGAAAGAAGAATTGTTAAACTTATTTTTTTCATGGTAT
>NZ_JAWRYD010000307.1:0-267 GCF_046534765.1 Burkholderia sp. SIMBA_062
GTTGGGGCTGGAAAGCAGAAATCGCAGGGTGCCGACCGCGGCGAGTTTTTTGAACACCCCTTCGAGGCTGCCGTCATGGGCATGCGGCGAGTCCCACGGGCCGCTCTCGGACAACCACCGCGCATACTGCGCCTCCTCCTCCGAATGGCTGACCTGATAGCGCAGCAACGTGCCGTCCGGGCCGGATAGATACGCATAGGGCAGCGTCAGCCGGTCTTGCTGGGTAAGGATCACATCCGGAATGGAATAGAAGCTCATGAAGGCCTT
>NZ_JAWRYD010000308.1:0-267 GCF_046534765.1 Burkholderia sp. SIMBA_062
GAAACAGCCGGAACTACCAAAAAGATCGACAGGCACAGGTTAGCCAGCCATTTTTTAGACTTTTCATTGCACATCGCATATGAGTAGTTATACGAAATATACAGACTAAGCATGTCTATCGCCCTAAATCTGGACTTCCGTTCGCGTGATCTATATGTTTCCCGAGACGGACTGCTGCGGCAGAGAATCGACCGGATTCATCCGCGTCTTCCTGGTCGAAGAAAGGTAGATCGAGACCGCAGCGCCGGCCGCCGACACACCCAATAC
>NZ_JAWRYD010000110.1:0-520 GCF_046534765.1 Burkholderia sp. SIMBA_062
TGGCTGTACACGGAGCTGTACCGCGCGCGCAACTTCAAGCAGTGGATGGCCAAGGGGCTGTACCTCGGCACGCTGATGGTCGGGCTCGAGCAGAAGGTGATGGGCGGCAATGTGCCGTGGACGCTGCATCACAAGCATGCGGACCACGAGATGCTGAAGCCGGCGTCGCAATGCACGCCGATCGAGTATCCGAAGCCGGACGGCAAGCTGACGTTCGATCGGCTGTCGTCGGTGTTCATCTCCAACACGAACCATGAGGAAAACCAGCCGGCGCACCTGACGCTGAAGGATGCGAACGTGCCGGTGAACGTGAACCTGCGCACGTACGCGGGGCCGGAGGCCCGCTTCTGCCCGGCGGCGGTGTACGAGTTCGTGAAGCACGACGACGGCAGCGATCGGCTCGTGATCAACGCGCAGAACTGCGTGCACTGCAAGACCTGCGACATCAAGGACCCGACGCAGAACATCGTGTGGGTCACGCCGGAAGGCGGCGGCGGACCGAATTACCCGAATATGTAAC
>NZ_JAWRYD010000309.1:0-267 GCF_046534765.1 Burkholderia sp. SIMBA_062
CCGGCTTCGGCGGCAATAACGGCTTCACCGATTTCAAGCGCATCGCCGGCATGCCGATCACGCATCCGGGCACGCGCACGGTGCTGTTCCTGCTGACCTTCGCCACGCTCGTGCTCGCGTTTCTCGCGGCGCGCGCGATCGTCACCTCGAAGCTCGGACGCGTGGTCACCGCATGCGCGACGGCGAAACGCGCCTGATGTTCCTCGGCTACAGCCCGCTCGGCTACAAGCTGTTCATCTGGACCGTTTCGGCGATGCTCTGCGGCAT
>NZ_JAWRYD010000310.1:0-267 GCF_046534765.1 Burkholderia sp. SIMBA_062
GCCCCCACCACTCGCAAGAATCGGCGCACCCGGCGTTACCACTGGCGTCACCGCCATCCCACACGCGCCCGGCCCCGCAGGACACGGTAACGGCGTCACCACCGCCCCCGCTGTCGGCGGCGTATTGTTACCGCCGCTCGCATCCGAGATCTGCTTGTTCGGATCGCTCGGCGGCGTCTGACCGTTGTTCGCCTTGACCAGATCGACGAATTGACCAGGCAGACTCGCAATCGTACTGCGCGCGTTCTGGAACGCGTTCCACGCGTC
>NZ_JAWRYD010000311.1:0-267 GCF_046534765.1 Burkholderia sp. SIMBA_062
GGTGTCGTTGAACCGGGTGGGGCGCAGGGCGCGCCGCCCGGTTTTCATTGCATGCGACGCCGGATGGTTTGATGAAACGTTTCGAGCCCAGTTTCTTCGACAAGCTGTTCGACGACGAACCGCATTCGCCGGCACCTGCCGCGATGCGGCAATTGTCGCTGGACGAACTGAAAGCGACGGTGGCGCGCGATCTGGAGTCGATTCTGAATACGCGAATCGCCTTCACCGAGCACATGCTTGCGCAATTGCCTGAATGCCGTAAATCCC
>NZ_JAWRYD010000312.1:0-267 GCF_046534765.1 Burkholderia sp. SIMBA_062
CGATGCGCTCGTTGTGCGAGCTGCTCCACAGTGCGTAGTTCCAGTCGACGATGCGGCCGTTCGCGTCGATGGCGGCTTTCACCTCCGTCACCATGGCGGGGGGGTAATGGTCCCAGGTATGTTCCTGCTCGCGCATCCATTGCACGCGAACCGGCGGGCCCGGCATGGCCGCCGCGATCAACGCCGCATGGGCGGCCACGTCGTCCGCGCCGTTGTGCCCGTAGCAGCCCGAACCCTCCACGTGTACGCAACGCACGTGCTCCTTCG
>NZ_JAWRYD010000313.1:0-267 GCF_046534765.1 Burkholderia sp. SIMBA_062
GGTTGGTGTCGATGCGACTGCCGATCACGCCCAGCAGCAGATTCACGAAAGCCAGTCCGAGCCAGAGAAGCGGCCCGTCATAGCGGGTAGGCGGAGCGAGCATGGGCGGCGTGCGCATCGATGCGGCGGAGGCGGTATTGGCGGAATCGGCGGTATTGGCGGTATTGGCGTCCGGACTCGCCGCGCTTTCATCCGCCGTCGCATCGGGCGTGGACGCGCCTGTCTGTTCGGGGTCCGTCAAGCGTTGCGTCAGCGAATTGACGGCCG
>NZ_JAWRYD010000111.1:0-515 GCF_046534765.1 Burkholderia sp. SIMBA_062
GGGCTGACCGAGGCCATCAGTGCAGCCTATCCGCGGACAACCGTTCAGACCTGCATCGTGCATCTGATCCGCAACAGTCTGGAGTACGCCAGCTACAAGGACCGTAAGGCGCTCGCCGCAGCCCTGCGCCCGATCTACGCAGCCGCTAGCGAAGAGGCGGCAAGGCAGGCGTTACAGGACTTCGCCGACGGACCTTGGGGCGCGAAGTACCCGACGATCGTGCAGTCATGGCAACACGCGTGGGAGCACGTCATACCGTTCTTCGTGTTTCCGCCAGAGATCCGACGGGTTGTGTATACAACGAATGCCATTGAAAGTCTGAACATGCAACTGCGCAAGATCATCAAGACGCGCGGCCATTTCCCCAATGACGAGGCGGCGATCAAGCTGCTCTGGCTGGCGCTGCGCAACGTGCTGGCCAAGACTGTGCGGGCCGCGTTCGACTGGAAATCAGCGATGAACCAGTTTGCTATCCTGTTCGGCGAGCGATTCACGCAGGCGCGTGGATAACCTGT
>NZ_JAWRYD010000314.1:0-267 GCF_046534765.1 Burkholderia sp. SIMBA_062
GGAGTGGCGTTCCCTGTCCGAGGCAGAATCAGGCATCGCGCGATCCGGTTTTTAGCAGCCTTCGAGTGATCGCTTGCGCTCGAGTCGAACGGCGGCGCCGGGTCGATCGCGGCCCGTGACGAAGTGACGACCAGGCAATCCCGGACCCGATCTCCCGCTGACCGAGCGATCGAGTCTTGCGTTACGTACATCATGCTCGACGCAGCCGACACCTCCAGCACCCCTAACGCGCCTTCCGCGCCGCCCGCTTGCGCATCGCGCGTTTCT
>NZ_JAWRYD010000315.1:0-266 GCF_046534765.1 Burkholderia sp. SIMBA_062
GTCCTCCAGCTCGGCTGCCGGCCTGTTCAACTAAGAGGGGCAGGCAATGAAGAAAGTCGCGGCTGTTCTGGCCGTTGGTCTTGGCCTTGGCGCTACGGCACTGCCTGCACAGGCACTGTCCTGGGCTTCGGTGCTGACGTTCATCAGCACCATGCAGACCGAGATGAGTGCCTGGTCGGTAACGGTCAAGCAAACTTCGCTGTCGGCCAACGTTGTATCGCAGGTGGACAGCGATTCGAAGAAACAGCTGGCCAACGCGGTAGGGG
>NZ_JAWRYD010000013.1:0-197403 GCF_046534765.1 Burkholderia sp. SIMBA_062
GGGCTCAGGGCTCAGGGCTCAGGGCTCAGGGCTCAGGGCTCAGGGCTCAGGGCTCAGGGCTCAGGGCTCAGGGCTCACGGGCTCACGGGCTCACGGCTCACGGCTCACGGCTCACGGCTCACGGCTCACGGCTCACGGCTCACGGCTCACGGCTCACGGCTCACGGCTCACGGGCTCCGCGGCACTACCGACGTGCTGCACATCACCCGAGCATTCAATTCCCCCTTCTTCACGCGCGCCGACACCCCCCCGAAACACCCGCAACCAGACTGGCTACAATATGGGCCTCTCCCATGCTGGCCTGAATGATGATCACGATCTATCACAACCCCCGCTGCTCGAAGTCCCGCGAGACGCTCGCGCTGGTCGAGGCGCTGAATACCACCGGCACGCCGGTGAATGTCGTCGAATATCTGAAGACGCCGCCGACGGTCGAGGAACTGGAAACGCTGCATCGTCAGCTGGCTTGCCCGGTGCGCGACGTGCTTCGCGATGGCGAGGAGCCGTACAAGACGCTGGATCTGGCCCGCGGGAGTCTGATCGATGCGGAGGCGTACGAAGCGATTGCCGCCCATCCGATTCTGCTGCAGCGTCCGATCGTCGTGTATCGAGGCAAGGCAGCCATCGGCCGGCCGCCCGAGTCGGTGCGTGTGCTGTTCGAGTAATTGTTGTTCGGCGTATTTTTCTTATTGTGTCAGTCCGGCACGAGCGTGCCGGATTGATCGACTGAATTCGTGTGCCGCGGCTCGCAGCGACAATCACCGAGCGCGCCGGATCGACTCGCCAAATTCACACACTGCCACTGCCGCCGACCTCTAGCGCATCGCCCCCACGCGGTGCCGCACTCGATGACCGCGAGCGACCTCCAGCGTTAACCCATCGACGTCGCCAAGGACCTCCCCGCCAGCCGCCGCAACGCATGACCGCGGAACGACACAGACATCGACTCAGCCGACTCAGCCGACTCAGCCGACTCAGCCGACTCAGCCGACTCAGCCGACTCAGCCGACTCAGCCGACTCAGCCTCGACCATCTCCCGACGACGCCGCATCCCGATCATCGCCCACCCCATGGGCACCCCGCCCCGCCGCCGCATGTGCCGCCGTCCGCAGCAGCGCGATCTGCCCGCGATACGCGCGGCATCCGCTGCAAGCCGGCAGATGCACGCGCACCTGCAGACGCTCATGCAGCGTCAATGACCGGTCGAGCGCATCCGACAGCAGTCGCGTCACGTCCCTACATTTCCCCGGCAGCATCTTCGGTCGTCAGTCCTTTTTCGCTGAGGCAGGTGCGCAGGCGCGTGCGCGCCCGATACAGCAGCACGCTGCAATGGTTCGTCGTCAACGTCAGTTCGGTGCAGATATCGTTGATCTCGACATCGAGGAATTCGCGCATCATGAACACGCGCCCGATGTGTTCCGGCAAATGATCGAGACAGACTTGGAACAGCATCCAGAACTGCTGTTGCTGCAATAGCGTCTCGGGGCGCGGCCACGGCCGCGGCTTCGTATGCGCGGCCCAGTGGCCGTTTTCCTTGAACAGCTCGCGATCGAGCGCGGATTCGCCGTCGAGCTCCGCATCGAGCGCGGACAGGCTCACCGTTCGCTGCCGCGCGCGCAGGATGTCGATCAGCTTGTTGCGCAGGATCCCGAACACCCAGGTCTTGTGCGCGGATCGTCCCGCGAACTCGCCCGCGTGCGACCACGCGGCGGTCAGCGCTTCCTGCACGGCATCCTCGGCCGCATCGGCATCGCGCAACTGGAGTCGCGCGAAGCGCAGCAGGTCGCGCCGCAGTTGCGTGAGATAGGGAGGATCGTCGTACGCGGACGGCATGGCAGGTCGGGAGCCTTACGAAGCGGAAGCAATCGCGTGCGCCACCGGGCGGGCGCGTTGCGAGCAGCTTACTGGGCGCGACGCCGTGCTGCAACGCATGTTCCGTCACGATTTCACGAAGCCGGCCGACGCGCTGCGCTATGCTTGCCGGAACCTTGCGTCGCGGGGCACGAAATCGCGATGCGAGCAGTTTGTAACATCAGACCATAACGGTCGAGTTATCCACAATTTCTGTGGAAAACCTTGTGGAAAGTCGGGCGGTCTGCCCCGTGGGACGGTTCGCGGGCTGGCTTGCCTATAAACAGACCTTTGTCGCCTGTTTCGATTCAATCGATCCGATTCCCCACTCACCGGAAGGAGAAAGCCATGTCCTATCGTGTTGCAGTCGTCGTCGGCAGTTTGCGTCGCGGTTCCTGGAATCGCGCGCTCGCGCACGCCGTGATCTCGATCGCCCCCGCCGATTTCTCGTTCGAATTCGTCGAGATCGGCGAGCTGCCGCTGTACAGCCAGGACTACGACGCGGATTTTCCGGAAGTCGCGAAGCGCTTCAAGGCGTCGATCGAAGCGGCCGACGCGCTGCTGTTCGTCACGCCCGAGTACAACCGCTCGATTCCGGGCGTGCTGAAGAACGCGATCGACTGGGGCTCGCGCCCGTGGGGGCACAACTCGTGGTCCGGCAAGCCGGGCGCCGTGCTCGGCACGTCGCCGGGTGCGACTGGCACCGCGCTCGCGCAGCAGCACCTGCGCAACGTGCTCGCGTATCTCGACGTGAAGACGCTCGCGCAGCCGGAAATGTTCATCAAGCATGACCCGGCGCGCATCGACGACCAAGGCCAGATCGTCAGCGAGGACACCCGCAAGTTCCTGCAGGGCTTCGTCGACCGCTACGTCGACTGGGTGCGCATGCTGAAGTCCGCCTGATCGCCATATCCTTCCCGGTGCCGGTGCCGGTGCCGGTACCGGCACCGGCCCGCGTGCCGCGGGTCAGGTGTTGGTGTGCCGCGCATCGCGCGCTTCGCGGATGCCGAGCAGGATCTCGTCGAGCAGCGCGATGTCGAACGGCTTCGACAGCACACGCACGTTGACGGTGCGCGTGCGGTCGAGTTCCTCCGCGTAACCGGTGACCAGGATCACGGGCAGCTTCCCCGGCCGCTTGTCGATCGCTTCGGCGAGATCGATGCCGTTCAGGCGGCCCGGCATGTGGATGTCCGAGATGACCAGATCGAACGCGTCGTTCGCGGCCGCGCCCTCGATGAGGCGCAACGCGTCGTCGGCGGTGGGCGCATAGGTGACGCGGTGCCCGAGCAGCGTGAGCAGCGCTTCGGTGCCGGCCGCGACTTCGCTGTTGTCTTCGACCAGCAGCACGTGCAGGCCCGCGAGCGCGCTCGTGTCGTGCGCGACGGCCGGCGGCCGCGCGACGATGTCTTCGACGCGTGCGCGCGGCAGGTAGAGGCGCACCGACGTCCCGGCGCCGACCGCGCTGTCGATCGTCGCCAGGCCGCCCGAGCGCTCGCAGAACGCGAACACCTGCGGCAGCCCGAGCCCCGTTCCCATCCCCTGCGCCTTCGTTGTGAACAGCGGCTCGAACGCGCGCGCGAGCACCTCGGGCGCCATGCCCGAGCCCGTATCGTCGAGCGAGATCTGCACGAAGTCGCCGGTCAGCGGAAAGCCATCCTCGCGGCGCAGCGTCACGTTGCGCGCGCCGACCGTGAAGCGGCCGCCGATCGTCATCGCGTCGCGCGCATTGACGGCGAGATTGATCACCGCGAGTTCGAGCTCGGCGACATCGACGCGGATCGGCCACACACCGGGCTCGATCGCGACGACCAGCGACGACTTCGAACCGAGCGACGTCTTCAGCAGTTCCCGGCACGTGCCAACCCATTGGCCGATGTCGATCGTCTCGTTGTGCAGCGGCTGCTTGCGCGCGACGCCGAGCAGCTGGCGCGTGAGCGACTGGCCGTTCTTCAGCGCGCGTTCGATCGCGCCGAATTCCTTGTCGAGATGCTGGACGCCGCGCCGCCGCGCGATCTGCACGTTGCTCGAGATGATCATCAGCAGGTTGTTGAAATCGTGCGCGACGCTGCCGACCAGGTTGCCGAGCGCCTGCATCTTGCGCGACTGCCGGTACGCGGATTCGATCGAGCGCCGCATCGACGCTTCCGCCTGCCAGCGATCCCAGGCCTCCTCTTCCGCCTTCAGCCGCTTCAGCGACAGCCAGATCACCGACCACAGCGCGATCGACGGCGCGAACATCGAGATGACCAGCACGCTCAAGTGTTCGTACCATTCGCGCCGGATCGCCGACGTGCGGTACGCGCAGGTCACGTACACGGGGTAGCTGCCGACCTGGCGGTACGCGACGATTTCGGTGGCGCCGTCGTGGCGCACGCGCACGATGCCCGCGCGTGGATCGTTGCGTTCGTTGCCGAACGTGGTCGTGAGATCGGTGTGCGCGAGCGACGGCGGCGGCGGATACGACGCGATCACCGCGCCATCGGAGCGCGCGAGCGCCATCGTCATCGGCGTGGCCGCGCCGCCGAGAAGCTCGCGGTAGAACGAATTGAAGTACGACGATTTCAGCGCGATCGACACCATCCCGGCGAACGAACCGTCGCTATGACGGCGCGCGACGCCGGTGTTGAACACGGGGATGTTCTCGAGCTTGAGCGGCCCCATCATCAGCCGCGAGATATGTTCGATGACCTTGCCGTCGCGAATGCCGGCGAAGTCGTCGCGGTTCGCGATCGACGCATAGGGCGCCGGATAGTAGAGGCTGTTCGCGAGCAACATGCCGCTCGCGCCGAAGATCGACACCGCGGCCACCTGCGGATAGCCGCCGCCGATCGTGTTCAGCGCTTCGTGGATGTCGGATTCCTGGCGGCGCACGCTGGCGTCGTCCATGTCCTGCACGAGGTCGACGATGCGCGCATCGAGCGTCTCGGTCAGGTCGAACACCTTGAGCGCATGCTCCTCGGCGACACGCACGGTGCGCATCGTCACGTCGCTCGCCGCGGCTTCGCGCGCCTTCAGGTCGTTGTACGCCATGACCGACACGTAGATGCACGGCAGCACGATCGCGGCGACCAGCAGCACGATCAGCGTCACGCGCCGCACCGCGAAATCGTGCTCGGGCGCGCCGGCCGAATAGCTGCCGCCATCCTGCCAGTCGTCGGCAGGCGTGGAGGCGGGCGGGCGGGAGTTGGCGGGACGTTCGGACGTCATTGAAGAGAGCGGGTCAAGCTGTGGTGTTCAATCATAAACGAGTTGCACCCGCGCGCCGTACCCGGCGCAGCGGGGCAACCTGATGATTCCGACAGGGGTAAGGCGAAAGTTTGAAAACGCTATGAATCCGGCAGCGCAAACGTACACAAAGAAAAATTTTGCGTGCTTATCTCGAAAATGATCGCGGCTGTTTCCGGAATGCCGGCCGATTGGATCGATTTTGTTCGAAATGGTGAATATGGCGAGTTGCACCGCCTCCGGTTTACTCAGAGAATCGCGCCTTGCTTTCCCTATGACAGATATATGCGCCCGCGCCGGCGTTTGCGGCGCGGTGTGTCGCGTGCGTCGTGCCGCGGCGCCCGCGCGCGTCCGCACGGTGGCAGCCAGCGCTTGATTGCATGGCGCCTCAAGAAGCGCGCCGCGCGGTCGTTAACGCGAGAGAGACCATTCCGAATACCGCTTCGCTGCCATGCCTTTGCCGATCGTGATCGCCGACGACTCTTTGCTCGCTCGCAAACTTCTGACAAAGGCACTGCCCGGAGACTGGGACGTCGATGTCGCGTATGCGGCGAATGGTCGCGAGGCGCTGGCGCTCTATCGTGACGGCAAAGCTTCCGTGATGTTTCTGGACCTGACGATGCCCGACATGAACGGCTATCAGGTGCTGGAGACACTGCGCCACGAAGATATGAACACGTTCGTGATCGTGGTATCCGCCGATATCCAGCCGCAGGCGCAAGCACGCGTGCGCGAGTTGGGCGCGATCGCATTCGTTGCCAAGCCCGTGACGTCGGAGGCATTGCTGCCCATTCTCAAGGAGTATGGGTTGTATGCCTGAATCGGTGTTCACGGCGGAGCAACGCGACGCGTTGCAGGAGATCGCCAACCTCGCGATGGGACGCGCCGCCGCACGGCTCGCGCTGCTGCTCGGACATTTCATCGAATTGTCGGTACCGCGCGTGCGCGTCGTGAAGGCCGCCGATGCGGGCGACGCGCTGCGCGAGATGACGGGCATCCGCGAGAACGTGACGGCGGTGCGCCAGGGCTTCCGCTCCGACATCAAGGGCGAGGCGATCGTGCTGTGCCGCAGCGCGGGCGTCGCGCGGCTCATGTCGCTGATGGACCGCACGTTCGGCGACGGCGTGTATGCCGGCATGGCGACGCAGGACGAACTCGTGTTCGATGTCGCGAACGTGCTGATGAGCGCGTGCGTCTCGTCGATCCTCGACGAACTCGGCCGCAAGCCCGTGTTCTTCCCGCCGGGGCTGCTCGGCGCGAACGTGTCGTTCGACGACGTGTTCCAGCCGAACGTGCTCGCATGGAACGTCGCGCTGCTGCTCGAAGTGAATTTCGGGCTCGAGGATCACGCGTTCCGCGCACATTTCGTGATGCTGATGGCCGAGGATTCGATCCGGCTGATGGCCGACTCGCTCGACGCGTTGCTGTCCGCGCTATGACCGCTACTACCCGCCCCACCGCCACCGCGACCGCCGCGTCGCTGAGCGACCTCGTGATCGAACGGGTGGGCTTCGGCCTGTTCGTGCTCGACCGCTCGATGACCGTGCTGATGTGGAATCGCTTCATGCAGGACCACAGCGGCATCCCGGCTGCCGACGTGATCGGCCGCAACCTGTTCGACTGCTTTCCGGAGCTGCCGCGCGCGTGGCTCGAACGCAAGCTCGAGAGCGTGTTCCAGCTCGGCAGCTTCGCGTTCAGCTCGTGGGAGCAGCGGCCCTACCTGTTTCGCTTCGAGCACGATCGGCCGATCACCGGCGGCGTCGACTACATGCAGCAGGACTGCACGTTCATGCCGCTCACGCGCGGCCGCGAAGTCGAGGCCGTCTGCGTGACGATCTCGGACGTCACGCACGTGAGCGTGATGCAGCGCGAGCGCGAGGAAGCGGTCGCGAAGCTGCGCGAGCATGCGAATTGCGACGGCCTCACCGGCATCGCGAACCGGCGCTTCTTCGAAGCGCGGCTCGGCGACGAGTTCGCGCGCTGGCAGCGCTACGGCGGCGACCTGTCGATGCTGCTGTTCGACCTCGACCACTTCAAGACGATCAACGATCGGTTCGGGCATGCGGCCGGCGATGCGGTATTGCGCGAGACGGCGCGCCGCGTCGCGTCGATCGTGCGCTCCCAGGATACGTTCGGCCGCTTCGGCGGCGAGGAATTCGCGCTGCTGCTGCCGTGCACGAATCTCGACGAGGCGATGCGGGTGGCCGACAAGGTGCGCGACGCGATCGGCAGTACGCCGGTCGACGCGGAAGGTGTGAGCGTGCCGGTGACGGCGAGCGTCGGCGGCGCGTGCGCGACGGTGGGCGCGACGGCGTTCGACGTGCTCGTCAACGAGGCCGACACCGCGCTCTATCGCGCGAAGCGGCTCGGGCGCGACCGGTCGATCGCGTACGCGTGAGCAGCGCTGCGTGACCATTGCGTCGCCGTGCCGCCGCTCCCGCGCGGCGCCGGCGATGCATGTCGTTCAGCTTTTCGCGATATCCGCGAGCACGCCCGCCAGCACGGCCGGCTGCGACACGAACGGCGAATGACTGCTGTCGAGCTGGTGCACGTGCGTCGGGTTGCCGGGCACGAACGCGTCGGCTTCGTCGATGAAGCGCTGCTGCAGCGCCGGGAGGATCACGCGATCCTCCAGGCACTTGATGTAGTGACGGTCGATCGCCCCCCAGCGCGCGGCGGTTGTCGGGATCGCGGTCGCGAACGGCGCGGCCGGCACGTCGCAGGTCATCAGGTTCGCCATCGCCTCGAAGTCGGCTTGCGGCGCGTCGTCGTACAGCGCGCGCTTCGCCAGCGCGCGATACGCGGCATCGCCGCTGCGCGGATCGATCCGCAGCGCGCCGGCGACGCGCGGGCTCGCGAGCATCAGCGGCGCCAGCATTTCACCCTTGTTCTCGGGCGCGCGCACGTAGTCGAGGCCCGGCACGCCCGACGCGGGCATGAACGCGGCGAGATAGACGATCTTCGCGATCTTCTCCGGCGCGCGTTCCGCCGCGGCCGTGATCGCGAGCCCGCCCATGCTGTGGCCGACCAGCACGACCTTGCCGTGGCCCAGCGCGTATGCGTCGTCGACGGCCTGCATCACCTGCGTCGCGTAATCGTCGAGCGTGGTATTCGCGACCGGCGACGGTTCGGCGCCGAAGGCATCCTTGTCGAGCGGCCGTTCGAGATAGGATGCGGGAAAGCGGGCGTTGATGCCGTGTGCGGGCAGATCGCGCGCGATCGACAGGTAGCCGCGCGCCGCCAGCGCGGCCGCGACGTGCGCGTAGCACCACGCACCGTGCCACGCGCCGTGCACCAGCACGAAAACGGGATGGTCGGATGGCGCGGTGGCGGTTACGTTCGTCTCCATGGTGTCCGTCTTTTTCGAGAAAGATGTTCATCTTAGACGAAGGCGGGTGGCCGAAACCGCGCGCGTCGAGGTGGGCACGCGCGGGCGGACGGTGCGCGTGCTCGCGCCGGTTGTCGGGACGAAGCCCTTTTGTCTCGTACAGGCCACATTTCGTTCCGATCTGATTTGAATTTGCGCCGAAGCGCGCTAATTTGACGCTTTGTTTCCGATGGCGCCCCATGAACGTCGATTACCTCTTCTACCGGCGGCCTGACAAGCCCGGTCCCTATTCCCTCGACGACCTCGGCGAGATCGCGCCGCCGATCGGCCCGAGCGACGTGGTGCGCGCGGGAATCACCCGCGTGTTCGACGAGCTCGACTGGCACGAGTCGCCCGACGTCCCGGGCGCGTGGTTCGGCACCGGCGGCTCGTCTTTCCAGTTCACGGCGGAGCCCGACGGCTGCGTGACGAGCTTCATGGGGTCGCGGCTCGAACGCCGTTTGGTGCTGCAGCTGACCCGCGAAATGGGGCTCATCGCGCTCGATCTGCAGCGCGACATCGTCTACGGCTGACGGGCGACGCAACGCCATTCCCCGCCGGGGCCGGCCGCACCAGCTCCCGCCGGCCTTTGCGCGGCCCGCCGGGCGCGGCACGGGTCCGCCATCGAACTTCAAAGATTGCTATACTTTCGCCCAATTCCGGCTTCCGGCCGGTAATTTGTGCCTGTCTGCGTCGATCGTTCGCATATCTCGCACGCATTTGACGCCCTGACCAACCCAGCCGGGCATGGCTTCTTCAATCGCCCCGCGTGGGCGTCTCCGTGGAGCTCGTCTTGGCCGTTTCCAATCTCGTCGTGGACGAACAAGAAACCGACGCCGCTGCCGTCACATCGGGCAGTTCTTTCTATTTGGCGATGCGCATCCTGCCGGCGGTGCAGCGCGACGCGATGTTCCAGGTCTACGCGTTCTGCCGCGCGGTCGACGACATCGCCGACAGCGACCTGCCGCGCGCCGAGCGCAACGCGGGCCTCGATCGCTGGCGCGCGGACATCGACGCATGCTTCGCCGGCCAGCCGCCGCGCCATCTGGTCGCGCTCGAACGCGAGATCCGCGCGTTCGACCTGAAGCGCGAGGATTTCCACGCGATGATCGACGGAATGGCGATGGACGCCGCCGAAGACATCTGCGCGCCGGACGAACCGACGCTCGACCTGTTTTGCGATCGCGTGGCGAGCGCGGCCGGCCGTCTGTCGGTGAGGATTTTCGGGATCCCGGAAGCGGAAGGCATCGAGCTGTCGCACCACCTCGGCCGCGCATTGCAGCTGACGAACATCCTGCGCGACATCGACGACGATGCGGCGATCAACCGCTGCTATCTGCCGCGCGAGCTGCTCGCGCGCGAAGGCATCGCGATCACCGATCCGGCGACGATCGTGCGCGACCCGGCGCTGCCGCGCGTCTGCGCGACGCTCGTCGAGCGCGCGCTCGAGCATTTCCGTGCGGCGGACGCCGTGATGGATACCTGCACGCGTGCGCAGGTGAAGGCGCCGCGCATCATGTCGGGCGCGTATCGCTGCATTCTCGAGGCCGCGATCGCGCGCGGCTTCGCCGCTCCGCGCGCGCCGCTGCGCAAGCCGAAGGCGCGCATGCTGATGATCGCCGCGCGTTACGCGCTGTTCTGAGCCGATGCCCAGAACCGTCCACGTGATCGGTGCAGGACTCGCGGGCCTGTCGGCCGCCGTCGAGCTGCAACGTCGCGGGCGGCGCATCGTGCTGCACGACGCGCATGCGCACGCGGGCGGCCGCTGCCGCTCGTGGTTCGACGGAACGCTGAACACGACGCTCGACAGCGGGCTGCATCAGGTGTTCGCGGGGCAGCCCGCGACGCAGCGCTACCTGCGTGCGATCGGCGCGGCCGATCAGCTCACGGGGCCCGCGCTGCCTGAATGTCCGGTGGCCGACGTCGCGTCGCAGCAGCGCTGGACGCTGCGCTTCGGCAACGGGCGCTGGCCGTCGTGGCTGTTCGACGCCGCGTCGCGCGCGCCGGGCACCACGCCGCTCGACTACCTCGCGCTGGCCTCGCTCGCGTTCGCGCGCACCGGCCGCTCGCTCGCACAGACGATGCGATGCGACGGCGTGTTGTGGGATCGTTGGCTGCGCCCCTATTTCCTCGGGGTGCTGAACGTCGAGCCGCGCCACGCGAGCGCCGAGCTCGCGCGCGCGGTGCTGTGCGACACGTTTGCCGCGGGCGGACCGGGCTGTCGGCCGCTCGTCGCGCGCCACGGGCTCGGCAGCGCGTTCGTCGAGCCGGCGCTGCGGATGCTGCAGCACGGCGGCGCGCAGATCCGGCTGAACTCGCGGCTCGACGCGTTCGAATTCGGCGCGCACGGCAACGCGGTCGATGCGGTCACGGTCGGTGGCGAGCGCGTGGATCTCGCGCCGGGCGACGCGATCGTGCTCGCCGTGCCGCCCGAGGTCGCGCAGCCGCTCGTCCCGGATCTCACCGCGCCCGACACGTTCAGCGCGGTCGTGACCGCGTACTTCGCGGTCGACACACCGGCTGGCGGCTCGCCGCAGACGACCGTCGTCAACGGCGTCGTCGACGCGGTGCGCTCCGGCGGCGGCATGCTCGCGGCGACGATCCGGGACGCGGGCCGCTGGCTCGACATGCCGCGCGACGCGCTCGCGCGGCGCATCTGGGACGACGTTGCACGCGTGAGCGGCGCGAACCCGGAAACGATTCCCGCGTGGCAGCTCGTCGTCGAGCCCCGCGCGGGCTTTGCGGCGGTGCCGTCGCAGGAAATGAAACGTCCGGCCGCGCGTACGCGCTGGACGAATCTCGTGCTGGCGGGCGACTGGATTGCCACCGGTTTGCCCGCCACGATCGAGGGCGCGATCCGTTCCGGCCAACTGGCCGCGGACGTGCTCCAGACACAGTAAGTAACAGAGGGACCGATGAACGATCTCACCGAAATGGCTACCCTGTCCGCCGGCACCGTGCCGGCCGGGCTCGACGCCGCCGTCGCCAGCGCGACCGACGCGCTGCTGGCCGCACAGAACGCGGACGGACACTGGGTCTACGAACTCGAGGCCGACTCGACGATTCCCGCGGAATACGTGCTGCTCGTCCACTATCTCGGCGAGACGCCGAACCTCGAGCTCGAACAGAAGATCGGCCGCTATCTGCGCCGCGTTCAGCAAGCCGATGGCGGCTGGCCGCTGTTCACCGACGGCGCGCCGAACATCAGCGCGAGCGTGAAGGCGTATTTCGCGCTGAAGGTGATCGGCGACGACGAGAACGCCGAGCACATGCAGCGCGCGCGCCGTGCGATCCACGCGATGGGCGGCGCCGAGATGTCGAACGTGTTCACGCGGATCCAGCTCGCGTTGTACGGTGCGATTCCGTGGCGCGCGGTGCCGATGATGCCGGTCGAGATCATGCTGCTGCCGCAGTGGTTCCCGTTCCACCTGTCGAAGGTGTCGTACTGGGCGCGTACCGTGATCGTGCCGCTGCTGGTGCTCAACGCGAAGCGTCCGATCGCGAAGAACCCGCGCGGCGTGCGCATCGACGAGCTGTTCGTCGACCCGCCCGTCAACGCCGGGCTGCTGCCGCGCCAGGGCCACCAGAGCCCCGGCTGGTTCGCGTTCTTCCGCGTGGTCGACCATGCGCTGCGCGCGGCCGACGGCCTGTTCCCGAGCTACACGCGCGAACGCGCGATCCGTCAGGCCGTGTCGTTCGTCGACGAGCGCCTGAACGGGGAGGACGGCCTCGGCGCGATCTATCCGGCGATGGCCAACGCGGTGATGATGTACGACGTGCTCGGCTATGCGGAAGATCATCCGAACCGCGCGATCGCGCGCAAGTCGATCGAGAAGCTGCTCGTCGTGCACGAGGACGAAGCGTACTGCCAGCCGTGCCTGTCGCCGGTGTGGGACACGTCGCTCGCCGCGCACGCGCTGCTCGAGACCGGCGATGCGCGCGCCGAGGCGGCCGTGATCCGCGGCCTCGAATGGCTGCGCCCGCTGCAAATCCTCGACGTGCGCGGCGACTGGATCTCGCGTCGCCCAAACGTGCGGCCCGGCGGCTGGGCGTTCCAGTACGCGAACGCGCACTACCCGGACGTCGACGACACGGCGGTGGTCGCGGTGGCGATGGATCGCGTACAGAAACTCAAGCACAACGACGCGTTTCGCGATTCGATCGCGCGTGCGCGCGAGTGGGTCGTCGGGATGCAGAGCAGCGACGGCGGCTGGGGTGCGTTCGAACCGGAAAACACGCAGTACTACCTGAACAACATTCCGTTCTCGGATCACGGCGCGTTGCTCGATCCGCCGACGGCCGACGTGTCGGGGCGCTGCCTGTCGATGCTGGCGCAGCTCGGCGAGACGCCGCTGAACAGCGAGCCGGCGCGCCGCGCGCTCGACTACATGCTGAAGGAGCAGGAGCCGGACGGCAGCTGGTACGGCCGCTGGGGGATGAACTACGTGTACGGCACGTGGACGGCGCTGTGCGCGTTGAACGCCGCGGGCCTGACGCCGGACGATCCGCGCGTGAAGCGCGGCGCGCAGTGGCTGCTGTCGATCCAGAACAAGGACGGCGGCTGGGGCGAGGACGGCGACAGCTACAAGCTGAACTATCGTGGCTTCGAGCAGGCGCCGAGCACCGCGTCGCAAACGGCCTGGGCGCTGCTCGGCCTGATGGCGGCCGGCGAGGTGAACAACCCGGCCGTCGCGCGCGGCGTCGAATACCTGATCGCCGAGCAGAAGGAACACGGGCTGTGGGACGAGACGCGCTTCACGGCGACGGGCTTTCCGCGCGTGTTCTACCTGCGCTACCACGGCTATCGCAAGTTCTTCCCGCTGTGGGCGCTCGCGCGCTATCGCAACCTGAAGCGCGACAACGCCACGCACGTGACGTTCGGGCTGTAACGCGTGGCGCCGACGCAGCACAACGGCACGTTGCCCGTCATCGCCGTCACGGGGATGGCGTTCGAGGCACGCATCGCACGCGGTCACGGCGTCGAGGCCGTGTTCGCCGCGCGCGCCGACCGGCTCGAGCGTGCGCTGGCCGAGGCGACCGCGCGCGGTTGCGCGGGCATCGTGAGCTTCGGCACGGCGGGCGGGCTTGCGCCCGACCTCGCGCCCGGCGCGCTCGTGATCGCGGACGCGATCGACGGGCCGTTCGGCCGCGTGCAGACCGATCCGGCCTGGAGCGCGCGGCTCGTCGCCGCGCTGCACGACACGCCGGTGTGGGCGCGCGTCACGCGCGGCACGATGGCGGCGGTCGGCGCGCCGGTGGTCAGCGAGCAGGAAAAGACCTCGCTGCATCGCGCGAAGGGCGCGCTCGCCGTCGACATGGAGTCGCATATCGCCGCGGCGTTCGCGGCGTCGCGCGGCGTGCCGTTCGCGGTGTGCCGCGCGATCGTCGACCCGGCGTGGCGCACGCTGCCGCGCGCGGCGACGGCCGGCCTGCGCGACGACGGCAGCACCGCGATCCTGCCGATCCTGCGCGAACTGCTGAAGCAGCCGTCGCAGCTCGGCCCGCTGCTGCAGGTCGCGGGCGACGCGCGCGCGGCGCGCACGACGCTGATCCAGGCGCGGCACGCATTCGAGCGTGCGGGCGCGATGCGGATCGTCTGAGCGGCGTTCGCGGCTTTCTGCTTTTCTGCTCCCCTTCTTTTTTCATTTTGCGTATGCGCAAAATGTGCGCTGCATGATGCAGCGCGCTTCGTCCATTCGAGACCGGCGCAATTAGCACGACGGTCTGGGGAATGAGATCCGTGCGATCTCCAGGCAAGGAACGCCGACATTGAATTTCAGCGGTGGATCTTGTTGTAGATGATAAGGACAACCACTCATATCTCAAAAGTAGCTCGCAGCCCAAGGCATGCGCATCCAGCCTATCAGTTCTGTCAGGTATTTTTTGAGACGGCCTTTGAGGCTACATTCAATGCATTGCCGACAGCGAGTCTGTCGGAGGTCTTGTACGGAATTCAGAATTCTCTCTCTTCATGAACCCTCATCTCCTAGATGCGTACAACCGTGAATTGCTCTATTTCAAGGAGCTGATGGAGGAGTTCGCCCACGCGCATCCAAAAATTGCACGCAGGCTTGGCATGCATGCAGGTGAGATCGGCGACCCTTTCGTGGAGCGTCTGGTGCAGGCCGCGAGTTTTACAACGGCTCGGCTGCAATTGCAGCTGGATGCCGAATTCCCGCTGTTCACCGGCCGGCTTCTTGAGACTGTTTATCCGAACTACGTTGCCCCGACACCTTCGATCGCGGTAGCTCGCCTGTTTCCCGACGAGCAGGAGGGCAACCTGCTCGAGGGTTTTTGCGTGCCGCGTGGCACGGCGTTCGCGAGCCGCGTGCCGGACGGCGAGCGCACGTCCTGCACGTTTCGTAGCGGTCTGGATGTGACGGTGTATCCGTTGGAGATTGTTTCTGCGAGGTTGACCGGGGTTCCGCCTGATATTCCATCGGTGGAGCGCTATAGTCGAGCAGAAAAGCCGATTCGCGGCGCGTTGCGAATCAGGTTCCGTACCACGGGCGAAGCACGATTCGAGGAGTTGCGCGGCTTGGATCGACTGCCCGTCTATTTGGCCGGCGATGAGCACGTCGCGTCGCGACTGTTCGAGTTGATTCATGCCGGTGCTGTGGCTTCCGTGACAGGAGTGCCTAACCGGTTCGGCGATGCACGGCAACCATTGGGGATGGTCTCCGATCGAGCGGTCGACTATGCAGGAATGGCTGCCGACGAGTGCTTGCTGCCGCTGGATTGGCCCAAGTTTCACGGCCACAACCTGTTGCACGAATATGCGGCGTGTCCCGCGCGTTTCTGGTTTTTCACGCTGACCGGTCTGAATGCCGGATTGCGACACGTGACCGATCGCGAGGCCGAAGTCGTCGTGTTGCTGGATCGTTTCGATAGCGCATTGGTCGAGCATGTCGACGCGTCCCGATTCGCGCTCTTCTGTACACCCGTCATCAACCTGTTTCGCCGCAAAGCCGATCCCGCGGAAATACCGCATACAGGTAGCGAGATTCTGTTGCAACCCGACAAGCAGAACGGCGCGGACTATGAGGTGTTCGCGGTGGAAGCGTTGCATGGATTTGTGAGCAAAGGCGCGGCGTCGCTTGAGTTCAGGCCGCTGCATCGAGCGCTGACGAACGATGAGTCCCGTCAAGGACGCTACTTCACGACTCGCCGCGAACATCGAATGACAAAAGCGTCGCATCGCCGCTACGGGGCACGTGCCACGTCCGCGGGTACCGATGTTTTCGTATCGTTGGTCGACCAGGATGAGCGGCCCTATCCACAGGCCATGAAATATCTGTCAGTCGACGCCTGGCTGACGAACGGCGATCTGCCGAGCTTGTTGGCACCCGATGGCGCGAGGGATCTGACCGTCGCAATCAGTGCGCCGATAAGAAGCACGGGTTTGATCCGTGCCCCGAGTCTCTCGCGCGCCCCGCTGGCACAGGGCGAGGCGGCGTGGCGGCTGATCAGACAATTGAATCCCGGTTTCGGCATGTTGGACGCACAGGATGGGAGTGGACTGCGCGATGTCCTGGCGTTATTCGGTGCCGCCGACGATACGCGCTACCGCCGCCAGATAGACAGCCTCATCCGTGTCGATACGAACCCCGTGACGAGGAAACTCCCCGGGCAAAGCCAGTTGCGATTCGGGCGAGGCATCGAGTGCGTGCTGACGGTGGATGAAGCTGGCTTTGATGGCGTGAGCCCTTATCTGTTCGGGTTGATCCTCGAGCATTACGTCGCGCGTCACGTTTCGACACATTCTTTTACTCAGGTCGTATTGCGCTCGCCACAGCGCGGCGAGTTGATGCGCTGGCCGGTTCGAACGGGGACGCGCAGCGCAGCCTGACTCACGGAGGAAAGCGGTTCATGCAGTCGGCGACACAGAACAACATTCAAGCGCACGAGGGCCAGCACGCATGTTGAATTTCAAGACGAACCGGACGGTTTCCGTCAGCGGTCCGGCGCTGCCCGAACTGGAAGGCATTGCGTCGGTGTTGCACCTGAGCGCGATCCGGGGCACCGAACAACTGTCCACGCTGTACGCATACGAAGTGTGGCTGACGACCCCGGCCGATCCGCTGCTGCCGGTCGACCTGCTGGCCAACCTCGATCTGAAAGCGATGCTCGGCAAGGAGTTGACGGTTACGATCCAGTTGGACGGCATGGGCAGCTTTGCCGCGGGAAGGATCGGCCAAACGGGCGCCGCCAATCTGGGCGCCGGCACCCGAGAAATCAGCGGCATCGTGACGGCGGCGAGCTACGTGGATCAGCTCAATCGCCAGTCGCGTTACCGGGTCGTGCTGGAACCCTGGTTCGCGCTGGCGCGCGAGCGCACCGACTACCGCATCTTCCAGCGCAAGAGCGTGCTGGACATTCTGCGCGAGGTATTCGGCCCGTACCTGTACTCGTTCGAGATGCGGGTGGGCCGCACGTACCAACCACTGCGCTATCAAGTCCAGTACGGCGAGTCGGATTTCGCGTTTGCCCAGCGGCTGATGGAGGAGCACGGCATCGCGTGGTTCTTCGAACATTCGCAAGGCGTGCACCGGTTGGTGCTGGTCGACGGTCCGGGCGCATATCGGCCCGTGGAAAGCGTCGCGTACCAGACACTCGCGTACTACCCGCCGGGCCACAAGATCGACCGGGAGCACGTCGAGCGCTTCGAAGCGACGCAGCGCCTGCAGTCGGGCGTGTGGACCACCGACGATTTCGACTTCGAGAAGCCGGGCGCGACGCTGACCACGCAGAACAGCCTGCCGCGCGAGACCGCGCACAACCAGCTCGAACGTTACGAATGGCCGGGCGACTTTACGGAAACGGAGGACGGCCACGCATTCGCGCAAGTGCGAATGGAAGAGATCCACGCGCAGGGGGAGCGGGCGAAAGGCGAGGGCAACCTGCGCAACGTGGTGTGCGGCACGACGTTCGAGCTGGCCGGCCATCCGATAGCGAGCGCCAACCGCGAATATCTGGTGATCGCGTCGGAACTGGACGCGAAGGAAACCGGCGAGACGACCGGCTTCTCCGCCTACGCGATTCGCAGCACGTTCATGGTCCAGCCATCAACGACGGTATTTCGTCCGCCGCGCACCATCAGGAAGCCCCGCACGCGCGGCCCGCAAACGGCGATCGTGACGGGCCCGGCGGGCGCGGAAATCTGGACCAACAAGAACGGCGAGGTGACGCTCAAGTTCCATTGGGACCGCTCCGGGGTAAAAGACCAGAATTCGTCCTGCTGGGTACGGGTGTCGTATCCGTGGGCGGGCAGCAACTTCGGCGGCATTCATGTTCCGCGGGTGGGCACCGAGGTCATCGTCGATTTCGAGAACGGCGATCCGGATCGCCCGATCGTGACGGGGCGCGTCTACAACGCGATGACGATGCCGCCGTGGACGTTGCCGGCCCACGCGACGCAAAGCGGGATTCTGACGCGCTCGACCAAAGGCGGCGGATACGGCAACGCCAATGCGATCCGTTTCGAGGACAAGAAAGGTGCGGAGCAGGTGTGGATCCAGGCCGAGCGCAATCTGGATGCGGTGATCGAAGCCGACGAAACGCACACGGTCGGGCATGACCGCACGAAGCGAATCGGCCACGATGAAACCGATCAGATCGGGCGTCACTGGACACTGTCGACCGGCGGCTACAAATACGAGACGGTGACGCTCGCGTCGGTGAAGAGCGTTGGCATGGGCGCGATGCTCAACGTCGGGATGGCGTACAACGTCAACGTCGGCGGGCTGTACCTGCGGAACGTCGGGCTGCACATGGCCAGCACGGTGGGGCAGAGCCGGACCGACCGCGTCGTGCAGGACTGGACGGCGGATGTGGGGCACACCTACACGGTGACCGTGCGCGGCAAGGCGGTGGGCGACGCGGTGAGCGCCGATCAGGCGAATCCGATCGAGCCGTCGCCCGACTTCGCGCCGCAACTGCCCGCGCCGGTGTCGAGCTCGAACGCAAACCAGTTGCGCATCGCGGACACGGGTGAAAGCAGTCTGTCGGGGGCGAAGCAAGCACAACTGACGGGCCCGGGCGGAACGGTGACGATCGACGAGTCGGGTATTCACCTGAAAGGCACGGCCATTTACCTGCAAGCGCCGACGATCAGCATGACGAATGGCGATGCGGGCGGCCTTGCGCCGGTGACCGAAGCCGATTGCGCGGAGTGCGCGAAGAAGACCGTCAGCGCGAACCCGGTCGATATCGCGACGGGGCAGAAAGTGCTGTCGCACACGGACTTTACGTTGCCGGGCCGGGTATCGATTCACTGGAGCCGGAGCTACCGCAGCGCGGACCAGCGCCACGGCAGCCTGGGCGTGGCGTGGAAGCTGCCGTATGCAACGGAAGTGCGCACGCGTTCGGCGGGATTGATCTACTTCGATGCGGACGGGCGGCAGTTGCAGTTTCCGGCGCTGAACCCCGGTGAAGCGCACTTCCATCCGATCGAAAAGCTCACGCTGGCGCGTGGTGACGACAATACCTCGGGCGCCACCTACGTGCTGCGCTTCGGCAACGGCGTCGAAGAACACTATGGCCGCCATCCGGCCGACGAGACCCGGTGGCAATTGCACCGCATCGGCACCCGCGACGGGCAGAGCCTGACGCTCGGCTATACGGCACAGGGCTGGCTGGAAACGGTCCGCAACAATCGCCACACCGTGCGCTGTGAGCTGGACGATGCCGGCCGGATCACGAGCGTGTTGCTCGACCAGGGCTTCGGGAATCAGCCGTCACCGCTGGCGAGCTACGTCTACGACGCGCACGGCGACCTGATCGAGGCGACCGATCGCGAGAACCTGACCTGGCGCTACGGCTACGACACCCATCTGCTGACGACCTACCGCACGCCGGCGGGCGCGACGCACGTATCGGAGTGGAGCGACGACACGCCGAACGCGTATTGCCTGCGCACCTACGCCTATACCGAAAACGCCGATGGGCAACGGGTCGTCACGCGCGAGACGCGTTTCGGCTATCTGCCGTCGCTGCGCGCGACACGGGTGACGGATGGCTTGGGGCAGACGACCGAGTACCACTACAACGGTTTGTGGGCGGTCGAGAAGGTCGTGCATCCGGACGGCAGCGTCGAGCAGACGCATTTCGACGAGACGGGCAGCGTGGCGGGCTACACGGATGGCTTGGGCCGCACGACGCGGATGGTGAACGATGCGCGGGGTAATCCGACGTCGATCATCGATCCGGCGGGGCAGGTCACGCGGATCAGCTATAACGACCAGAACCTGCCGGAGCAGATCACCGACCCTGCCGGGCAGGTCTGGCAGCGCCGCTACGATGCGCAGGGCCACCTGACGAGCGAAACCGATCCGCTCGGTCATGTGACAACGTACGCGTACGAGAACGGCTTGCCGGTTGCCCGCACCGATGCACTGGGCAACGTGACGAAGATGCAGTGGGACGACGCGGGCCAACTCGTGGCGCGTACCGATTGCTCGGGGCAGACGACCACCTACCAGTACGATCCATTCGGCCAGTTGACCGAGACCACGGACGCGTTGGGCCAGGTCAGCCGCCACAGCGGCAGCCTGTCCGCGCGCGTGACGGCGGTGCAGCCGGCGGGCATGGGCTGGTGGAAGGTCGAATACGACGCCGCGGGCCGGGCAGTCGCGCATACGGATCCGCTCAAGCGCGTGACGCGCGTGGACTGGGATGGCTACGGGCAGCGAACGCAAATCGTCGATCCGGCGGACGGCACGCAACAGTTCCGGTATGACGCGGTTGGCCGTTTGACGCGGCTGACCAATGCGAGCCGGGAAGCGACGACGTTCCGTTACGACAGCCGAAACCGGTTGATCGAACAGACCGGCTTCGACGGCCGTCGGCAAAGCTATCGATACAACGCGGCGGGGGAACTGGTCGAGCGCATCGATCATGGTCAGGACGGGCAGATCACCACGCACGTGACGTACGACGTACTCGGCCGCCCGGTGGAGCGTCGTTCGAGCGACGGGAGTCAGGCCAGCTATCGGTACGACGCACGCGGGCTGCTCACGCAGGCGCAGGCCGTTTCGCCGGGGCGTGCGCCGGTGCAGGTGACGTACGAATACGATGGCGCAGGGCGCCGCACGGCCGAGGTGCAGGCGCATCATGGACGCGTCTGGCGGCTGGTGCACGGGGTCGATGAAATCGGGAATCGGGCGTGGACGAGCGTGCCGGAAATCGGTTCGCTGGTATGGCAGCGCTACGGGTCGGGGCATGTGCACGGCATCTTGCTGGACGACCATCCGCTGGCGAGTTTCGAGCGGGATGAGCTGCATCGGGAGACTCAGCGCACGCAGGGTCCCGCGTTACACCACTTCGGGTATGGCGCGAACGGCTTGCTGGCCGCGCATCGTTGGCAGAACCTCGACGAACGCGGGCGTTCGCTGGAGAGGCCGCGGCCGTGGCGGGCGTGGCAGTACGACGCGGCCGGTCAGCTCACGGCGCTGGACGATGCGTGGCGGGACAAGAAGACGTATCGGTACGACGCGCTGTCGCGGTTGACGCAGGTGACGGCGGCCAGCGGCGCGGAGGCGTTTCATTACGATCCGGCGGGGAATCTGCTGGGTGCTGCGCCCAGCCTGAACGGCATACAGGCGTGGAAGGCGAGCGGGGATCGCTTGCTCCGGTTTGCGCCGCAGGCCAGG
This sequence comes from Burkholderia sp. SIMBA_062, assembly GCF_046534765.1. Lineage (NCBI taxonomy): Bacteria > Pseudomonadati > Pseudomonadota > Betaproteobacteria > Burkholderiales > Burkholderiaceae > Burkholderia > Burkholderia sp. SIMBA_062. The sequence continues at coordinate 21,094 of NZ_JAWRYD010000013.1, forward strand.
CCGGATCGCCCGGTGGATTTTACGTACGACGGACACGGCAACCGCATCGCGCGGACGGTGCCGTTGCCCCCGCAGCCGGAATTGACGGCGGCGGAGCAGCGTAGCCAGCGGGGGGCGGACAACCTGCTGCGCGTGATGGAAGTGCTGACGGGCACGCCGAAGTATGAAGAGCCGACAGAAGCGCCGGATGTAACGCGGTATCGGTACGACGGCAGCCATCAACTCGTCGCGATCGAACACGCGGACGGTGCGAGGTCCGAGTACGAATATGACGCGCTCGGGCGGCGGGTGGCGAAGCATCACACGCCGGTAGGCGGCGCACGGCAGACGACGCTGTTCATGTGGGACGGCGACTGGATGATGCAGGAGGTGCGGACCGGGCGCACGTCGCATGAGGATTGGGCGGTGACGTATGTGCCGCATCCGGATCATGAAGGGCCGTTGACGCGGCTGGCGGATGGGCAGGCATGGCACTACGTGACGGATCACCTGGGGACGCCGCAGGAACTGTACGACGAACAGCGCGAGGTAGTGTGGGCGGCGGATTTGAGTGCGTATGGGCAGACAAACCGGCGATTGGCGCATGCCGTTGACAATCCGATACGATTCCCGGGGCAGTATTACGATCGGGAATCGGGGCTGCACTATAACCGGTTTCGGTACTACGATCCGGAAGTGGGGCGGTATGTTAATCAGGATCCGATCGGGTTGTTGGGTGGATGGAATAGCTATGCGTACGCGGAAGGTGATCCTGCAAGCCTCATGGATCCCGAAGGTCTTGCCGCTTGCACGGTATTGTTCCCTGACTACCCTATTGAATTAGCTGATGGTATGACTAGCACCTGGCTTGGTGGTCACGGCGGTGTTCTTGCATATGATGCCAATGGGGTGACTCAGTATTATGAATATGGCCGGTATAGTCCAAATGCGCCGGGAGTCGTTGGTGCTCGTTTGCCTTCGGAGGTGGGGAACGTACGTCGATTGGGTATGCCAAATCTGACCATGGGTAAGGACGGTAAGCCGACGGACGCCTCGTTTTGAAGCACTACGCGACGCCCTTTCGTCAAAGGCTGGACGCAATACCAAGACGGAAATGACTTGTGATGCTAACGCGAGCGATAAGAAAGTCGTGGCGTATGCCCAGAGCATCGCCAACGACAAGAACCGGGAGAAGTATAGTTGGAAGCCATGGAACTCGAATCAGTGTCGCACGTTTTCACGTCGGGCTCTTGACGCGGGGAGGTTGCCATGAAAAAGGTTGCGGCGTCAATTGTATTGACTCTCACAGCTATGTGTTTGGCTTTGACCTACCTCTGGATCGACAGAAGTATATCCTTGGCTTATTCGATACAAAGCGCTGACGCTGCGAGCGATGCTATGCGCAAGTTAGAACATGTATTGGAGCGGGAGTGGCGAGATTTGCCTGAAGCTGAAGTGTTGAGACGGCTTCAGGCAACATTTCCGGTAGGGGCAACGGGGCAAGTCATTGTCAAGAAGGATGGTGATGTCATCTGGCTCGATGAGATTCCGTTCCATATAGAGAAAGGGCGATTAAAAAGTATCGGTGCCCGGCTTCGCGGGTGGGGACGCCAATCACCGTAATGAAGCGCTTGAAGCATGGGCAAATGTTGAAAAGTGCGAGTGATTATTGAAATGAATTTTGATTTTTCACTGTTCCCGAACGATTCTTTTCAAATGAACAGGCCGATCACTAACAGATCGGGGATTGAGTCGCGTGCCGTCGATGATTTTTTTCGAGGAAAGAGACGTTTCGATATATCTGCGAAGGAGTTGAGAGAGGACTAGGAATGCGATGAATCCGCATGCCTCACTTTTATGGAGCCAGAAGCTTTTTCGTTCTTTCTTCCGTTGTTCATGAGGATAGCGATCTGTGATTACGCATACGCGGACAACATACCTGACTCTCTCGTGTATAAGCTGCATCGAATGGCAACTGGTGGAGCGAACGAATGGCTCAGCGAGATATTGAAGCTGTACTCAAAAGATCAACGCAATGCCATCATAGATTTTCTCGTTGAGATGAGCCGAATTGAATGGAAGTATCACAATCCCGATTTGGCTTACGAGGCCGCGAGATTGCTTCGAGAGAAGTTTTGAATATGCAAACTCCAATTGCCTTCTTTGGGGCGCTGGCTATCCCTGCTGGCAAAGTTCGGTCGACCGGTATCCCTTGAGTCTGTTGGTTGCGGTGCCCAGCCTGAACGGCATACAGGCGTGGAAGGCGAGCGGGGATCGCTTGCTCCGGTTTGCGCCGCAGGCCAGGCCGGATCGCCCGGTGGATTTTACGTACGACGGACACGGCAACCGCATCGCGCGGACGGTGCCGTTGCCCCCGCAGCCGGAATTGACGGCGGCGGAGCAGCGTAGCCAGCGGGGGGCGGACAACCTGCTGCGCGTGATGGAAGTGCTGACGGGCACGCCGAAGTATGAAGAGCCGACAGAAGCGCCGGATGTAACGCGGTATCGGTACGACGGCAGCCATCAACTCGTCGCGATCGAACACGCGGACGGTGCGAGGTCCGAGTACGAATATGACGCGCTCGGGCGGCGGGTGGCGAAGCATCACACGCCGGTAGGCGGCGCACGGCAGACGACGCTGTTCATGTGGGACGGCGACTGGATGATGCAGGAGGTACGGACCGGGCGCACGTCGCATGAGGACCGGACTGTGACGTACGTGCCCCATCCGGATCATGAAGGGCCGTTGACGCGGCTGGCCGACGGGCAGGCATGGCACTACGTGACGGATCACCTGGGGACGCCGCAGGAACTGTACGACGAACAGCGCGAGGTGGTGTGGGCGGCGGATTTGACTGCGTATGGGCTGACAAACCGGCGATTGGCGCATGACGTTGACAATCCGATACGATTCCCGGGGCAGTATTACGATCGGGAATCGGGGCTGCACTATAACCGGTTGCGATACTACGATGCCGAAATTGGGCGTTACGTTAACCAAGATCCAATTGGGTTGCTGGGTGGATCGAATCACTACTCTTATGCTGATAGAGACCCTGTTAATAGAATCGACCCGAGCGGAGCATTTGCATTTCTGATACCGGTGGCACTTTTTGTCGGCAGAGCACTCGGTGGGGCTGCCGTTGATGCGGGTATTCAACTTGCAAAACAGAAGGTTTTTACGGGGAAAATGAATTGGAAATGCCTGGACGTGGCTGATATGGCAATTTCTGGTGCATTTTCTGCGATTTTGCCGGGGGTGGGTGTTTCTGCAGAGAAGGCTATTAAGTCGGCGAAGGCGGCGCGTGCACTCTCTGGGCAACTCAAGACCGCGCGTAGTGCATCAAAAATTTCGAAGCTTAGTAATCGAATTGATTCACATAAGTCGGAAATTATGAGTCAAGTGAAACTTCAAGGGGCAATCCAAGGTGGGAAGGCCGTTATGAAGGGTGCTGCGGGATGTCCTGCGTCAGATGATTGCAATGAGGTGGTCGATTGAGATTTGATAAAAAATTTAGCAAGGTGAATATTTATTGTGTGTTGGTTTTTTTGGGCGTTATTCCGTATTGGTGGTTGAAGTCTATGTTGAGTGCGGCTTATTTTGTGGGGGTTTATGTTTTGTATGCGCTGGTTATAAGACTGGTAGCTGAGAGGTTTGGGCGGGAGGGGTGATTTTCGTATTCTCATCAAGAGTCCGGTCCATGGTATGCAACAAGCTAAATATTTGATTGGAAGCGTGTTGACTACATTGATGTAGTTCTCTGAAGGGGTTTTTGAATGCCAACATTCGTCGCAACCCTCGGCACATCGACCACCCACGGCGGCGAAGTCACGTCAGCCAGTGCGGGCGTCGCGATCAACGGACGCCCTGCGGCATGCGTAGGCGATTCCGTGTCATGCCCGTTGCATGGCCCGGGTGTCATTACCACCGGCGGTTTCGGCACGATCAACGGTCGTCAAGTTTCTCATCATGGCAGCGGCACGAGTTGCGGTGCGACTTTGGTGGTGTCCGACGGCGGCCCGACGGTTTGACTTCATTTACAGTGAGCCCGATGACTCGATTCTTGAATCCATCCCAGCATGACCCAGTCCGTTAGCACGCCCAAGATCGTGTCGGCTCGACGCGCGCTCGCACCACCGCGACGACCGAACGGCACCTTCCTCTCCGGCGAGAAGACAGGACAGCGACCCAACTCGCGCCGTAGTCGTCCATTGGGACCGCTTTCGCCGCCCGAAGACGAACAGACGAGACTGGCTGCGGTACTTGGCCACCGGAACGCCTTGCTGGAGGCAAGCAGGGTGCTGCTTCGAGCGTTTGTAGATATGCCGGAGCTAATCGGCATCGGTCATGATGAATGCTTGCGCGACCTGCTGATGGACGAGGTTCGCATGTTCGAGCGCCTATGTGTGCGGGCTAACGTCCGCAGTGAACACATGATCGGCGCACGATATTGCCTATGTACAGCGCTGGACGAAGTTGCTATGCGAGTACTCGCAGCGCGAGGCGATACGACGAGGAGTGCCGCATGGGCCGCCGGCGCGCTGACCCAACGGATTGGCGAAGACAACCGGGGCGGCTCGAAAATCTACGCGCTGTCGCTGCGCCTGTTGAAAGACGACGCCGACCACTGGCCGTTGCTCGAAGTGATCTACAGGATTTTCAGCCTGGGGTTTGAAGGGCGGTATCCACACGGGAAGACCTTCGGCGTACACGACCGCTTGCGCGAACGCATTTACAACGCAATCGCCGTGAATTTGCCAACTGTTCCAGACGCGCTTTCACCTCACGCGCAATCTACCGCAACGATTCGGCAGCCATGCTATTTCGAAATTCCGGTGTGGATGTCGGTGGCCGTGCTGTCAGTGGCGCTCGTCGCACTGTATGCCTTTTGCCGTATCGAGTCGGGCGCGCAAGCGGACGACGTGCAGCGACAGTTCGCCAACATTGTGCGCGTAGCGACAGGCAGCACGATCGACCCGCAGGGCGTCAGTCCGGCACGGTAGTGCGGGTTGGGCGCCATTCACCGCATATATGAAGAAAATTCTCTCGTTTCTACGTTCGCGTCACCTATGGGCAGTCGTGACGGTGATCGTTGCTGCTGTCGTGGTCTGGTTTGCGGGCCCGCTGGTGAGTTTCGGTGGCCTGAAACCGCTCGCGCCGATCGGTATTCGCCTGACTTTGATCGCCCTGGTTTTTTCCGCATGGATCCTGTGGCTGATCGACTGGTCGACGAGCATCGTGATCGTCGCGCTGATCTGTCTCGCGATCTGGCATGCCTTTCCACTCGTGACGTTGGCTGGCAGGCCGCTGTTTGCGTCCACGATGGGGCGCATTCTGGCAATTGCCGGCGTAGTGCTCGTTTACGCCGCCTGCATGATGGTGCAGTGGTGGCGACGCATGCGCCGGCATCCGAATCAGCTCAGACGTTGGCTTCGGCTCGGCAAGCGTGGTGTTCGGCCGGTGGCCGCATCGCGTCTGACGGCGATAGAGGACATCGCCCGTGCGGCAATCGCGCAGTTGAAGACCGGGCGCGGGGGCGTCCGGAAGCTTGCCCGGCTGTTTCAGGGGCAAGCATATCTCTACGATCTGCCGTGGTATGTCGTGCTTGGCTCGAAGGGTTCCGGCAAGACCACGGCGCTGCTTAACGCGGGCCTGGCATTTCCGCTCGACGCGCAACTACAGCGTCCGCTCGCGCCTGACGACGCCCGGGCGCTGCCGGGTTGGCGGTTGACCAATGAGGCGGTGCTGATTGATACGGCGGGTCATTACGTACAGCACGGGACATCGCGCTACCCGCTGACGATGGAGCCGCCGGATACGCCGAATGGCGGGAAGCCGGACAATTTGCCGACCGATATGAGCACCGCTCGCGAGCACGCTGACGCCGCGGAATGGAGGGGATTTCTTCGGCTGCTTCGCCGTCTCCGGCCCCGCCTGCCTTTGAATGGCGTGCTATTGACGATCAATGTCGCCGCGTTGACGCATCCGGACCTTAACGTACGCGCGACCGAGAGCCGTGTATTGCGGGCACGTCTCGAGGAGATGCAAGCCGAGTTCGGAACCGGATTTCCCGTCTGGCTGATCGTTACGAAAATGGACCGACTCCCGGGCTTCACCGACTATTTCGCATCGCTCGGGGAGCCTCGGCGTGCGCAGATATGGGGAGTGACAATGCCGCCCGACCCGGCGGGGCGGACGGAGGCCGCGGTCAGGACGGAACTGAACCTGCTGGCAACGCGTCTTGCCGATGGCGTAAGCGGTCTGCTTCGCAACGAAACCGATGTGGATCGTCGTTGCCGTCTTGCGATGTTGCCGGAGGCGTTTGCGGCTCTCGTGAACCCGCTGGCCGACCTGATCGAACGGGTGTTCGATGGCGTGGCCGGCAACGGCGAGCCGACGGCGCCGCACGTGATGTTCCGCGGCGTTTACCTGACGAGCGCGGGCCAGACCGGCCGGCAGGTCGTCGCGGATCGTCAAACGCTGTTGCAACGCATGATTGGTGCATCCGGCGCGCAATGGAATACCCCGCGACAGGAGCGTGGCGACACCAGTTACTTCCTGCGCGATCTGTTGTCCGGTGTCGTGTTTCGGGAAAGCAACCTCGCGCGTCCGAACCGGAATGGGGAGCATCGTGCACGACTGCAGCGGTGGCTGGGGCACTCGCTCGTGTGGCTGATTGGCGTGGGGTTGTGCGCGAATCTCTGGAATGGCTTCGTTACGGAACGGGCATCCCTTGCTGCGCTGGGACAAAAGGTCCGCACACTGGCCGCGGTGCTTGTACGAAGCGATCTTTCCACTCATCCCGAACGCGTGCCCATCGTGCTCGGTAGTGCAAACGAATTGTTGCGCGACGCAACGCATCTCGCCACCGATGCCAATGTCGCGTTTCGTTTCGGAATAGATCGCCTGGATATGATCGAGACTGACAGCCGCCATGCGTATGAGGTCTTGTCTGCGCAGGTCGTATTGCCGCGGATTGTTCATCGGCTTGAGGACGTGATCGCGAGTGCTGCGGCGAGCGGTGATGCCAAGGCCGCTTACGATGCGTTGCGCGTGTACATGATGCTCTACGACAGGGCACGGTTCAACGCGAACGACGTCAAGATGTGGGTGCTGGACGATTGGGCGCGGCACGACAGTGCGGCGATGTTCGGCGGGCGCGCAGCGATGATCGGTCACGTACAGCGATTGTTTTCCGAAGGACATGTCGTGCAGTCGCCATCGATCCGTAGCGAAGGACTGATCCAGCAGGCGCGTGCATATCTCGATGGCAGCAATCCGACCGATCGTCTTTACCAGCGCGCGAAGGCGGCGATGCTGAAAGACGCGCCCGACGAGTTTTCGCTGTTGCGCGTGGTTGGGCCACACGCAGGCGTGGTGTTTACGCGAGCCAGCGGGGCGCCGTTATCCAGCGGCGTGCCAGGACTCTTTACGCTGGAGGGTTATCGGGCGGTGTTCAGCAAACGCTTGCCGGAGTTCCTTCAGGCGGCAAGCGACGATGATGCCTGGGTAATGGGGCGCCGGACGCCGAGCGATACAGCGAAAAATCCGTCTGGCGCGTTGAACGTATCGAGCCGAGATGGGGATGCGTTGTCGATGGCGATCAGGCGTCAGTACCTGACGGAGTATGCTCGACAATGGGATGCGTTTCTTGACGACATTCGTGTCGTGAGCGGAACGAGTCTTGCCTTCAACTTGAAGGTACTACGGACTTTCGCTGCGCCCGATTCGCCACTGACCCGTCTTGCGCGTGCGGCGGCAAACGAAACGACGCTGACGCAGCCGATGACGAAATCGGAGGGCTCCCTCCTTGAAAAGGCGGCTGACGCTGTCAACCGGAAAGCCGAGAAGATACTGGGGCCTTCTGCATCGGAGCAGGTTGAACGCGAATTGGTCGATAGTCATTTCGCGGCGTTGCGTGAGGTGGTGACGGGCCATGCCGATGCACGACCGGATGTGCAGTTGGCTGGGACTCTGGTGGGCAGAACGGGACTGGACGGGATCGCCGGTCTATTGAACGACTACTACAAAACGCTCACGATTTCCGATAATGCGCTGTTGAATAACAGCATGCCGCCGGAAAGCGAGAATGCTGCGAAGCTCAAGATGATGGCCGACACGATGCCTTCACCGTTTCGGACGGTGTTGCATCAACTCGCTGTCGACGGTTCACGTGGCGTGAATCAGGGTATCGGCCAGCTACTCTCGCATCAGATGCAGGCGGTGGTCGGCGACGCCTGTCGAATGGCGATCGAAGGAAATTACCCGTTCTCGCCCGATAGCAAGCGCGATGTCGGCATTGACGATTTCACTCGGATGTTTGCGCAGGGCGGCGTGATCGATGGCTTCTTCACGAAAACGCTTGCTCCGTTCGTCGACACGTCCGCGAAGCCATGGCGCTACCGGACGCTGCCCGGCGCGACGGAACCCATGCAAGGTCCCGACCTGGCGCCGTTCGAGCAAGCGAAGGCGATTCGCGACATTTTCTTCAACGATGCAGGTCACAAGCGGATGACGTGGAAGATCAACATCCGGATTCCCGAGCTCGACCCGACTATCATGGGCTTGTCGCTCGATATCGATGGACAGACGATGCTCTACCAGCACGGCCCGGTCGTACCACTCACGGTCACGTGGCCAGGGCCGCGCGGCGGCGTCCGCGCGGAGATCACGGCGAATCCGCGCATCCGGCCGGACACGTCGACGATCGCAGCGGACGGACCGTGGGCGCTGATGCGGTTGCTCCGGAAAGGTCACGTGGTACAAGCGGCCACACCGGGCCGCACGCGAGTCGCGTTCAGTTTTGACGGTCGTGAAGCGGCACTCGACATCGCGAGCGCGGGAAGTGTCGCGAACCCGCTGACAAGCGATGTGCTGAATACGTTCCGGTGTCCCGGTACGATGCCTATGTTCAATCTACCGGATAGCGGCCCGCCGGTGGGGCTACCGCCGGGCACATTACCGGTAGTTCGCGAGAGTGGATTTTGAGCGAGAAGTGAACAGTCAAGAATTGATTCGCATACGTTCTTCAGGTTGAAGTTGTTGGTGCGTTCCAGGAGGGCGAGACTGTTGCACTTCAAATGTGAGGCCGCGGCCGTTACTGCGCGGCCGGACTGCTCGTGGGCACGGTCGGCATCGCTGGTGCGATCGGTGCGCCGTTGGCGGCAGGCGCGCTTGCGGGCGTCGCGCCGTCGGCACCCGGATCGTCGTACTGCGGCAACCCCGGCGCGGCCGGCGCGTTGTTCGGCGTCGTGCCCGATGCGCCGCCCGCCTCGCCCGGATCCTCGTAGTTCGGCAAGCCTGGCATAGCCGGCGCGGCCGCCGGCACCGCGCCCGACTCGCCCGGCTCGGTGTAGTTCGGCGGCGCGGCCGACGCCGACTGGCCGCGATACGTCAGCGACTTGCGCTGCTGCAGATACGCGTCGCGGACGAACGAGTACGGATCGAGCGCCGCCTGCTTCAGCAGGTCGGTCGCACCGAGCAGATCCGAACGCGCGCTGATGAACTGCGCGATGTACATCGGATTGCGCGCGGCCGGCTCGATGTAGTTGAGCAGGTTGAAGCGGACGTCCACCGCGCGGCCGACGCCGTCGCGGATCGTGCTCGGCCCGAACACGGGCAGCACGAGGTACGGGCCGGACGGCATGCCCCAGCGCGCCATCGTCAGCCCGAAATCCTGGTGATGCTTCGGCAGCCCGGCCGGCGTCGCGATGTCGATGAGGCCGGCCACGCCGAACAGCGAGTTCATCGCCACGCGCATCAGATCCTGCGTCGCATCGGTGATGCGCAACTGCAGCAGGTTGTTCGCCATGTTGCCGAGATCGCCGAGGTTCGAGAAGAAGTTGCTGATCGCGGTGCGCATCGGTGTCGGCGTGACTTTCTGGTAGCCCTTCGCGATCGGCTGGGCGATGTTCGTGTCGACCGTGTCGTTGAACTTGTACATCGCCCGGTTCATCGGCTCGAGCGGGTCGTTGGGGTTGCGGGTCGGGCCCGTCGCGCAGCCGCTCAGCAACGCGCTGGCAGCGACGGTCGCCGCAATGATTCGCACCTTATTCATTATTTCCTTGCGATTGGTTCTGGGCGCGTTTGACGCGCGGTTTGCCCATCAGGACGGGCTGAAACACCACGGCGCCGATCAGGGTGCAGGTCAACGCCAGCGCGAGCAGCTTGCCCATGCTCGACGTGCCCGGATGATGCGACAGCCATAGGCTGCCGAAGGCGGTTGCCGTCGTCGCGGCGCTGAACAGCACCGCGTGCGTGAGGCTCGAGTGCAGCAGGCCCGTTTGCCCCGCGCGCCACGCCATCACGAAGTACACCTTGAACGCGACGCCGACGCCGAGCATCAGCGGCAGCGCGATGATGTTCGCGAAGTTCAGCGACATGCCGAGCAAGACGCACATCTCGAGCGTCACGAGGCCCGACACGAGCAGCGGCACCAGCGTGCGCAGCACGTCGCCGAAGCGGCGCAGCGTGATCCACAGCAGGATCGTGATCGAGATGATCGACCACAGCGCCGCGTGCAGGAACGCGTTGATGATCGTGTCGGCCGAATGCAGGATCGAGATCGGACCGCCGGTCGCGCCCGGCTCCGCGGCCTTCACCGCCTTCGCGAAGCGGCGCAGCATGGTGTCGTCGTTCGGGTCGACGCCCTTTGGCACCTTCGGCGAAATTTGCACGAGCGCATGGCCGTCCGGCGCGACCCAGTCGCGCACGATCGGTGGCGGCAGCGATTCGCGCGTGACGTCCTGCGGCTGCAGCAGCGTCGCGAGCTGGTTCAGCGCGATGCGCAGCGTGTCGGAGAACGCGTGTTCGGCACGGTCGCGCGTCGCGCTGTCGGCGGCGGCGAGCTTCGCGAGCGATGCCGACAGATGCTGGGCGGCGGCCGCGCCCGGGCCCGGGTGATCTTCCGCCGCGTAGCCCAGCAGGTCGGACACGCGCTTGAGCGCGGTGACGCGTTGCGCGTCGGTCGCGTTCGGCGCGGCCGGCTGCGTCAGCGCGGGCAGCAGCTCGCTGGCGGCCGCGGCGATCGCCGCGCGCTTGGCCGGCTGGTCGGCCGGGACGAAGGTCGTGAGCGTCGTCGTGCGGCCGACTTCCGGCAGCGCGTCGAGGCGCTTGGCGGCCGCGTCGGCCTCGGCGAGCGACGGCGCGAGCAGCGTGACGTCGTTGACGGCCGCTTCGGGTGAATCCTTCAGCGCGAGCAGCGTCGCCATCGATTCGCTGTGCGGATCCTTCAGGTGCAGCGGGTTGAAGTCGAAGTGCAGGAACGCGAGCAGCGGCAGCGCGCCGATCACGACCGCGAGCGTGCCGATCAGGATCGGCTTGCGATGGCGATCGAGGAAGTCGTCGACCGGTGCGAGCCACGGGAAGCCCGGCGTCTTCGATTCGCCCGGCGGCGCGAACAGGCGCAGCAGCGCGGGCAGCAGCGTGAGCGTGGTCAGCAGCGCGACGAACATCCCGACGCCCGCGATCAGGCCGAGCTCGGATACGCCGCGATAGGCGGTGGGGATGAACGAGAAGAAGCTCGCCGCGACCGCCGCGGTGGCGAGCGCGAGCGGCATGCCCATCGAATGCGCGGCGCCGACCAGCGCGTGATCGATGCGTTGATCGCGGAAGCGCTCCTCGCGGTACTTCACGCCGTACTGGATCGAGAAGTCGACGCCGAGGCCGACGAACAGCACCATGAACGCGACCGAGATCATGTTCAGCGAACCGACCATCGCGAGGCCGAGCGCGGCCGTCACGACGAGGCCGACGAACAGCGTGACGAGCACCGAGGCGATCATCCGCTTCGAGCGCAGCGCGAGCCACAGGATCACGAGCACGGCGAGCAGCGTGAGCGCGCCGTTGAGCGCGGCGCCGTCTTCCACCGAAGCGAATTCGTCGTCGGCGAGCGGCTGTTCGCCGGTCAGGCGCACGACCGCGCCGTAGCGTTGCTCGAGCCCGAGCGCTTGCGCGGTGTCGCGGATCACCTGGGTCGTTTCCGCACCGGCCTTCAGCGCGCCGTAGTTCACGACCGGCTGCACGGTGACGAACGCGCGGGCGGGCTGGCGCGCGGCATCGCTGTCGACCAGCCCGCGCCACGAGAACGCGGCCGGCTTGCCGGCCAGCACGTCGTCGACCGTCGCGGCGCTGCGCGCAAGCAGCTTCGCCATCGCGGGCAGCTTCACCTGGCCGGTGAGGAGCGGCTGGCCGAGCGTGGTGGACAGCGTGGTCGCGAGCCCGGTGAGGCTCGGGTTCTTCGCGAGTTCGTTGACGAGCGGACGCGCGCTCGCGAGCTGCGATGTGGTGTCCGACACTTCCTGCGGCGACAGGAACAGCAGCCCGTTGTGCTCGAAGAACGGGCCGCCGCCGGGTTCGGCGACCTGGCCGATCCGGCCGGCGTCGGCCTGCTTCTGCAGCGCTTCGGTGAGCGCGTGCGCGGCGGCGGTCGCGAATTCCGGGGCCGGCGCCTCGACCACCGCGAGGATCGTGCCGTTGCGTTGCGGGAAGGCCTTGTCGACGGCCTTGCCGAGCGCGGCCCACTGCGGTTCCGCGTCGACCAGTTTGCTGATGTCCGTGTTGATCTTGAAGTGCTGCGCGACATAGACGCCGCTGAAGACGGCAATGACGAGCGACAGCACGACGACCCAGACGGGGCGGCGTACCGACCATGCGACGAGTCGGACGATGAGAGATGTCACCATGTGGCGGTGGGAAGGGGCTGGCAAGGGCAAAACAAGGAGTATACCGGCGCCGCGTGACGGCGGTCGCAACGTTGCAGCATGAAGGGGCGGGAAGGATATTTGCTGCGCGGCGAAGGAATCGGCGCGAATGATCGGACCATTGGTAAGCGGATATTTACATAATCGGCCCGGAGCGTGCCGCGGCGGCGTCCTGTGACAAAAGGGGCTCAAAGGTAACAGTCGGTCACCGCGCGGCAGGCGGGCGTCCGGGCCGCTATACTTCGACCCACCGGCCGATGCAATCGACGCAATCCGCCGGCCCGTTTTTTTCTTCGAGTGCGATATCCGTATGAAACGTCATCTGTTTGCTTTCGTCGCGGCGGCCGCCGTGTCGGTTTCCGCTTTCGCGCAGAGCGCGCCGGTCGACGTCGTCCGCAATGCGGTCGAAGGCACCGTCAACGCGATGAAGGCCGATCCGGCTGCACGCGGCGGCGACATGGCGAAAATCACGCAAGTCGTCGAGCAGCGCTTCCTGCCGGTGACGAACTTCGAGCGCACGACCCGCATCGCGATCGGCGATGCCTGGAAGCAGGCGACGCCGCAACAGCAGCAGGAACTCTACAAGCAGTTCAGGGTGCTGATGACGCGCACCTATGCCGCGTCGCTCGCGCAGCTCGGCAGCCAGGACGCGAAGTTCTCGTTCAAGGCCGGCGGCGCGTCGGGTGCCGATGCGCTGGTGCAGTCGACGGTCACGACGCCGGGCGACAGCCAGTCGGTCGGCTACCGCCTCGGCAAGGTCGGCAGCGACTGGAAGATCTACGACATCGACATGTCGGGCGCGTGGCTGATCCAGGTCTACCAGGGGCAGTTCAAGAGCCAGCTTGCAATGGGCGGCATCGACGGCCTGATCGCGTATCTGCAGAAACACAACTCGCGGACGAACTGACGGCCGCGGCGCGAGCCGCGATTGAAATGCGACGCTGAAACCATGACGCCCCGGTCGCGAATGCGGCCGGGGCGTTTGCACATTGAGCGGTGTCCGTTGGCCTCGACGTTTCCCTAGCGCCGAACTACCCGGTTGATGCCCCAAACAACCAAGCCGGCCACGACGACACAGACGGCCAGGACGAGCAAGAGACCGATCCCTTCGACGTCGTCGGCATGCGCAATGGTGTCGACCCCGAACAATGCCATCGCCGCTTCGATTGCCGCGGGAATGGGCGTCTCGATCGGGAGGTGGACGAACCAGCGTGCGAGCAGCGTGCCGAGAATGAGGGTGGCCAAGATGTTGAGGCCATAGCGTGCGAGCGTCATTACTGCACCTCAAGGATTCCGTATGCCTTGACGTTGCTCCCGGGAATCGGCAACGTTGCACCCTGTGCCCGCAGGTACGCCGATAACCGTTCGAAGTCTTGCGCATCCTTCACGGTGATGCAGCCTTCGCTGCGTCCGAGCGGGCCAGATTGCATCGCGTAAGACGCGACGGCCTGACACCGGAATTGGTTCGTCACGTCGAACCTTCCTGTCAAAGGACCTGAATGTAAAAGACCGGCCGGCAATCCGCTCACCGCCGCCGATGCTCGACCGCGAACTTGATCAGCTCCGCCTGCCCTTCGATCTCGAGCTTGCGCTTCAGATTCAGCCGATGGGTCTCCACCGTGCGGACCGACAGCCCCGTCTGCTGCGCGATCTGCTTGCTCGACAGCCCCTCGGCCAGCGCGTCGAGGATGTCGCGTTCGCGCGGCGTCAACCGGTCGAGCGGCGACGCGGTCGCGCTCGCCTGGATCATCCGCGCGGCGAGCCCTTCGCTGAAGAACGTCTGCCCGGCCAGCACCGCGCCGATCGCGCGGACGATCTCGCTCGCCGGCGAATCCTTCAGCAGGTAGCCGCTCGCGCCGGCGCGCACGGCCTGCGTCACGTATTCGATGTTGTCGTGCATCGACAGCATCAGCACGCGAATCCCCGGAAAGCGCTCGTGGAACACGCCGGCGAGCGTGATGCCGTTCATCCCGTTCATGCCGACGTCCATCAGCGCGAGATCGGGCTCGAGCGACGCGGCGAGCGCGAGCGCCTCGTCGGCGTTGCCGGCTTCGCCGACCACCGACAGCTCGGCCGCCTCGAGCCGCATCCGCAGGCCGTCGCGCACCAGCGGGTGGTCGTCGACGAGCAGCAGTCGGGCGGCGGGCCGGGCGGTGCAGGGGGCGCTCATGGGCAAAGGTCTCCGGTTATGGTGGTGCTGGTCAGGCGGCGCGCAGCGGCACGCGCGCGGCCACGACGGTGTGGCCGACCTGCGACGTGATCGTCAGCGTGCCGCCGAGCGCGTCGAGGCGCTCGCGCATGTTGCGCAGCCCGATGCCGCGGCGCGCATCGGTCTGGGTGCGCTCGGCGTCGAACCCGCAGCCGTTGTCGGCGATGGTCAGCGTGACGGCGTGCGTGCCGACGTCGAGCGTGACGGCCGCGCGCGACGCCTGCGCATGATGCACGATGTTGCTGAGCGCTTCTTGCGCGATCCGGAACAGCGCTGTATTGACCGGCGCGGGCAACGGCCGCGCGCCGCTGTGCGCGACCTGCGTATAGCCGATGTCGATGCCGCTCTCCGCGCCGAGCTCGCGCACGAGCTGCTCGAGCGCGGCCGCGAGGCCGAGATCGTCGAGCATCGCCGGGCGCAGCGCATGCGAGATGCGCCGCACTTCGCGCAGCGTGTCGCCGAGCCGTCCGACACCGGACGCGAGCGCCTGCTCGGCTTCGGGCATGCGCGTCGCGCCGCGCTCGAATCGCGCGAGCGCGGACTCGAGCATCAGCTTCGCTGACACCATCATCTGGCTGATCCCGTCATGCAGCTCGCGCGACAGCCGCTCGCGCTCCTGCTCCTGCGATTCGACGACGCGCTGCGCGAGCTGCTTGAGCTTCGCATCGGCGCTGCGCGATTCGCTGACGTTCAGCACCAGCGCGCAGACGGCGATCACCGCCGCGCCGCTCAGCGCGATCGCAGTGAGCCAGCTCATCGTGCGCTCGATGTTCGCGGACGCGCGCGCGTCGATGCGTTGCAGCGCGGTGTCGACGTCGTCGAGATAGATGCCGGTGCCGACCATCCAGCCCCAGCGTTCGAGCGCGACGACGTAGCCGAGCTTCGGCGCGACCTTGCCGGTCGACGGCCGCTGCCACGCGTAGCGCACGTAGCCGCCGCCGTGCGACGCGGCGCCGATCAGCTGCTGGATCGTCAGCGCGCCCTGCGGGTCGCGCATCGACCAGAAGTTGTGGCCGACGCGCTCGGGCTCGCGCGGATGCATCAGCGAATTGCCGTGCAGGTCGTACACGAAGAAATAGCCGTCGGGGCCGAAATCCATCTTCTGCAGCATCGCGAGCGCCTGCGTGCGCAGCAGCCCGTCGTCGCGCGCATTACGGCCGCTCGCGTCGTACAGCGGCATGATCGCGCTCGTCGCGAGCTCGACGTAATGCTTCAGCTCGACTTCCTTGCTCGACAGGTAGGCGGCCTGGATCGTCGCGTGCTGCGTGCGCGCGAGCGACGTCGCCTGCTGGCGCACGCCGAAGCCGATGCCGGCGATCGCGAGCAGGAACGGCACGATGGCCAGAAGGAAAATCTTTGCCTTGAGTCTCATGGTGGTGCGAAGCGGACGCGGGCCGGCGGGCGCGTGGGTCGCGCGCCGGCACGGCGAGCCGACATTGTCGGCGATTTTTCCCGCAGGCGGCGGTGTGGACGGCCGCAGGGCCGCACGGCCGACGCCGGAGTCAGGCGCGCCGCGGCATGCGTTCGACACACGAGGACGTTTGCACGACGACCTGGTTGCGCCCGCATGCCTTCGCGCGGTACAGCGCGTCGTCGGCGAGCTTCAGCGCGGCCTGGATGCTGTCGTCGCGTTCCGGATAGCAGGTCGTCACGCCGATGCTCGCGGTCAGGCGGCCGGACACGCCCGTGTCGTGCCGGATGCCGAGATCGAGGATGCCGGTGCGGATCGCTTCGGCGATCGTCACGGCGCCGTTCGTGTCGACGTTGGGCAGCACGACGACGAACTCCTCGCCGCCGTAACGGGCCGCATAGTCGGCCGGCCGGCGCAGGCAGCCGGCGATGCAGCGGCCGACCGCGGCGAGCGCGTCGTCGCCGGCCTGGTGGCCCTGCGTGTCGTTGTAGCGCTTGAAGTGGTCGACGTCGACGAACAGCAGCGACAGCGCGTGCTGCGAACGCGCCGCGCGGCGCCATTCGCGTGCAAGCGTGACGTCAAGCATCCGGCGGTTGTCGAGGCCGGTGAGGCCGTCGGTGCGCGCGAGCGCCTGCAGTTCGGTTTCCGCGCGGTGACGCTTGCGCAACTGCACGTCGAGCAGCAGCGACAGGCCGACGAAGCCGAGCGCGAGCACGGCCATCGCCGAGCCGATCGGGATCGCGCGGTCGTACCACGCGGCGTAGGTGTCGGCTTCCGAGCGCGCGACCATGATGATCAGCGGCAGGTTCTCGAGGTGCCGGAACACGTACAGGCGCCGCACGCCGTCGATCGATGCGGTATCGGCGAAGCTGCCTTCGCTGGCGGTCATGAAGTGCCGGAACGTGCTGGCCTTGCTGATGTTGCGGCCGACGATCGCCGGTTCGTACGGCTGGCGCGCGAGCATCAGGCCGGACGTATTGATCAGCGCCATCGACCCGCGATCGCCGAGCGCCAGGCGCGAGAACAGGTTCTGGAAATATTCGAGCCGGATCGATATCACGGCGACGCCGCCGAACGACCCGTCGGGCCGCGTGATGCGCCGGCTGAGCGCGATGCTCGGCGAGCCGCCGCGCAGCCGCGAATGATACGGATCGCTGACGTACAGGCCGACGTCCGGATGGTCGCGATGCACGGTGAAATACCGTTCGTTGCCGAAATTCGCCTTGCGCGGCACGTCGCTCTTGCCGTCGACCGCAATGTCGCCGTTCGCGTCGAGCACGTAGATGCCGCCAAGGTACTTGGCCGTGGTCGCGCGATCGAACAGCACCTGGCGGCGCAGCCGCATCGGCAGCGCGACGACCGCCGGATCGTTCTCGCCTTCGACGACTGCCTGCAGCGACAGCGCAAAGAACTCGATGTTGCGCTCGATGTCCCACGACGCCATCAACGCGATGTTCTGCTGCGTGATGCGTGCACGGTCGCGCGCGTCGATGCGTGCCTCGTACAGCACGATTGCGCACAGCAGCAGCAGGAGCAGACCGAGCAGCAGCCCCGAATAGAAGATCAGGTGCGGCAGCAGGAGCCGGCGCAGATGAGCGGCGACACGGCCCGTCAGGCCGGATTCGCTGGGCATTGCGTAGTCGGTTTCTGCCATGGTCCGTGGATCGAGGGGGGCATCGCCGCCGAGCGGCGGGCCGATGCGATTGTTCGTATGGATTGGCCGGCGGCGATCCGGTACGCGGCCCCCGATACGCATTGCGCCCGACCGACAGGAAAAGCGGGCGCGATCGTCAGTAATTGCAGCGGGATAGCCGCCGAATTACCTTCGCACGGGCAAGGATCTGTAGTGATTCGACGATCCGACGAATCGCGCGGTGCGTAATGGTCCGAGTATAACGCGCGCATTCGCGGGCGCTGAAAATGTTCCGGGCCGTTGATCCGAATCAAATTATCGCGGTGGCCGAAGCTTGCCGATAGCGCGCGCAAGCGTTGCAGCGCAAGGCGCTGCGCCGAAGCCAGGCGATACGAACGGATTATCCGTTTTCAGCGTCCGCGTGAATCCGTAGATGAAAACGGGCGGCCGAGGTGGCCGCCGGTTTCGTGAAACCGCATGCGGGAAACCCCGCATGCGAACGCTCAGGCGCCGTGCTGTTGCGCCTTGAACGCGAGCCGGAACCGATGCAGCAGCGGCTCGGTATAACCGCTCGGCTGCGACGTGCCCTGCAGCGCCAGCGCGCACGCGGCCTTGAACGCGGTCGACTGGTCATAGCCGGGCGCCATCGGGCGGTAGTTCGGGTCGCCCGCGTTCTGCTGATCGACGACGCGCGCCATCCGCTTGAACACGTCGAGCACGAATGCCTCGGTGATCACGCCGTGGCGCAGCCAGTTCGCGATGTGCTGGCTCGAGATGCGCAGCGTCGCGCGGTCTTCCATCAGGCCGACGTCGTGGATGTCGGGCACCTTCGAGCAGCCGACGCCCTGTTCGACCCAGCGCACGACGTAGCCGAGGATGCCCTGCGCGTTGTTCTCGACCTCGCTCAGGATCTCGCTTTCGCTCCAGGCGGCGCGCTCGACGACCGGCACGGTCAGCAGCCCTTCGAGCAACGCGTCGCGTTCGCTCGCGTATGGCGTCTTCTCCAGCTCCTCCTGGACGGCCTGCACGTCGACGAGGTGGTAGTGCAGCGCGTGCAGCGTCGCGGCGGTCGGCGACGGCACCCACGCGGTGTTCGCGCCGGCGCGCGGATGCGCGATCTTCTGCTCGAGCATCGCGTGCATCAGGTCCGGCATTGCCCACATGCCCTTGCCGATCTGCGCGCGGCCGCGCAAGCCGGCCGACAGGCCCGCGAGCACGTTGTTGCGCTCGTATGCGGTGATCCACGCCGACGACTTCATCTCGCCCTTGCGGATCATCGGGCCCGCTTCCATCGCGGTGTGCATCTCGTCGCCGGTGCGGTCGAGGAAGCCGGTGTTGATGAACGCGACGCGCGCGGCGGCGGCCGCGATACACGCGGCGAGGTTCACGCTGGTGCGGCGCTCCTCGTCCATGATGCCCATCTTGAGCGTGTTGCGCGGCAGGCCGTACAGATCCTCGATGCGCGCGAACAGCGTGTCGGCGAACGCGACTTCGACCGGGCCGTGCATCTTCGGCTTCACGATGTAGATCGAGCCCGTGCGCGAATTGCGCTTGGCCTTCAGGTCGTGCAGCGCGCACAGCGTCGTGACGACGCCGTCGAGAATCCCTTCCGGAATCTCGTTGCCGTCGCGGTCGAGCACCGCGCCGTTGGTCATCAGGTGGCCGACGTTGCGCACGAACAGCAGCGAGCGGCCGTGCAGCGACAGCGTGCCGCCGGCCGGCGTCGAGTATTCGCGATCGGCGTTCAGGCGGCGCGTGATGGTCTTGCCGCCCTTCGCGACTTCCTCGACCAGCGTGCCCTGCATCAGGCCGAGCCAGTTGCGGTAGAGCTGGACCTTGTCGTCGGCGTCGACCGCCGCGACCGAATCCTCGCAATCGATGATCGTGCTGACCGCGGCTTCGAGCACGACGTCCTTCACGTTCGCGAGATCGGCGCGACCGATGGGGGTCGACGCGTCGATCTGGATCTCGATGTGCAGGCCGTTGTTTTTCAGCAGGATCGCCGACGGCGCGCCCGCCGCGCCCTGGTAGCCGACGAATTGCGCCGGCTGCGCGAGGTGCACGACGCCCTGGCCGGTCTCGACGGCGAGCTGGCCGTCCTCCACGCGATAGCGCAGCGCGTCGCGGTGCGAGCCGCTCGCGAGCGGCGCTGCTTTGTCGAGCACGTTGCGCGCGTAGTCGATCACGCGCTGGCCGCGTGTCGGGTTGTAGGCCGACGTGCGTTCGGCGCCGCCATCCTCGGGCAGCGCATCGGTGCCGTACAGCGCGTCGTACAGGCTGCCCCAGCGTGCGTTCGCGGCGTTCAGCGCATAGCGCGCGTTCGACAGCGGCACGACGAGCTGCGGGCCGGCCTGCGTCGCGATCTCGCTGTCGACGTTCGCGGTGGCTGCCGCGACGTTCGACGGGACCGGCACGAGGTAGCCGATTTGTTCGAGGAACGCGCGAAACGCGGCATGGTCGCGCACCGGGCCGGGATGCGCGCGATGCCACGTGTCGAGTTCGTGCTGGAGGCGGTCGCGTTCCGCGAGCAGTTCGCGGTTGCGCGGCGCGAGGTCGTGCATCAGGGCCGAGAAACCGCTCCAGAACGCGGCCTTGTCGATACCGGTGCCCGGCAGTGCTTCGTTTTCAATGAACTGGCTCAGCGCTGGCGCGACTTGCAGTCCTGCTTGGTCGATCATCGTGATTCCTCCCGGGGAATGAAAAACGCGCGCGGATCAGGCCGCGACGCTTTGTGTGCCGGCGCGGGCGATCTGGGCGTCCTGTTCGGACTTTACGCCAGACACACCGATCGCGCCCGCAATGCGGCCGTCCACCGTGACCGGCACGCCGCCTTCGAGCAATCCCGTCAGCGGCACGCTCAGAAACGCGGTGCGGCCACCGTTGATCATATCCTCATACGCCTTCGTCTCACGACGGCCGAGCGCCGCCGCGCGCGCCTTGTCCTGCGCGATATGGCTGCTGGCCGGCGATGCGCCGTCGAGACGCGCGAACGCGAGCAGGTGGCCGCCGTCGTCGACGATGGCGATCGACACGGCCCAGCCGTGGTGCTCCGCTTCCGCGCGGGCGGCGGCGAGCATGCGCTCGACGTCGGCGAGTTCGAGTTCGGGTTTCGTTTGCATGGAAGTCCTCCGGAATCAGCGGTCAGTTGACCAATCGGTTGTCGACGAGCTCGATCCAGTGGCGCACGGACGTACGGCCCGCGCCGTTCAGGTGAGTCTGGCAGCCGATGTTGGCCGTGACAATCAGGTCCGGCCGTACGGCTTCGAGCGCGTCGAGCTTGTTGTCGCGCAGTCGGGTCGCGAGTTCGGGCTGCGTCAGCGAATAGGTGCCGGCCGACCCGCAGCACAGGTGGCCGTCGGCGACATTCGTCAGATCGAAGCCGAGCCGCCTGAGGATGTTTTCCACCGCGCCGCCGAGCCGCTGCGCGTGCTGCAGCGTGCACGGGCAGTGCACAGCGACGCGGCGCGGTGTCGCGTCGGCCAGCGCGTCGAGCGGCTCGGCCGCGATCACTTCGGCGAGGTCGCGCGCGAGTGCGCTCACGCGCCGCGCCTTGTCCGCATAGTCGGGGTCGGAGCGCAGCAGGTCGCCGTATTCCTTCACGAACGCGCCGCAGCCGCTCGCCGTCAGGACGATCGCTTCCGCGCCGGCTTCGATCGCGGGCCACCACGCATCGATGTTGCGGCGTGCGCGTGCGCGCCCGGCCTCCTGCGCGTTCAGGTGATATTCGGTCGCGCCGCAGCAGCCGGCTTCGCGGGCCGGCGTCACGCTGATGCCGAGCCGGTCGAGCACGCGCGCCGCGGCCGCGTTGGTGTTCGGCGACAGCGACGGCTGCACGCAGCCTTCGAGCATCAGCACGCGTCGTGCATGGCGTAGCGGCGGGCGCGGCGCGGCCGCCGGCACGCTGGCCGGGATCTTGTCCTGCAGCGTGCCGGGCAGCAGCGGGCGCAGCGCGCGGCCGGCCTTCAGCAGCGCGGCGAACGTCGCCGGCCGCGGCACGACGTGACGCAGGCCGGCGCGCAGCAGGCGCTCGCGCGCCGGACGCCGCGCGCGCTTCTCGGCTTCCGCGCGGCCGATGTCGAGCAGCGTGTGATAGCGCACGCCGGACGGGCAGGTCGTTTCGCAGTTGCGGCAGGTCAGGCAGCGGTCGAGATGCTGCTGCGTGCGCTCGCCGCACGGCTCGCCTTCGAGCATTTGCTTGATCAGGTAGATGCGTCCGCGCGGCCCGTCGAGCTCGTTGCCGAGCACCTGATAGGTCGGGCAGGTCGCGTTGCAGAAGCCGCAATGCACGCAGGCGCGCAGGATCGCTTCCGCTTCGTCGGCCCGGTCGAGGGCCTTGCTTGCTTCGCTGAGATTGGTTTGCATCGGCGGTTCGAAGTCGGGTGGGCGTCAGAGGTCCGCGTACAGGCGGCCGGGATTGAAGATCGCGTGCGGATCGAGTTGCGCCCTCAACTGCCGGTGCACGCGCAGCAGCGCGGGCGGCAGCGGCTGGAACGGCTCGTGCGTCGCGCCGGGGGTGAAGCAGGTCGCGTGGCCGCCCCACTGCGCGGCGAACCGCTGCACGTCGGACGGCGCGGCGTCGCTCTTCAGCCAGCGCTGCGCGCCGCCCCAGTCGACCAGCAGCGCGCCGGGCAGCGCATCGAGCGGCGCGGCGGCCGGCACCGACACGCGCCACAGCGGGCGCGGATCGTCGAAGAACGGCAGCGACAGGTCGCGCAGCCGGGCCCAGAAGCCGTCGGCGCGATCGTCCATGTTCTCGCCGCCGATCGTGTCGCGCGCCGCCTTCACCGAGCCCTCGCCGCCCTCGAGCCGCACGCGCAGCACGCCGTTCGTATGGCAGGCGCCCGCGAGCGGCAGCCCCGCGCGACGCCATCCGGCGACGCGACGCACGGCGTCGCCTGCAGTGAGCGGCAGCGCGAGATCGCGGCTCGCGCGCGGCTTCGGCAGCACCTTGAGCGAGACCTCGGTCACGACGCCGAGGCAGCCGAAGCTGCCCGCGAGCAGTCGCGATACGTCGTAGCCCGCGACGTTCTTCATCACCTCGCCGCCGAAGCGCAAGTGCTTCGCATGGCCGGTGATCACGCGGCAGCCGAGCACGAAATCGCGCACCGCGCCGGCCCACGGGCGGCGCGGCCCCGACAGCGCGGCCGAGAACATGCCGCCGACCGTGGCCGCGCCGCCGAACGTGGGCGGCTCGCACGGCAGCATCTGGCCGCCCGCGTCGAGCATCGCCTCGAGTTCGGCGAGCGGCGTGCCCGCGCGCGCGGTGATCACGAGTTCGGTCGGGTCGTACGCGACGATGCCGCGGTGCGTGCGCACGTCGAGCGTGCGGCCTTCGACGGCGCGGCCGAGAAAGGACTTCGTGCCCGCGCCGCGGATGAGCAGCGGCTGGCGATCGTGGATCGCGGCGTCGACCTGCGCGACGAGCGCCGCGCTGTCGTCGATCGATTCGGGTTCGCGTTCGCGTCGCATCAGAAGCGCTCCAGGTCGGGAAACGGCAGCTTGCCGTGATGGACGTGCATCGCGCCGAATTCGGCGCAACGGTGCAGCGTCGGGATGTTCTTGCCGGGATTGAGCAGGCGGCGCGGATCGAACGCGGCCTTCACCGCGTGGAAGAACGTGATTTCGTCGGCGTTGAACTGCACGCACATCTGGTTGATCTTCTCGCGGCCGACGCCGTGTTCGCCGGTGATGCTGCCGCCCACCGCGACGCACAGCTCGAGGATCTTGCCGCCGAGCGCTTCCGCGCGGTCGAGTTCGCCGGGACGGTTCGCGTCGAACAGGATCAGCGGATGCATGTTGCCGTCGCCCGCGTGGAACACGTTCGCGACCGGCAGCGCGTATTGCGCGGACAACGCGGCGATCCCTTCGAGCACGCGCGGCAGCTCGCGGCGCGGGATCGTGCCGTCCATGCAGTAATAGTCGGGCGACATGCGGCCGACCGCCGGAAACGCGTTCTTGCGGCCGGCCCAGAAGCGCTGCCGCTCGGCCTCGTCGCGTGCGACGCGGATCTCCGACGCGCCGGCGTCGCGTAGCAGCGCGGCGACCCGTTCGGCGTCCTCTTCGACATCGGTCGCCGCGCCGTCGAGTTCGCACAGCAGGATCGCCTGCGCATCGACCGGGTAGCCTGCGTGGATGAAGTCCTCGGCCGCGCGGATCGCGAGGTTGTCCATCATCTCGAGCCCGCCCGGGATCACGCCCGCGCCGATGATCCGCGCGACCGCCGCGCCGGCTTCGGCGACGTCGTCGAAGCTCGCCATCAGCACCTTCACGCTCGGCGGTTTCGGCAGCAGCTTCACCGTCACTTCGGTGACGATGCCGAGCATGCCTTCGGAGCCGGTGAACAGCGCCAGCAGATCGAAGCCGGGTGCGTCGAGCGCGTCGGCGCCGAGCGTCAGCAAGTCGCCGTCGATCGTCAGGATCTCGACCTTCAGGATGTTGTGCACCGTCAGCCCGTATTTCAGGCAGTGCACGCCGCCTGCGTTTTCGGCGACGTTGCCGCCGATCGAGCATGCGATCTGCGACGACGGGTCCGGCGCGTAGTAGAGGTCGTAGGGCGCGGCGGCCTGCGAGATCGCGAGGTTGCGCACGCCGGGCTGCACGCGCGCGATGCCGGCATCGGCGTCGATCTCGAGAATGCGGTTGAACTTCGCCATCACGAGCAGGATGCCTTTTTCGAGCGGCATCGCGCCGCCCGACAGACCGGTGCCCGCGCCGCGCGCGACGACCGGCACGCCGTGCGCGGCCGCGACGCGCAGCACCGTGCGCACCTGCTCGACCGTGTCGGGCAGCACGACAGCGAGCGGCACCGTGCGGTACGCGGCGAGGCCGTCGCATTCGAACGGCTTCAGCGCCTCGCGCTCGTGCAGCACGTCGAGGCCGGGCGCCGCCGCACCGAGCGCGGCGACGAGCGTGTCGCGGTCGACGGTCGCCAGCGGGCCGTCGATCCGTTCGTCGTAGATGAAACTCATCGTGTGTCTCCGTCTCCACCATGCAGGCGGCCGCGGGATGCGCGGCGCGCCGGATGAACGGCATTCTTGGCGGCAGGCCGGTGCGTGTCCAGACGTCGCGAACGTGGTCGTACCAGTTTTTGGAAGCAGGCCTGGCGGGTGGGGTGTGCGGTGACGGGAAACCTAATCAACACAAGGGTTTGTGAGAAAATCGGCGATATTCTCCCGAAGTGGTCATACCAGCATGGAAAGGCAAGTTCGACAAGCGCCGGCGCGCAGTGTCGCCGACGTCGTCGCCGAGCGGATCGAGCAGTTGATCGTCGACGGCGTGCTGAAGGCCGGGCAGGCGCTGCCGTCCGAGCGGCGGCTCACCGAGAAGCTCGGCGTGTCGCGCACGGCCGTGCGCGAAGGGATGAAGCTGCTGCGTGCGCGCGGGATCATCGACACGACGCACGGCAAGGGTTCGTTCGTCGCGAGCCTGACCCCGCAGCGCGAAGTGTCGCCGATGATGCATCTGCTCGGCTCACAGCCGCGCACGCTGTACGACCTGTTCGAGGTACGCGGGATGCTCGAGACCGAAGCCGCGCGGCTCGCGGCGCTGCGCGGTACGCCGGCCGACTTCATCCTGATCAAGCGCCGCTACGAGGAAATGACGGCGGCCGATGCACGGGATCTCGATCCGGCGGCGCGCGCGAAGCTCGATCATGCGTTTCATCTCGCTATCTGCGAGGCGTCGCACAATCCGGTGCTTGTGAATACGTTGCAGTCGCTGACCGACCTGCTGCTCAGTTCGGTGTTTGCATCGGTGAACAACCTCTATCACCGCGAGCCGCTGAAGAAGCAGATCGACCGCCAGCACGCGCGGCTTTATAACGCGGTGACCGGACGGCTGCCCGATCAGGCGCGCAAGGCCGCCAGTGAGCATATTCGGCAATGCGTCGACTATCTGCGCGAGATCGAGGAGGAGGAGCAGCGGCTCGTGCGGTCGACGTTGCGGCTCGAAGGGTGGACCTGAGCCGGATGAGCGGAGCGGGCGTTGCGGCCATGACGTGTATCAAGCAAATCGGGCTGGCGATGCGGTCCGGCGGTCGAATATGTCACAATGTGATCCATTCGATGCGTGGCCCGACACGATCCGTTTCGCCTTAGCGCGACACGCGCGCTGGCTGTTGACCGTGACGCGCCGCCGATCCTTGAAGGAGGACGCTGCATGTCGATTCCGATCCGTGGCGACGGCCCCGAGGCCCGCGCCGTCCAGATCCTGCATCGCCCCGTCTGCGACCTGCTCGGCTGTGCGTGGCCGATCGTGCTCGCGGGCAAGGGCGGCGTCGCGCGGGCCGAGCTCGCGAGCGCGGTGAGCGCGGCCGGCGGGTTCGGCTTTCTCGGGATGGTGCGCGAGCCGGTCGCGCTGATCCGGCGCGAGGTCGAACAGGTGCGCGCGGCCACCGAGCGGCCGTTCGGCGTCAATCTGATTCCCGCATCGACGCCGCCCGAGTTGCTCGATGCCCAGCTCGACGCGTGTATCGCGTTGCGTGTGCCTGTGGTCGCGCTGTTCTGGGACGTGATGCCGGGTGTCGTGCGGCGTCTGCGCGATGCGGGCGTGCGTGTGGTTCATCAGGTCGGATCGCTCGACGATGCGCGTGCGGCCGAGGCCGCGGGTGCGCAGGCGCTGATCGTTCAGGGGCTGGAGGCCGGCGGCCATGTGCGCGGCGATCGGCCGCTGGCAGAGTTGCTGCCCGACGTGGTGCGCGCGACGCGCTTGCCGGTGCTCGCGGCGGGCGGAATCGTCGACGGCGCGGACGTGGCCGCCGCGATGGCGCTCGGCGCGCAGGGCGCGGTGATGGGCACGGCATTCATCGCGACGCACGAGTCGTTCGCGCATGCGTATCACCAGCAGCGGATCGTCGATGCGCGCGACGGCGATACGCTGTTGACCGATATCTTTCACATCAACTGGCCGCGCGGTGCGCGGGTTCGGGTGCTGCCGTCGAGCGTGACGCGCGGCGAGCGTGGCGATCCGTTCGGTGGTGAGCGCGTGGTGATCGGTAACGAGGAAGGGCGGCCGATCCATCTGTTCAGCACCGACTCGCCGCTGCGCACGATGACCGGCGATTTCGAGGCGATGGCGTTGTATGCGGGCACGGGTGCCGGAAGGATCGGCGCGATCGAATCGGCCGGCGACGTGCTGCGCCGGATCGTGCTCGATGCGGCGGCGATCGTCGAGAAAAAGGCGGCTTCATCGGCAGGCGAAGCGGATGCGCATCGTACGGCATTGGTAGCGGCACTCGATGAATTGCTGGAAGCGGAGCGCGCGGGAGCCCGCGTCGCGTCGGAGACGGCGGCCGAGGTCCATGACGATCCCGAACTGCATCGGCTGATCGCGCATATTCGGCAGGACGAGGCGCACTGGTGCAGTGTGCTGGTCGACGTGATCCGCACGCTCGGCGCGACGCCGACGCGTGCGACCGGGTCGTTCCATGAAAAGGCGATGGCGATCGACGATCTGGCCGAGCGGATGGCGTTTCTGAACCGCGGCCAGAGGTGGGTCGTGCGCAAGCTGCAGACGCTGCTGCCGACGCTCGCGGATCCGGATATCCATCACGCGCTGTCGTTGATGCTGGTTGCGCATGAGAAGAACATCGGGGCGGTGGACGTGCGGCTGAGGGTGGGGCGCGCGGGCGACGCATAGTCGGGCCTGCGAGACATCCAGCGTCCGCCCGGGCGGGAGAACCGAAAGGCGGGAAACCACGACGGCAGTCCGGCTACGCTTGCCAGCGATGGCGTCAGCCGTCGAACGGCGCCAGCTCGTAACTCGTGCTCCGGCCGCCGGACAACGAACGACGCAGCACACCGCGCGAGACGAGTTCGCCGATATCGCGCAGCGCCGTATCTTGCGAGCACTTTGCGAGGGCTGCCCATTTGGTGGTCGTCAGCTTTCCTTCGAAGCCGTCGAGCAAGCGGTTCATGACCTTGGCCTGGCGTTCGTTCATCGCGGGGCCCGCATATTGTTGCCAGAAGCGCGCCTTGACCAGGACCGCATCGAGCGTCGTGTGCGCGTGATCGACGGCCCGCCCCAGGGTGTTCAGAAACCACGCGAGCCATTCGGTGACGTCGAGCGAACCGCGCTGCGTGCGCTCCAGCACGTCGTAGTACGCATTGCGTTCACGCTGGATTTGCGCCGACAGGCTATAGAAACGTTGTGGACTCCGATCGGCGCGCGCCAGCACCAGATCCCCGAGCGCGCGCGCGATACGGCCGTTGCCGTCGTCGAACGGGTGGAGCGTGACGAACCACAGGTGGGCCAGGCCGGCCCGGATCAGCAAAGGCTCGGCCGGCGACGCATTGAGCCATGCGAGAAAGCGGTGGACCTCGCTGGTCAGGCACGAGGCGGGCGGTGCTTCGAAATGCACGCGCTGCCGGCCGATGGGCCCGGACACCACCTGCATCGGCCCGCTCGCGTCCGTACGCCATGCGCCGACCGTGATCCGCGACATCCCCGAATAGCCGGTCGGGAAAAGAGCGGCATGCCACCCGCACAAGCGGCTTTCGGTGACCGGCGCCGCCGAATGGGTCGTCGCATCCAGCACCATGTCGACCACGCCCTCGACGTGGCGATCGACTGGCGCCAGCGCACCGATATCCACACCAAGGCGGCGCGCAATCGACGATCGAACCGATGCGACGTTCAGGCTTTCGCCCTCGATGGCACTGGTCTTGACGACGTCCTCCGTCAGCGTGGCCAGGCTCGCCTCGCCGCGCAGCGACAGGCCGATATCCGCCAATCGCCCGACCAGCATGCCTTGCGCACGGCTGACGTCGGCGAGTGGCGCGGCGAGTGTCGGGAGGTCGAAGCGCCATGCAGGCCAGTCGGCCGACTCCCGGATGAAGGGGTAATCTCCGCTCATGATGCGGAGATTACCTCACCGATTCGCCGTGCGATTCCACATTCACCGCAAATTCTGCGGAGAATAGCCGCTCTATTCGCCGCACCGTCAAACCCGGCCGAACCAAAAAAAGCCCGCCGAAGCGGGCAACCTCTCGATGAAGAGAAGGAGGAGATCAGAATTCGCGATCAGCGATCAGTGCCGGCTCAACCTTTCGTCGCCCCGAACGTCAGCCCTGCCACAAAATGCTTCTGCATCGCGAAGAACATCGCGACCGACGGCAATGCGGCGAGAATCGACCCGGCCGACACGAGGTTCCAAGATGTCGTCCATTGCCCCTTCAACGCCGCGACGCCCGCTGTAATCGGCGCAGCCTCATCGCCTTGCGTGAGGCACAGCGCCCAGAAGTAGTCGTTCCACACGAACGTGAACACGAGAATCGCGAGCGCGGCCAACGCGGGCCGGATCAGCGGCAACACGATCCGCCAGAACACCGTCCATTCGCCCGCCCCTTCAATCCGAGCCGCCTCGATCAATTCGAACGGCAACTGCTTGATGAAGTTGCGCAGAAACAGCGTGCAGAACCCCGTCTGAAACGCGACATGAAACAGGATCAGCGCCTCGACGGTGTTGAACACGCCGAGCCGCAGCGACAAGTCCCGCACCGGAATCATCAACACCTGCACCGGCACGAAGTTTCCCGCGACGAACGTCCCGAACAGCGCGGTACTCCCGCGAAACCGGTAGGTCGCGAGCGCAAAGCCCGCCATCGCCGCGAGCGCGATCGAACCGATCACCGACGGCACCGTGATCTGCACGCTGTTCCAGAAGTAATGCAGCATCGGCGACGTGGTCAGCGCGTCGCGATAGTTGCCGATCATCGAGAAGTGCCGCGGCCAGCCCCAGTAGTGACCTTCGACCAGCTCCTCGGTCGAGCGCACCGACGTGACGAACACCGCGATCATCGGCAGCAGCCAGATCACGAGCGCGACGGGCAGCGACAGCTTGTACAGCCTGCGCGAGACCGGCTTCCAGTGGGCAACGGGTGTCGGAAACATGATGAATGCACTCCCGGTAGGTCACTGCTCGTTGCGCAGCATGCGGCGCAACTGGAACACGATGTAGACGAGCATGATCGCGAACAGCACGACCGCGATCGACGCGGAATAGCCGAGCCGGTAGTACTTGATCGCCTGGTCGTACATGTAATACGCGAGCACGGTGGAGCTCTCGAACGGGCCGCCGCCCGTCATCACCGAAATCAGGTCGAAGCTGCGCAGCGCGCCGATCACCGTGACGACGATCGCCATGAACGTGGTCGGGCGCAATTGCGGCAGCACGACGTGCCACAGCAGCGCGAAGCCGCGCGCGCCTTCCATCCGCGCCGCTTCGATCTGCTCCGGGTTGACCGACGTGAGGCCGGTCAGGTACAGGATCATGCAGTACGCGGTCTGCGGCCACAGCGCGGCGAACACGATGCCGAAGGTCGCATAGTGCGCGTCGCCGAGCACCGGGATTCCGTGTCCGGCGATCAGCGCGAGCAGCCCGAAGGTCGGATCGTAGAACCACGAGAAGATCAGGCCGACCACCACGCCGGACAGCACGAACGGCGCGAAGAACAGCGACTTCACGAGCCGGATGCCGGCCACCGCCTGGTTCAGGTACAGCGCGAGCGCGAGGCCGAGCGGCGGCGCGAGCATGAACAGCGCAAGCCAGAGCACGTTGTTGCGCAGCGCGGTGTAGAAGGTCGGCGCGTGCAGCAGCTCGACGTAGTTCGCGAGACCGACGAACGTGCGCTCGGTCATCCCGTCCCAGTTGCAGAGGCTCAGCCACAGCGTCGACAGGATCGGCCAGATCACATAGACGGCCACCATCGCGCAGGCCGGCGCGAGAAAGAGCCACGCGGCGCGCCGTTGCCGCCGCACGGCGGGTGACGGGCGGCGCGCGGGCAATGCGCCGGCGGATGAGCCGCGCGACGGCGACGCGGTGCCGGCGGGCGGGGGGGACGTGATCGGACTGGACACGGCGAGCCTCCTGAACGGACACGGCGGCGCGCGGCCGCCGCATGGGTCGCGCGGTTACTTCTTGTAGATCCGCTTGCGGGTCTGTTCGAGCTGCGCGAGCACGGTATCGAGCTGCGCGGGATTCGCGAGGAACTGCTGCATCCCCTTCATCCCTTCGTCGGCCATCTCCTTGGTCATGTCGCGGTCGTAGAACTGCGCGACGCCGCCCTTGGTGTCGGCGAGGATCCGGAAGCCGATCCGCGAAATCGGATCGGCCGGCTCCGGCGACTTGCTGTTGGCCGACAGCGAGCCGAGCCCTTCCGCGAGCTTCGCCCCCATCTCGGGCGTCTCGACGAACGCGAGGAACGTATGCGCGTCGGCCTTGTTCTTCGCCTTGGTCGGGATGTGCAGCGATTCGACCGGGCCGTCCTCGGCGGTCGGCACCTTCGGGTCGATGATCGGGAAGCGGTAATAGCCCATTTCCTGCTTCACGTTCGGCGGAAAGCCCGCCGCGATGAAGGTGCCCATCAGCATCATCGCGGCCTTGCCCTGGAACAGGAACGGCTGCGCGCCGTCGAGATCGTAGGACAGCGCGTTGTCGATGAAGTAGCCCGAGTCGATCAGCGATTTCCACGTCGTGTAGACCTTCTTCACGCGCGGGTCGGTGTACGGCACTTCGCCGGCCATCAGCTGCTGGTGGAACGCGTTGCCGTTCACGCGCAGGTCGAGATAGTCGAACCAGCCGGCGAGCGTCCACGCGTCGCGGCCGCCGATCGCGATCGGCGTGATGCCGGCCGCCTTCAGCTTCTTGCACGCATCGAGAAACTGATCCCAGGTCTTCGGCTCGTCGGCGATGCCGACCTTGCGGAACAGGTCCTTGCGGTAGAACAGCCCCCACGAGTAATAGACGGTCGGCGCCGCGTATTGCTTGCCGTTGTACGACGATGCGCTGCGCGTCGACGCGTACATCGCGTCCCAGCCGTTCTTCGCCCAGTCGCCGCTCAGGTCCTCGAACAGCCCGCGCTTCGCGTAGTACGCCATCCGCTCGCCCGCGTGCCAGTTGACGACGTCGGGCGCGACGGTCGTGAGCCACGCGGGGAGCTGCACCTTGTACGCTTCCTCGTCGACGAAGGTGGGCTTCACGTCGATGTCGGGGTGGGCCTTGTGGAACGCCTCGATCGTCGACTGCCACACCGAGCGCTGGCTGGCGCCCTTGAACGCGATGTTGATCGTCAGCGTGCCCGCGTCGGCCGGCGCCGCC
The DNA here is from genome assembly GCF_046534765.1 of Burkholderia sp. SIMBA_062. Lineage (NCBI taxonomy): Bacteria > Pseudomonadati > Pseudomonadota > Betaproteobacteria > Burkholderiales > Burkholderiaceae > Burkholderia > Burkholderia sp. SIMBA_062. Next base: position 53,123 of record NZ_JAWRYD010000013.1, read on the forward strand.
GCGCCGAACGAAGCAAACGCGACGGCGGCGGCGGTCGCAAGCCGGGCGGCGACGCGAAGGGGGCGATGTGTCATGTGTGTCTCCAGTCCTGTGTGTCGTCGTGCGTGACCGGCGCGTCGCGGCGCCGGGGGCGGTTGCTACGAACGGCTTCGATACACGGCGACGCCTTGCGGCTCGACCTGCGCGGCGCCGACCACGAACGCGGACGGCAGCACCCCATCGAGCGTGTGCGGCGTGCCGCCGTAGTTGAATACGTAGGTCAGGCCGCCGCGTCGGCTCACGCGCACGCCGTCGCCGAGCGGCGATGGTGTCAGGCCGGCTTCGGCCGCGACGTCCGCGAACAGGCGCGCGGTGGTCGCGTCGTCGAACAGCGCGGCCCAGTAATGCAGCGCGCCGTGCGACACGCAGGCCGGATGACCATCGGCGAAGCGCGCACGCACGACGCTGGGTGCGTCGTCGTGCAGCTCGACGAGGTCGCGCCAGCGGCGTGCGGCGCCGGTGAACGCCGAGCCGTCGCGCAACGTGCCGTCGACCGGCTCGGTCACGTTCGGCCGCAGCGACTCGACGCGCCACACGCGCAGCGGCAGGATCGACGCGAGCGGGCCGGGCGGCAGCGTCGGCGGAATCTGCAGGTCGGCCGTCTTCGAACCGGTGCGCGGGCCGAATACCGCATGCGCGCCCGATGCGGCGAGCCGTGCCGCGAAGTCGTCCGGCACGATCGGCAGCGGCGGCACGACGACGAGCCGGTAGCCGTCGAGCGGCGCATGCGCGGAGATCACGTCGACATCGAGGCCGAGCGAACGCAGCGCCGAGTAGTACTCGAACGCGCAGCGCGGGTAGTGGAAATCGGCGCCTTGCGGCTGCACTTCGAACAGCCACTTCGCTTCATAGTCGAACACCAGCGCGACGGGGGCGCGCACCGCGCCGTTCGCGTCGGCATCCGCGCCGGCATCGAGCACGGCCGCGATTTCGCGCGCGACGCGCTGCGCTTCGCGGCCGCCTTCGTCGAGCTGATCGTCCGGCGTGTGCAGGCCCGCATGCATCTGCTCCTGCGCGAACGGCGCCTGCCGCCAGCGGAAGTACGACACGCAGCCGGCGCCGTGCGCGAACGCTTCCCAGCTCCACAGGCGCACCATGCCCGGCAGCGGCGCGGGGTTCCACTGCGCCCAGTTCACGGGCCCCGGCTGCTGCTCCATCACCCAGAACGGCAGCTTCGACATCCCGCGATAGAGATCGTGATTGAACGACGCGAAATCCGGATGGCCGGTGCGCAGCCAGCGCGCCTTCAGGTCGGGCGCGAACCATTGCTCCTCGAGCGCGCCGAGCGGATAGCTGTCCCACGTCGCGATGTCGAGGTCGCGCGCCACTTCGTAATGATCGAACTCGGTGAACAGCTGCATGAAGTTGTGCGCGACGGGGCGGCCCGGCGAATGCGCGCGGATCACGTCGACCTGCATCCGGTGATAGCGTGCGACCTCGTCGGACGCGAAGCGCCGGTAGTCGAGCCGATGCGACGGATGCGCTTCGGTCACGGTGCCCACAGGCGCGTCGACTTCGTCGAAATGCCGGTACTCCATGCTCCAGAACACCGTGCCCCACGCGCGGTTCAGCGCGTCGATCGTGCCGTAGCGCGCCTTCAGCCATTCGCGAAAGCGCACGAGCGCGGCGGGCGAATAGCTGACCACCGTCTGGTGGCAACCGAGCTCGTTGTCGGTCTGCCAGTAGCGTACGGCCGGGTGGCGGCCGTAGCGTTCGGCGACCGCCGTACAGATGCGGCGCGACGCTTCCAGATAGGTCGGTGACGAGAAGTCGTAGTGGCGGCGCGAACCGAACCCGCGCGGCCGGCCATCGGCGCCGATCGCGAGGATGTCGGGGTGACGGTCGACGAGCCATTTCGGCGGCGTCGCGGTCGGCGTGCACATCACGATCTCGAGGCTGGCCGCGCCGAGCACGTCGACCGCGCGGTCGAGCCAGCCCCAGTCGTATTCGCCCGGCGACGGCTCGATGCGGCTCCACGCGAATTCGGCGATCCGTACCTGCGCGATGCCGAGCGCCGTCATCCGGCGGGCGTCGTCGGCCCACATCGATTCCGGCCAATGTTCCGGGTAGTAACAGACTCCGAGGCGCATGCCGATCCTTATGCGTAGTGGTGGACGGGAAGCTCGGCGCGCGCGGGCACCGCGCGGCCGTCTTCCGTGAAGAGGTGACAGGCCGCGGCCGGCGCCTGTGCGTGCACGCGCTCGCCGATGCGCAGCGGCGCGTCGCCGGGCACTTTCGCGATCAGCGGCGTGCCGCCGGGCTGGTCGAGGTGCACGTAGGTCTGCTCGCCGAGGCGTTCGACGAGCACGACGTCGCGCGCGAGCGTCGTCGCGTCGTGCGCGGCGCCGAGCGTCAGATGTTCGGGGCGGATGCCGAGCGTGACGGTCGCCCCCGGCGCGAGCGCGGCGCCGTCGCGCGGCAGCGTGAAGGTTTCGCCGGACGGCACGACGGTGACGGTCGTATGCCGCGCGTCGCAGGCGGCGACGACGGCCGGCAGGAAGTTCATCCGCGGCGAGCCGATGAAGCCGGCGACGAAGCGGCTGGCGGGATGGTGATAGAGGTCGAGCGGCGCGCCGATCTGCGCGATGCTGCCGTGCTGCGCGGTGTCGGCGCCGGCGTGCAGCAGCACGATCTTGTCGGCGAGCGTCATCGCTTCGGTCTGGTCGTGCGTCACGTAGACGACGCTCGCGCGTTCGAACTGCCTATGCAGCTTCGCGATTTCGATACGCGTCTGGCCGCGCAGCGCCGCGTCGAGGTTCGACAGCGGTTCGTCGAACAAGAACACCCCGGGCTCGCGCACGATCGCGCGGCCGATCGCGACGCGCTGCCGCTGGCCGCCGGACAGCGCCTTCGGCTTGCGATCGAGCAGCGCATCGAGTTGAAGAATCCGCGCGGCGTCGCGCACCTTCCGGTCGATCTCGGCCTTCGGCACGCGCGCGAGCTTCAGCCCGAACGCCATGTTCTCGTAGACCGTCATGTGCGGAAACAGCGCGTAGCTCTGGAACACCATCGCGACGCCGCGCTCGGCGGCCGGCACGTCGTCGACGCGGCGGCCGTCGATCGACAGTTCGCCGTCGCTCAGGTCCTCGAGGCCTGCGATCATCCGCAGCAGGGTCGACTTGCCGCAACCGGAGGGCCCCAGGAACACGCAGAACTCGTGCGCGTCGATCTCCAGATCGACGTCGCGAATGACCGGCGCGTGCTCGCCATAGGCTTTCTGCACGCGTCGCATCGAGATGCTCGCCATTGTCTCCGCTCCATGTTCTAATGCGCTTTCATCCGTGCTTAAGCGCTTAATCATCGCGATCAAAAAAAGAGCCGATAGCGATCGCGGCCGAGTCGCGCCCGTCGGTCGGGCGGCAGGGTGTGCGGCGATAGTGCGCCGCTTCGGTGAGCGAAGCAAATACTGGATCAACGTCTCATATAGTGAGCAAGGGATGGCGACACTCGATGAAGTGGCCCGCCGCGCCGGCGTGACGGCCGCGACGGTCTCGAACGTGCTGCGCAACCGGGGCCGGGTTGGGGAAGCCACCCGCGCGCGCGTGCTCGAAGCCGTGCAGGCGCTCGGGTACCGGCCGCATCTCGCGGCGCGGGCGCTCGCGGAAGGGCGCGCGCCGACGGTCGCGCTGATGGTGTCGAGCATCGCGAACCCGTTCTATCCGGAGTTCGCGCTCGCGGTCGAGCGCGCGGTGCGCCGCAACGGGCAGTTCCTGATCGTCTGCAATACCAACGAAGATCCGTTGCAGGGCAGAGCGTATCTCGACCAGATCGCCGGCACGATCTCCGAAGGCATTCTCGTGACCAACGCGAACCTGCACCTGCCGGATCTGGCGGACGTCGCGCGGCGCGGCGTGCCGGTCGTGCTGTGTCTGTGGGAGCGGCCCGATGCGCCGCCCGAAGGGTTGCCGTGCGTGGCGGTGGATTTCCGCGAAGCCGGACGGATCGCGACGCGGCATCTGCTCGAACTCGGACACCGGACGATCGGCGTGATCGTCGGCGGGTCGGCGAGCGGCGTGCAGGCGGCGCGCTATGACGGCTTCGTCGACGTGATGCGCGAAGCGGGGCTCGACGCGTCGATCGTCGCGGCCGAGCCCGATTCCGATTCGATCGAAGGCGGCGTGCGCGCGGCGGGCCGGCTGCTCGACGCGCATGCCGGGTTGACCGCGCTGGTCGCGACCAACGACCTGCCCGCGATCGGGGCGCTGCACGCGGCGGCCGATCGCGGCCGGCGCGTGCCCGACGATCTGTCGATCGTCGGCATTACTGATATTCATCTGGCGAGCGACACGCGTCCCACGTTGACGACGGTTGCGATCCCGACCGCCGAGGCCGCCGGGCTCGCTGTCGAACTGCTCAACGCGCTGCGCGAGGCGGGCGGGCGGATCGACGATGCGTCGCGCGTGCTGACCACGTCGTTGCCGCGGTTGGTGGTGCGTGGCACGACGGGGGCGGTGTCGAGGCGACGCTTGATGTAGCGAGGGTCGACGCGCGCGGCGTTTTCAGTTGTCGGGCCAACGGGGAGATGCCCGTGATGTCCGCGTCGTCGTGGCTTTCCGCGCACCGCACGCGCGGTCCGCGTCCGCCGCGCGATGCACATCGACCAGCGCTTCTAGAACGAGTACGCGAGCGATGCGAACAGGCTGCGCGGCGCGCCCGGCGTGACCCACAGGTTGTTGTATGAGCTGACGTAGTACGTGCGATTGAACAGGTTGTTCAACACGACCGACGCGCGCAGATGCTTGTTGACCTGCACGTAGCCGTTGAGCTGCACGGTCGCGTAGGCGGGCAGGTCGAAGCCGTCCTGCGTGTTCGCGGTGTTGCCCGCGCGGCGCCCGACGTAGATCACGCCCGCGCCCGCGCCGGCCTTGTCGACGAGCGGCAGCGCGGTTTCGTACATCAGCAGCGCGCTCCCGCTCAGCCGCGGAATGTCGACGAGGCGTGCGCCCGGCGTCAGCACGCTGTCGTGCGTGACCTGCGCATCGACGTACGCGAAGTTGACGATGCCGCGCAAGCCGTGGCCGAGTTCGCCGTTCCATTCGAATTCGACGCCGCGGCTGCGTACTTCGCCGGCCGCACGCGAGAACCCGGCATTCGCCGGATCGGCGCTCAGCACGTTGCGCTTGTTCACGTAGAACGCGGCGACGGTCGCGAGCCAGCGCGTGCCGGCCCATTTCACGCCGGCCTCATAGCCGTGCCCCTTCTCCGGATCGAACGCGCGGCCGTTCACGTCGGCGCCGTTGTTCGGCCGGAACGAATACGCGGTGTTCGCGTAGAGCGACAGCGCGGGGCTGGCCTCATACACGATGCCGAGCCGCGGGCTCAGCGCCGTTTGCAGCTGGGTCGTCGTCACGCCCTTCAGGCGGTTCTCGACCGACTGGTGAAAGCGGTCCCAGCGTAGCCCGGCGAGCACTTTCCAGTGCGGCCCGAACGCGAGCGTGTCCTGGGCATACAGGCCCTGGCCATTGTCGCGCTCGAGCAGGTTCGTCGCGGTGCGCGGCACGGGCGCCGGCTGACCGTAGACCGGATCGAAGATGTCGATCGCATACGGCGCCGCGGCCGTCGGCGTCGAACGCGACACGAACTGGTCGTAGTTGAAGCGGTACGCGTCGACGCCCATCACGAACGTATGGCCGATGCCGGCCGCGCGGGCCTTGCCGGCCACCTCGACGCGGCCTTGCACGTCGTTCGAGTGAAACGCGACCTGCCGGTAGCGGCGCCACAGCGTACGCCCGTCCGGCTGCAGCGCGAACGCTTCGGACGAGCGGCCGGACAGGTCGGTGTCGCGCTGCGCGAAGCCGGCGTTGACCGACCAGTCGGCATTGAAGCGATGTTCGAGCGTGAATTGGTGGCCCGCGTTGCGCACGTCGTAGTCGCCGTCGCGCGGCTCGCCCATGAACCTCGACGCCGGCACCGCACCGAGTTGACCGTTAACCGCGACCACGCCGCGATCGAGCGGCGCGCGCTGGCGGGCGGTCTCGAATTCGTAGTGGAGCGTCGTGTCCGCGCCGATGTCCCACGTGAACGACGGCGCGAACAGGTAGCGCTTGCTCGACACGGTATCGCGGAAGCTGCCGTTGTCCTCGTTCATCGCGATGAAGCGGTACGCGAGCGACTTCGTCACGGGGCCGGTCGAATCGAGCGTCTCGCGCAGCGCGCCGTAGCTGCCGGCCGACACGCCGATCGTGCTCGCGCGCGCGAACTGCGGCTGCTTCGTCGTGTAGCTGATGAGCCCGCCGGGGTCGCCGCGGCCGTACAGCGCGGACGCGGGCCCCTTGAGGACTTCCATGCGCTCGAGCGTGGCGGTGTCGCGCGGCACGCTGATGCCGCGATTCCACGAGAAGCCGTTGACGAGGTAGTCGGTGCCGGACGTGTTGCCGTCGCCGGCGAAGCCGCGCACCGCGTAGTTGTCCCACAGCCCGCCGAAGTTGTTTTGCCGCGCGACGCCGGCGACCCAGTCGTACAGGTCTTCACCGCGTGTGGCGGCCACCGTCTGAATCAGTTTCTTGTCGACGCTGCTGACCGCGAACGGAATCTCCATCACGTCCGTCTCGGTGCGCGTCGCGCTCGTCGATTCCGGCGCGCGAAACGGCGCCGTCGTGCGCTGCCCGGAGACTTCGATCGCCGGCAGCGACAGTTCCTGCGCATCGGCGGCGCTCAGCCCGGCCGTGCCGACGACGATGGCCATCGGTGCGGCCGCCCAGTTCTTCCTGCTCATGCCTCGTCCTTCAGAGATGGGTCCGCGTTCGGGCACCGCGGGCCGTCTCGCGCCGGCAACCGTGTTCCAAACAGTCCATTTGCGCGCCGAAATCTAATGCAAATGAGATGTATTTGCAATCGTAAGTTGACCTTGTTGCATTGGGAGCAGGGGAGTGACAGTGTCCGGCCGACGAGGCCGATCCGGTGGCTTGCCGCGTGGTGTGGCGGCGGCCGAGAATGGGTGAGCGCGCGCTCTGCCGCCGGCCGGCCTCAGTTGCGTTCGACGAGCCGCATCCCGATGCGTCGCGCCGAATCGGGATGCGCGACCGTCATCGCGCGGGCGTCGCGGGCATTGCGTTCGCGGCAGGTATTCCGGTGACACAATGGCGGCCTCACATCCGATTGCAGAGGAGAGCGACATGGCGCATGGCGAACACAAGTATCGCGTGGCAGTGGAGTGGACCGGCAACCGCGGAACCGGCACGTCCGGGTATCGCGAATATGGCCGCGATCATGTGATCCGCACGGGTTCGAAGCCGGACATTCCGGGCTCGTCGGACCCGGCGTTTCGCGGCGATGCGGCGCGCTGGAATCCGGAGGACCTGCTGCTCGCGTCGGCCTCGGCGTGCCACAAGCTCTGGTATCTGCATCTGTGTTCCGATGCGGGCATCCGCGTGCTCGCGTATGTCGACGACGCCGAAGGGACGATGCTCGACATGCCCGAGCCGGGGCGTTTCACCGAAATCGTGCTGCACCCGCGCGTGACGATCCGCGCGGGCGACGATCGCGCGCTGGCCGAGCGGCTGCATCACGATGCGCATGCGAAGTGCTATATCGCGAACTCCGTGAACTTCCCGATCCGGTGCGAACCGGTGATCGAGTTCGCCACCGCGTGACGCGCCCCGTGGAGAAGGCGTCGAGGCTTCTCCACTCTCCGGGCAATGCGCACATGGCGCCCCGTTTCGTGCGCTTTACCGGGCGGGCGCGCCGCACGGCCCCCGATCTGCGCGTTACAACGCGATCCCGTAAACCTCCCGCGCCGCCGCCCGAATCGCCTCCGCCATCACCGCGACGGCCGGCGAATGGAGCCGGTCGGTGCGCGTGATGATCCCGAAATCGTCCATCCGGCAATCCATTTCCAGCGGCAGCACCGACACGATGCCATGTCGCGCGTAGTACAGCGCGACGTCCTCCGCGAGCACCGCGATCATGTCGCTCTGCTCGATCAACTGCGTGATGAACAGCAGCGCGGCCGTCTCGACGACGTTCGCGGGCGGCGCGAGGCTCGCGCGCTGGAACACGAGCTCGAAGCGGTGGCGCAGCACGCTGCCGGCCGGCGGCATGACCCACGCGGCACGCTGCACGTCGGCAAGCGACAACGGCGCCTGCGCGAGCAGCGGATGGCCGGGCCGCACGACCGCCGCGACCGGCTCGCCGGTCAGCGGCTCGTAGCGCAGATGCAGCTTGTCGTGTTCGGCGGACAGCCGGCCGAGCACGATGTCGAGCTTGTCCTGCGCGAGGTGTTCGAGCAGCGCATTGCTCGTGTCGATCGCGACGGACACGCGCACGTTCGCATGCGTGCCCTTCACCGCGGCGACGGCCGGTGGCACGATCCGCAACCCCGGCGACGTAATCGCGCCCACCGCCACATGCCCGAGATGGCCGGCCTTCAGCGCGGCCAGCTCCTCGCGTGCCTGGTCGAGGCTGCCGAGCGCGGCGCGCGCGTGGCGGATCAGCGCGTCGCCGTACAGCGTCGGCCGCATCCCGCGCGGCAGGCGCTCGAACAGCACCGCGCCGATCGATTCCTCGAGCTCGCGCAGCAGCTTCGACGCGGCCGGCTGCGTCATGTTCAGCGCGGCCGCGGCGCGGTGAATGCTGCCTTCGTCGGCGAGCGCGACGACCAGCAGAAGCTGGCGCGTCTTCAGGCGGCTGCGGTTTCCCCACGGGCTGGCTTCGAGCATGGTACGGGTTTATATCGATATCGGAATCGATATCGTAATCGCCAAAAACGTCATTAGCGAGTTATCAAAATTCTGCCTAGACTGCGCCGGTATCCCGTCACCACAGGACTGACGATGTCGGCAACAAAACCCAGGCTGCGCTCCACCCAATGGTTCGGCACGAACGACAAGAACGGCTTCATGTACCGAAGCTGGATGAAGAACCAGGGCATTCCCGATCACGAGTTCGACGGTCGGCCGATCATCGGCATCTGCAACACGTGGTCCGAACTGACGCCGTGCAATGCGCACTTTCGCAAGCTCGCCGAACACGTGAAGCGCGGGATCTTCGAGGCGGGCGGGTTCCCGGTCGAATTCCCGGTGTTCTCGAACGGTGAATCGAACCTGCGGCCGTCGGCGATGCTCACGCGCAACCTGGCGTCGATGGACGTCGAGGAAGCGATCCGCGGCAATCCGATCGACGCGGTCGTGCTGCTCGCCGGCTGCGACAAGACGACCCCCGCGCTGCTGATGGGCGCGGCGAGCTGCGACGTGCCGGCGATCGTCGTGTCGGGCGGCCCGATGCTGAACGGCAAGCTCGAGGGCAAGAACATCGGTTCGGGTACCGCCGTCTGGCAACTGCACGAATCGCTGAAGGCCGGCGAGATCGACCTGCATCACTTCCTGTCGGCCGAAGCCGGCATGTCGCGCTCGGCCGGCACCTGCAACACGATGGGCACCGCGTCGACGATGGCGTGCATGGCCGAGGCGCTCGGCGTGGCGCTGCCGCACAACGCGGCGATTCCGGCCGTCGATTCGCGCCGCTACGTGCTCGCGCACATGTCCGGCATCCGGATCGTCGAGATGGCGCTCGAAGGGCTCGTGCTGTCGAAGGTGCTGACGCGCGCGGCGTTCGAGAACGCGATCCGCGCGAACGCGGCGATCGGCGGCTCGACCAACGCGGTGATCCACCTGAAGGCGATCGCGGGCCGCATCGGCGTGCCGCTCGAACTCGAGGACTGGATGCGCATCGGCCGCGACACGCCGACGATCGTCGACCTGATGCCGTCCGGGCGCTTCCTGATGGAGGAGTTCTATTACGCGGGCGGCCTGCCGGCCGTGCTGCGCCGGCTCGGCGAAGGCGGGCTGCTGCCGCACCCCGACGCGCTGACGGTCAACGGCAAGTCGCTGTGGGACAACGTGCGCGAAGCGCCGAACTACGACGACGAGGTGATCCGCCCGCTCGACCGGCCGCTGATCGCCGACGGCGGGATCTGCATCCTGCGCGGCAATCTCGCGCCGCGCGGCGCGGTGCTGAAGCCGTCGGCGGCGAGCCCCGAGCTGCTGAAGCATCGCGGCCGCGCGGTGGTGTTCGAGAACCTCGAGCACTACAAGGCGACGATCAACGACGAAGCGCTCGACGTCGATGCGAGTTCGGTGATGGTGCTGAAGAACTGCGGGCCGCGCGGTTATCCGGGGATGGCCGAGGTCGGCAACATGGGGCTGCCGCCGAAGCTGCTGCGCCAGGGCGTGAAGGACATGGTGCGGATCTCCGATGCACGGATGAGCGGCACCGCGTACGGCACGGTCGTGCTGCACGTCGCGCCGGAAGCGGCCGCGGGCGGCCCGCTGGCTGCCGTGCGCAACGGCGACTGGATCGAGCTCGACTGCGAGGCCGGGACGCTGCACCTGGACATTCCGGACGACGAACTGCAGCGCCGCCTGTCGGACGTCGATCCGACCGCGGCGCCGGGCGTGGCCGCTCAGCTCGGCAAGGGCGGCTACGCGCGGCTGTATATCGATCACGTGCTGCAGGCCGACGAGGGGTGCGACCTGGACTTCCTGGTCGGCATGCGCGGCGCCGACGTGCCGAGCCATTCGCATTGAGACAAACGGATCGCGGCGGGGCCTGAGGGAAGCAGGGCGAAGCGCCGGCTGAGGCAGGGCGATCAACCGGCCGGCCGCGAAGCATGGGGCCTCCGTCAAGCGCCAAGACGCCAACGGAGGCCGACCGCGAAGCTTGGGGGCCCCGTAAGCGCTAAAGCGCGAACAGGGGCCGACCGCGAAGCATGGGGCCCTCGTAAGCGCTAAAGCGCGAACACGGGCCGACCGCGAAGCATGGGGCCCCCGTAAGCGCTAAAGCGCCGACGTGGGCTACCGCGAAGCATGGGACCCCCGTAAGCGCTGAAGCGCCAACGTGGGCTATAGGAGACAAGATGACGACGCAGTACACGCCCGCACTCACCGCGGCGGAACAGTCCGATTCGCCGGCAGCCGTCGACGAACGGCAACTGACCCGCATGCTCACGCGCAAGCTGGTGCCGTTCCTCGCGCTGATCTACGTGGTCGCCTACGTCGACCGTACCGTGGTCGGCTTCGCGAAGCTGCACATGAACGCGGCGATCGGCCTCGGCGACGCCGCGTACGGCCTCGGCGCCGGACTGTTCTTCATCGGCTACTTTCTGTGCGAAGTGCCGAGCAACCTCGCACTCGGACGCTTCGGCGCACGCGTCTGGTTCGCGCGCATCCTCGCGACGTGGGGCGTGATCACGATCGCGATGGCGCTCGTGCAAGGCCCGGCCAGTTTCTACGTGCTGCGCTTCCTGCTCGGCGCGGCCGAAGCCGGCCTCTATCCCGGCATCCTGTACTTCCTCACGCAATGGTTCCCGATGCGCGACCGTGCCCGCGTGATCGGCCTGCTCGTGCTCGCGCAGCCGCTCGCCGGCATCGTGACGGGCCCGCTCGCCGGGTGGCTGCTGTCGACGCACGGGTGGTTCGGCCTGTCGGACTGGCAGACGTTGTTCGTCGTCAGCGGCTTGCCGGCCGTGCTGCTCGCATGGCCCACGCTGCGGTTGCTGCCCGAATCGCCCGCGCATGCGCGCTGGCTGAACGACGACCAGCGCCGCTGGATCGCGCGGCAGCTCGCCGCCGACCGCGACACGTATCGACCGGCTTCGCACGGCAATCCGCTCGCCACCCTGCGCGATCGCCGCGTGCTGCTGCTCGCCGCGCTGTTCCTGCCGTTTCCGCTGTGCATCTACGGGCTGTCGCTGTGGCTGCCGACGATCATCCACGCATTCGGCGCCGGCGATGCGGCGACCGGGCTGCTGTCCGCGGTGCCGTATCTGTTCGCGGTGGTCGGCCTGCTCGTCGTGCCGCGCCATTCGGACCGCAAGCGCGAGCGCTACTGGCACATCGTCGTCGTGTCGGCGGCCGCCGCCGTGACGATGGCCGCGAGCGCATGGGTGCGGCAGCCCGCGCTGCAGTTCGCATTCATCTGCCTCACCGCGTTCTCGCTCTATTCGATCCAGGCCGTCGTGTGGGCGCTGCCCGGCGAATTCCTGACCGGCACGAGCGCGGCGGTCGGCATCGCCGCGATCAATTCGCTCGCGAATCTCGGCGGCTACTTCGGGCCGTACGGCATCGGCCTGATCAAGGCATCGACCGGCAGTCTCGCGGCCGGCCTGTACTTTCTTGCGGCGACGCTGTTGTTCGCGGTGCTGATGACGTTCGTGGTCCGGGCCGCGCTGCGCGCGCCCGAGCCGGCCGCGGGCGCATTCGCCCGCGAATCCTGAACGCCTTGTTTTTCCGGCTGAACGCCGATTCGACCGACGCAGGACCCGAACCATGACATCGAGCAGCACACCGCGCTACCGCGGCATCTTCCCCGTCGTCCCGACGACGTTTTCCGATACCGGCGAGCTCGACCTCGCGAGCCAGAAGCGCGCGGTCGATTTCATGATCGATGCGGGCTCGGACGGGCTGTGCATCCTCGCGAATTTCTCCGAGCAATTCGCGATCACCGACGACGAACGCGACGTGCTCACGCGCACGATCCTCGAACACGTCGCCGGCCGCGTGCCGGTGATCGTCACGACGTCGCACTACAGCACGCAGGTGTGCGCGGCGCGCAGCCTGCGCGCGCAGCAGCTCGGCGCGGCGATGGTGATGACGATGCCGCCGTATCACGGCGCGACGTTCCGCGTGCCCGAAGCGCAGATCGTCGATTTCTATGCGCGCGTGTCGGATGCGATCGACATCCCGATCATGATTCAGGATGCGCCCGCGAGCGGCACCGCGCTGTCCGCGCCGTTGCTTGCGCGGATGGCGCGCGAGATCGAGCAGGTCGCGTACTTCAAGATCGAGACGCCCGGCGCCGCGAACAAGCTGCGCGAGCTGATCCGGCTCGGCGGCGACGCGATCGAAGGGCCGTGGGACGGCGAGGAGGCGATCACGCTGCTCGCCGACCTGCACGCCGGCGCGACCGGCGCGATGACGGGCGGCGCGTATCCGGACGGCATCCGGCCGATCCTCGAAGCGTGGCGCGAAGGGCGGCAGGACGACGCGTACGCGCGCTACCAGGCGTGGCTGCCGCTGATCAATCACGAGAACCGCCAGTCCGGCATTCTCACCGCGAAGGCGCTGATGCGCGAAGGCGGTGTGATCGCGTGCGAGCGGCCGCGGCATCCGATGCCGGAACTGCATCCGGACACGCGCGCGGAGCTGCTCGCGATCGCGCGCCGGCTCGATCCGCTCGTGCTGCGCTGGGCGCACTGACCGACTAGCGAAGGAGGAACGCAGATGAGCAAGGTGATTTCGCTGGGCGTGATCGGGATCGGCAAGATCGCGCGTGACCAGCATTTGCCCGCGATCGCCGCCGAACCGGGCTTCGCGCTGACCGCCTGCGCGAGCCGTCACGCGGAAGTCAGCGGCGTGCGCAATTATCCGGAGCTGGGTGCGCTGCTGGCCGCCGAGCCCGAACTCGAGGCGGTGTCGCTGTGCGCGCCGCCGCAGGTGCGCTACGCGCAGGCACGCGCGGCGCTCGAAGCCGGCAAGCACGTGATGCTCGAGAAGCCGCCGGGCGCGACGCTGGGCGAAGTGGCCGCGCTGGACGCGCTCGCGCGCGAACGCGGCCTCACGCTGTTCGCGACCTGGCATTCGCGCTGCGCGAGCGCGGTGGAACCGGCGCGCGCGTGGCTCGCGACGCGCACGATCCGCGCGGTGCAGGTGCGCTGGAAGGAAGACGTGCGGCGCTGGCATCCGGGGCAGCAATGGATCTGGGAGCCGGGCGGTCTCGGCGTGTTCGATCCCGGCATCAACGCGCTGTCGATCGTCACGCGGATCCTGCCGCGCGAGCTCGTGCTGCGCGAAGCGACGCTCTACGTGCCGAGCGACGTGCAGACGCCGATCGCGGCCGAACTCGATTGCGCCGATACGGACGGCGTGCCCGTGCACGCGGAATTCGACTGGCGGCACGGCCCCGTCGAGCAATGGGAGATCGCGGTCGACACGTCGGACGGCGTGCTCGCGATCAGCCGCGGCGGCGCGCAACTGTCGATCGGCGGCGAGCCGGTCGAGATCGGGCCGCAGCGCGAGTATCCGGCGCTGTATGCTCACTTCCGCGCGCTGATCGCGCGCGGCGAAAGCGACGTCGACGTACGGCCGTTGCGGCTCGTCGCCGACGCATTCCTGTTCGGGCGGCGCGTCGGGACCGACGCGTTCGGCCGCTGAAAACGTGCCGGCGCGCACCATCGCGAGCGCGACCGTGTACGACGAATGTTGAAGACCCAAGCCAATACAAGGAGACACCGCATGAACCGCACGACTCGCCGACACACCCTGCGCGCACTGCTGGCCGCGCTTTGCCTCGCGCCGCTCGGGATGCAGGGCGCCGCGCACGCCGACGCGCCGCTGAAGATCGGCTTCCTGGTGAAGATGCCCGAGCAGGCATGGTTCATCAACGAGCAGAACGCGGCCGCCTCGCTCGGCCAGAAGGAGAACTTCTCGGTCGTGAAGATCGGCACGCCGGACGGCGAGAAGGTGCTCGCCGCGATCGACAACCTCGGCTCGCAAGGTGCGCAGGGCTTCGTGATCTGCGCGCCCGACGTGCGCCTCGGGCCGGCGATCGCCGCGCGCGCGAAGCGCTACAACATGAAGTTCGTGACCGTCGACGACCAGCTCGTCGACTCGACCGGCAAGCCGCTGTCGAACGTGCCGCATCTCGGCATGTCGGCGATCAAGATCGGCAACCAGGTCGGCCAGGCGATCGCCGACGAGATGAAACGGCGCGGCTGGAAGCCGGAGGAAGTCGGCGCGCTGCGCATCACCAACTACGAGCTGCCGACCGCGAAGCTGCGCACCGACGGCGCGACGCAGGCGCTGCTCGCGAACGGCTTCCGCAAGGAGAACATCTTCGACGCGCCACAGAAGACGACCGACGACGAAGGCGGGTTCAGCGCCGCCGCGCCCGTGCTCGCGCGCCATCCGAACGTGAAGAAGTGGGTGGTCTACGCGCTGAACGAGGAAACGGTGCTCGGCGCGGTGCGCGCGACCGAACAGCTGCACATCCCGGCGGCTGACGTGATCGGCGTCGGCATCAACGGCGCGGGCGAGGCGTTCGCCGAATTCCAGAAGAAGGAGCCGACCGGCTTCTACGGGACGATCGCGGTCAGCTCGACGAACCACGGCAAGGACAGCACGCAGAACCTCGTCGAGTGGATCCGCAACGGCAAGACGCCGCCGGCCGACACGCAGACGAGCGGCAAGCTGATGACGCGCGCGAACTGGCAGGCCGTGCGCGCCGAGCTCGGCATCTGAGCGTGCGAGGCGACGACGCGATGACGATGCAGACGATCACGGCCGTGTCCCGCAACGATGACGCGGCCACGCGCGGCGGCGTGCTGCTTGCGCTCGACGGGATCACGGTGACGTTCCCGGGCGTGCGCGCGCTCGATGCCGTGTCGCTGTCGGTGCGGGCGGGCGAAGTGCACGGGCTGATGGGCGAGAACGGCGCGGGCAAGTCGACGCTGTTGAAAGTGCTGTCCGGCGTGAACCAGCCGCAGGCCGGCACGCTGACGCTGAACGGCACGGTGCAGCGCTTCGCGTCGACGCGCGCCGCGCTCGAGGCCGGCATCGCGATCATCTACCAGGAGCTGCATCTGGTGCCGGAGCTGACGGTCGCGGAGAACCTGATGCTCGGGCAGCTGCCGAGCCGGCTCGGCGTGGTCGACGAGCGCGCGCTCGCGGTGCGTGCGCTCGATGCGCTGGAGCGCCTCGGCGAGCACATCGATCCGGACATCCCGGTGAAGTATTTGTCGATCGGCCAGCGCCAGATGATCGAAATCGGCAAGGCGCTGATGCGCGACGCGCGCGTGATCGCGTTCGACGAACCGACGAGTTCGCTGTCCGCGCGCGAGACGACCCAGCTGTTCCGGATCATCCGTTCGCTGCGCGCGGAAGGGCGCGCGATCATCTACGTCACGCACCGGATGGAGGAAGTCGATGCGCTGTGCGACCGCGTGACGGTGTTCCGCGACGGCCGCCGGATCGAGACGTTCGAATCGGTCGCCGACCTCGATCGCGACCAGCTGATCGGCTGCATGGTCGGCCGCTCGATCGAGGACGTGTACGGCTACCGGCCGCGCGCCGCCGGCGACGTGATGATCGAGGCGAAGGGGCTGACCGGGCCCGGCCTGTCCGAGCCGGTGTCGTTCGCCGCGCGCCGCGGCGAGATCGTCGGCTTCTTCGGGCTCGTCGGCGCGGGCCGCTCGGAGCTGATGAAGCTGCTGTACGGCGCGACGCGCCCGAGCGGCGGCCACGTCGAGCTGGGCGGCAAGCGCGTTGCGTTTTCGAGCCCGCGCCACGCGGTGCGCGCCGGCATTGCGCTGTGCCCGGAGGACCGCAAGCAGGAAGGCATCGTCGCGATCGCGTCGGTGGCCGACAACCTGAACATCAGCGCGCGCCGTCATTTCAGCCCGGCGCGCGTGCTGCTCGACGCGCGGCGCGAACGCGAACTCGCGCAACGCTACATCGAGCGGCTCGCGATCAAGACCCGCGACGGCGACACGCCGATCGGCGCGCTGTCGGGCGGCAACCAGCAGAAGGTCGTGCTCGCGCGCTGGCTGGCCGAGCGCATCGACGTGTTCCTGATGGACGAGCCGACGCGCGGCATCGACGTCGGCGCGCGCGCGGAAATCTACAACCTGTTCTACGAACTCGCGGAAGCGGGCCGCACGGTGATCCTCGTGTCGAGCGACCTGGCCGAGGTGATCGGCGTGTCCGACCGGATCATCGTGATGAAGGAAGGACGGGTCGCGGGCGAAGTCGCGAAGGCGCAGGCGACGCCCGACGCGCTGATCAAGCTCGCGCTGCCGCGTTAGCGCCGTGCAGTCAACCGGAAAGCAACTGAACTGATATGAGCCAGGCAATGCAACCCCAACGCACTTCCCCGTCCCCGGATGCCACGGCCGCGCCCGCGCGAGCGCGCGGCGGCGTGTGGCAACTGATCAACCGCTCCGGCATCGTGATGGTGTTTCTCGTGCTGTTCGCGACGCTGTCGCTGACCGTGCCGGACTTCCTCACGTCACGCAACATCCAGGGCCTCTTGCTGTCGGTCACGCTGATCGGTTCGATCGCGGTGACGATGATGTTCGTGCTCGCGCTCGGCGAAGTCGACCTGTCGGTCGCGTCGATCGTCGCGTTCTCGGGCGTCGTCGCGTCGACGCTGATCACCGCGACGCACAGCGTGGTGTTCGGCACCGTGGCCGGCATCCTCGCGGGCGGTGCGGTCGGGCTCGTGAACGGCGTGCTGATCGCGCGCTGGCGGATCAATTCGCTGATCGTCACGCTCGCGATGATGGAAGTCGTGCGCGGGCTCGCGTTCATCACGTCGAACGGCGACGCGGTGATGATCTCCGAGGAACGCTTCTTCGAGCTCGGCGCTGGCTCGTTCCTCGGCATCTCGTACCCGATCTGGAGCAACATCGTCGGCTTCGTCGTGTTCGGCTTCCTGCTGCGCAAGACGGTGTTCGGCAAGAACGTGCTGGCCGTCGGCGGCAACGGCGAGGCCGCGCTGCTCGCGGGGCTGCCGGTGATGCGCATCAAGATCGCGGTGTTCGTGCTGCAGGGGCTCGTGACCGGCTTCGCCGGCGTGATGCTCGCGTCGCGGATGAGCCTCGGCGATCCGAAGACGTCGGTCGGCCTCGAACTCGGCGTGATCTCCGCGTGCGTGCTCGGCGGCGTGTCGCTGACGGGCGGCGTCGCGACGATCTCCGGCGTGCTGGTCGGCGTGCTGATCATGGGCTCCGTGCAGGACGCGATGAGCCTGTTGAACGTGCCGACCTTTTACCAATATCTGATACGCGGCGGAATTCTGTTGCTCGCGGTGCTGTTCGACCAGTATCGTCGCAACCAGCGGCGCGCGATGAAGATCTGACTTTGGTGAAGTGAACGCGCGGCCGCCGGCGAATGCGACAGATATCGGGAGACGGCATGCAACAGATTCAACCGGGCGCGGCGGCGCTGCTGGTCGACAGCCGCAACACGCTCGGCGAAGGCGCGACGTGGTGCGACGGGACGCACGCGCTGTACTGGACGGACATCGAAGGCGCGCGGTTGTGGCGTTGCCGCGCGGACGGCTCGGACCTCGCGCAGTGGCCGATGCCCGAGCGGCTCGCGTGCTTTGCGCTGACGAATGCGCCCGACGTGCTGCTCGTCGGGCTCGCGACGCATCTCGCGTTCTTCGATCGGCGCAGCGGGGCGTTCACGCGCATCGTCGACGTCGAGCCCGATCTGCCGACGCGGCTCAACGACGGCCGCTGCGATCCGTTCGGCGCATTCGTGTTCGGGATGAAGGACGAGGGCGGCGACCCGCCGCGCGCGGTCGGCGGGTTCTACCGGCTCAATCCCGACCTCACGCTCGAACGGCTTGCATTGCCGGCGGCCGCGATCGCGAACAGCATCGCGTTCTCGCCGGATGGGTCGAAGATGTATTTCTGCGATTCGCTGGTGCGCGAGATTTTTGTGTGCGATTACCGTGCAGGCGGCGACGTCGCGAACGTGCGGCCGTTCGCGCGGCTGACCGATGCCGATGGCGACCCGGACGGCTCAATCGTCGATCGTGACGGCGGGCTGTGGAATGCGCAGTGGGGCGGCCGGCGGGTCGTGCGCTACGGGCCGGACGGCGTCGAGACGAACCGCGTGGCGGTGCCGACCGCGCAGCCGAGTTGCGTGACGCTCGACGGCGAAGGCCGGTTGTATGTGACGAGTGCGCGCGTCGGGCTGAGCGACGATGTGCTGGCGGGCGACGCGTATGCGGGCGGCCTGTTCGTCGCGCAGACGCGGCACGCGGGGCTGCCGACCACGCGATTTGCGGGCACACGTACTGAATGAATGGCGGGTGTGGACGGCAGGTTCTATCGGCTGGCAGGCAAAGATCCGGACTGTGCGAAAGATGTGCGTTGAACGAGGCTGATCGGCCCTCGTCTTTCTCAGTGGAATTCACGCGCGCAGCATCCGCGACATGAATGTCGCGCGGAAAACGTGATTGCGGAATGGGTAACACCGACGTGACGCAAGGTCATCCTTTCCCCGTCCACAGCTGCTTCTCATATTCCTCCAGCCACATCAATCGACGGCTCAAAGCCTCGTATAAGAGTCGCTAACACAAGTCATCCACGAATCTAGAGCAGATGACGGCGGTAGCCAGAGCGAGCAAAGCGGCATGAATATCGAGGCGGCGCTCGAAGCGAATCCGGAGCTTGCCGAAACCAGCAAACCAGGCCTGGGTGCGCTCGACGACCCAACGATGACGCCCGAGCCGCTCACTGCTTTCGATACCACGGCGGGCAATACGGGCCTTGATGCCGCGTTGTCTCAGATAGCGCCGGCAACGAGCGAAGTCACACCCTTTGTCGGCGTGCGGTTTGCTCGGCCGCTTGCGCGGCTGCCCGTTCAGCGCTGCGCGATCATCGACTGTGCGCCGCCGACCACCCCTGGGCGATGGCGTGAACTCCGGAATCAGCGGCTCCAGCGCCACCCATAATTCGTTACTGATTTTGCGTCTTGCCATGCCGTAGACGATACGATGCCCGCAGCATCATGTCTGGTTGTGTTAGCCGCTCTAAGAAAATTTCATTCGAAATCTCCCTCCTATTGGTACAACGCTCGGGGAAGGCGCGTGATTCTCCGCAAGAGAAATCACAGATAAATTAATAAAAATTAAGTAGATTTCGATAATCTAATCGCCGACTATGAACGATGCTGAGGTGTTGGGTATTGTCATGTGCCGGAGCATTCTGTCCTTGGTTGTGAAAATCTGCCTCGCAGAATTGAAGGGTTTGGAGCCCGCGACCAATTTTTTGCGAATCTCGTGATAAGTTGCGAGATTCGAAAATTACCAAATATGAGGGGAAATCAAGTTAAAGAAATATTCCATGGCGATTATTGAGATCGCGACTGGCGCTGGGCTCAATTGTAGGTTCCAATTGCATTGAGTGAACAGCGAATCGGCCTTATTATTGAATTTGGAAGTTACGTGAAAATCGCAAAAATTCTGTGCGTGGCGTCGGCCTCGCTTTGGGTTCAGGGCGGGCATGCATCCCCGGTCACTTATAATTTGGACTCTACCCATACTTACCCGAGTTTTGAGGTCGATCACTTTGGTGGGGCGTCAGTTTGGCGCGGTAAATTTCTGAGGAGCTCGGGTGTCGTCGTCCTTGATCGGGCGGCTGGAACTGGGCGACTCGAAGTCGAAACCGAAATATCGAGCGTAGATATCGGCAACGCGGATCTGGACAGGGAAATTGTGGGTCCTGAGATTCTTGACGCGAAAACCTATCCGGTTGCGAAATTCAAAAGCTCGACGATGAAATTCGACGGAGAGAAGTTGGTCGAGGTTGATGGGGTCATTACGCTGCACGGCGTATCGCGGCCGCTGGTTATTTCGATTGATTCATTTAAATGCTATCAGAATCCGCTTTATAAGCGAGAAGTATGCGGAATCGATGGGCATGCTGAATTCAATCGTGATGATTTTGGTGTCGACTACTCCAAAAAACTGGGATTCAAAATGTTCACGCGACTAAAAATTCAGGCTGAAGCTATTCGCGCGGATTAAACATATTTCCTCCGGGTCGTCAATCGCTTGTCGGCTTATGCATGAGTTGAGTGAGGTTGTTTGAAGGTTGACGGCGATGCTCGGCGTCTGCCAGACGATTCAGATAATAAGTGATAATACCGTGCGCTGCCAACGACATATGCCATTCAAATGACCGTCGCGAACGCGAAAATGTGGGGGCGACTCGGGATGTCCGAACTTCGAAGAAAGCCGTAAAACTTTCCGTAGGCACCGTTCCCTCGCAATCGCGTTAGCTAGATAGGCAAATAATATGGTCCATCAATCATCACCCCAACAACCTGCCAACGTAGATTCGATTTTGACGACCCACTCAGCCTCGGCTATCGGACAAGCCATTACAAATGGACGGCTGACGTCTGTTCAGGCAACAAAATGGTTTTTGACGCGGATCGACAAATTTAATGCTGGTCCAAGTGGACTAAATTGCGTGCGTTCTATCTCACCGATAGCCATACAGGAAGCAATGAAAGCTGACGCGGAAATCGCCTCTGGCTTTATCAGGGGGCCGCTGCATGGAGTTCCATATCTTCTAAAAGATAATGTCTTCACAGCGGACGGCTGTGTTGCCTCCGCTGGGTGCAAAGCGCTCGCAGAATTCGTGCCACCTTACGAGGCAACGATCGTGAGTCGTCTGAGAGAAGCCGGGACAATATTGTTAGGAAAAACGAACCTAACCGAATTTGCCGACTTTGTTTCAGATACTATGCCAGCCGAATTTAGTAGCGCTGGCGGAGTAGTGCGTAATCCTCTTGGCCATCGGTATGAACGGGGACAGGGATCAAGCGTCGGTTCGGCATCGGCAGTAGCAGCAAGGTTTTGTGCGTTTGCGATTGGTACAGAGACTCAAAATTCGATTCAATCCCCGGCATTACATAGCTTTGTCGTAGGCTTCAAACCGACTGTCGGACGAGTTAGCCGACACGGGATCGTGCCGTTGGTGCCTAGCCAAGACTCACCTGGGGCGTTGACTCTCACGGTCAAAGACGCCGAACTAGTCTTTGATATCATCGCCGGGCCAGACATGCGAGACAGCATGACTTTAATTAACTTCACCAATGACTTCCCAGTACCTACAAGTTTAAACGGCCTTCGTATAGGGGTTCCGAGACGGTTTATCGCAAACAATGTCATAACTGGAAATAACCTCGCCTTGTTCGAAGCGACACTTGTTGCTTTAGAGAAATCCGGGGCTGTTATCATAGACCCTTGCGATCTGCCTAGTGCAGACGAGCTTGCTGAAGTTCGATCATGCGTGTTTCGCGCCGAATTTAAAGAGAGTTTGAACAGTATGCTTCAGGACCTTAAGCCCTGTGGCATGACTTCTATGCAAGATATCATTCAGTGGAATCGGCTTCATTCAGCCGCCATTCCGTATGGACAGTCATTACTCATAGCATCAGATGCGACCGAGGGCTTGCTAACGCCCAATTATCTCGACGATCGGAGACGAGACATTTTTCTCAGCCGAACGGCTGGAATTGATGCAGCCCTTCGCGCCGGAAATGTCTCGATGCTAATTGCTCCCATGAGTGCAGCGGCGAAGTGCACAGGCAAAGCTGGGGCGCCGGTCGTTGCCATTCCGGTTGGCAGTGATGAGGACGGTTGTCCATTTGGCGTCACGATATTTTCGAGTCAGGGTGCCGATCGTGCATTGTTGAGTGCAGCGACACTGATCGAAAGAGTAATTCCCCAGCGCATAGAGCCAGCAATAATCCGATTTAGCTAATTTTCTTTTTAACCGCATAACTCTATGTTGGAAGAATGAAAGTAAGCGTCGTGCCGTCAGTGAAACTACTTTTTATATTCAATGAACCACCCAGTACGGCAATTCGTTCACGCATGCCTAAAACTCCCCAGTGTCCTGAAATTCCATTTTTAGCCACTTCTGAATTCATGCCAACCCCGTTATCAGCTAAATGCGAGGCAAGTGAGAACATGGAGGTACGCTGAGAGTGATGTGGCCACTATGCATTCGCCCCCCGACCTGCTGGTAAGATGGCCCGCAATTCCATCCAGCACGCGCCATGAGTTCCACCCCGACCAAGCCTGCCCGTTCGAAATCCGCCGCGAAAAGCGCCGCCCGCGCGACGGGCGACAAGCCGAAAGCGCGTGTGCAACAGCGCCTGACCTACGTGATCGGCGGCCTCGACCGGCTGCTGCGCCGCCACATGACCGACGCGCTCGCGCCGCTCGGCATCACGCTCGCGCAATACACGGCGCTGTCGGTGCTCGAGGCGCGCGGCGCGTCGTCGAACGCGCAACTGGCCGAGCGCTCGTGGATCACGCCGCAATCGGCGAACGAGGTGATGAGCGTGATGGCCGCCCGCGGTTTCGTCACGCGCGAAGCCGACCCGTCACACGGCCGCATCATCCTGCTGACGCTGACCGACGCGGGCGCGGCGATGCTGCGTGAATGTGAAGCCGTGCTGCGCCCGCTCGAGACGCGCATGCTCGGCGACATCTCCGCCGACGACGCCGCGCACGTGCAGCGCGCCCTCGAATTGTTCTCGCGCAACCTGCGCGGCTGACCGCTTCCCGCATTTTCACGACGCGGGCCCGCCAGGCCCGCGCTCGCTTCGTACGCGCCATCGGCGCTCGGCCAACCGCTCCCTGATTTCCCCGCCGCCTTCCCCGCGTTCCGCTCCGGGTTTACACCGGCGCTCATGCCGCTTGCAATATCAGGTAGCCTGATATTAAATGAAGTCGTCCGCAGCACGCACGCTGCGCACCGAATCGCACTGGAAACGAACGACAGGAACAGACATGAGCAAGTACGACAACCGCTGGCAGACCGTTGAAGTGAACGTGGAGGCCGGCATCGCCTGGGTGACGTTGAATCGCCCCGAGAAGCGCAACGCAATGAGCCCGACGCTGAACCGGGAGATGCTGGAAGTCCTCGACGCGGTCGAGTTCGATGACGACGCGAAGGTGCTGGTGCTGACCGGCGCGGGCAGCGCATGGACGGCCGGCATGGATCTGAAGGAATATTTCCGCGAGATCGACGGCGGCTCCGACGCGCTGCAGGAAAAGGTGCGGCGCGACGCATCGGAATGGCAGTGGCGCCGTCTGCGGATGTACAACAAGCCGACGATCGCGATGGTGAACGGCTGGTGCTTCGGCGGCGGGTTCTCGCCGCTCGTCGCGTGCGACCTCGCGATCGCCGCGGACGAAGCGGTGTTCGGGCTGTCGGAGATCAACTGGGGCATCCCGCCGGGCAACCTCGTCAGCAAGGCGATGGCGGACACGGTCGGGCATCGCCGCGCGCTGCACTACATCATGACCGGTGACACGTTTACCGGCGTCGAAGCGGCAGAAATGGGCCTCGTGAACAGCAGCGTGCCGCTCGCTGGCCTGCGCGACGCGACGATCGCGCTCGCCGCACGGCTGATGGACAAGAACCCGGTCGTGCTGCGCGCGGCGAAGCATGGCTTCAAGCGTTCGCGCGAACTCACGTGGGAGCAGTGCGAGGATTATCTGTATGCGAAGCTCGACCAGGCGCAGTTGCGCGACCCGGAGCGCGGCCGCGAGCAGGGGCTGAAGCAGTTCCTCGACGACAAGGCGATCAAGCCGGGCCTGCAGGCATACAAGCGCTGAGACAAGCGCCGACGCAGCCGCCGGCTTCCCCGCCGGTGTAATCGCAAGAGACAGGCAAGGCAGGAGACGACATGACCGACAGACGGATGCTGATCGGCGGCGAGTGGTGCACCGCCGGCGACGGCCGCACCTTCGACCGCTTCAACCCCGCGACGGGCGCGCTCGCGTCGCGCGCGCCGGCGGCCGGCGCGGCCGACGCCGACGCGGCGATCGACGCCGCGCACCGCGCGTTCCCCGCCTGGGCGGCGCTCGCGCCGACCGAGCGGCGCCGCCGGCTGCTGAAGGCGGCCGACCTGATGGACGCGCGCATCGACGCATTCATCGCGACCGGCGTCGCCGAAACCGGCGCGACGCCCGGCTGGCTCGGCTTCAACGTGACGCTCGCGGCGAACATGCTGCGCGAGGCCGCGTCGATGACCACCCAGATCGCCGGCGACGTGATCCCGTCCGACGTACCGGGCAATCTCGCGCTCGCGATGCGCGTGCCGTGCGGCGTGGTGCTCGGCATCGCGCCGTGGAATGCACCGGTGATCCTCGGCACGCGTGCGCTGGCGATGCCGCTCGCATGCGGCAACACGGTCGTGCTGAAGGCGTCCGAGGCGTGCCCGGGCGTGCACGCGCTGATCGGCGCGGTGCTGGACGACGCGGGGCTCGGCGCGGGCGTCGTCAACGTGATCACGCACGCGGCGGCCGATGCGCCGGAACTCGTCGAGCGGCTGATCGCGCATCCGCACGTGAAGCGGATCAACTTCACCGGGTCGACGCACGTCGGGCGCATCATCGCGCGCCACGCGGCAGCGCACCTGAAACCCGTGCTGCTCGAACTCGGCGGCAAAGCGCCGGTGCTGGTGCTCGACGATGCGGATCTCGATGCAGCCGTTGACGCGATCGCATTCGGCGCGTTCTTCAACCAAGGGCAGATCTGCATGTCGACCGAGCGCGTGATCGTCGCGCGGCCGATCGCCGATGCGCTCGTCGAACGGCTGGCCGCGAAGGCCCGCACGCTGGTCGCCGGCGATCCGCTGGCCGGCCATCCGCTCGGCACGATGGTCGACGCGGCGGCCGCCGCGCGCGCGGCGTCTTTGGTCGAAGATGCGCGTGCGCGTGGCGCGCAACTGCCGCTCGGTTGTCGCGTCGAGGGCGCGACGATGCAGCCGGCGATCGTCGACGGCGTCACGCGCGACATGCGGCTCTATCGCGAGGAATCGTTCGCGCCGGTGGTCGCGATCCTGCGCGCGGACAGCGACGACGAAGCGGTCGCGCTCGCAAACGACAGCGAGTTCGGGCTGTCGGCAAGCGTGTTCAGCCGCGATATCGCGCGGGCGATGACGCTCGCGCGACGGATCGAGTCGGGGATCTGCCACATCAACGGGCCGACCGTGCACGACGAGGCGCAGATGCCGTTCGGCGGCACCAAGGCGAGCGGTTACGGCCGCTTCGGCAGCCGTGCGTCGATCGCCGAATTCACCGAGCTGCGCTGGATCACCGTGCAGACCACGCCGCGGCATTACCCCATATGAGCGAGGCCACGATGAATGTAGCGACGCCCGCGAGCGGGCCGGTGAACGACACGGGCGGCGTGCGCTATCGCGCGGCGGCCGTCGCCGTTGGCGCGGCCGAGATTCGCCGCGCGGAAAACGGCACGTGGTACCTGCGTTCGCGCGAACCGCTCGGCGACTACCCGACGCGCCTGACCGACTGCCTCGTGCGCGGCGCGCAAGCGCACCCCGATCGCGTGCTGGCCGCGCGGCGCGGCGCCGACGGACGCTGGATCGAGATCACCTACGCGCAGATGCTCGAACGCGCTCGCGCGCTGGGCCAGGGCCTCGTCGATCTCGGGCTGTCGGCCGAGCGCCCGCTCGCGGTGCTGTCCGGCAACGATCTCGAGCATCTGCAACTGATGTTCGCGGCCATGCTGGCCGGCGTGCCGTATGCGCCGATCTCGCCCGCGTATTCGCTCGTGTCGACCGACTACGGCAAGCTGCGCCACACGCTCGGCGTGCTGCGGCCCGGTGCGGTGTTTGTCGCCGAACGCGCGCCGTTCACGCGTGCGCTCGACGCCACGTTGCCGGCCGATGCGGCGCTGCTCGTCGCACGCGACGAGGATGCCGACGCGGACGCGCACGGAAAGGGCCGCGCGGTGCCGCTCTCGCGCTTGCTCGCCACGGCACCGCGCACGATCGACGCGATCCACGCGGCGGTCGGCCCCGATCATTTGGCGAAGATCCTGTTCACGTCCGGTTCGACGAAGCAGCCGAAGGCGGTGCCGACCACGCACCGGATGCTGTGCAGCAACCAGCAGATGCTGCGCCAGACGATGCCCGAACTCACGCGCGAGCCGCCGGTGCTGGTCGACTGGCTGCCGTGGAATCACACGTTCGGCGGCAGTCACAACCTCGGCATCGCGCTGTACAACGGCGGCACGCTGTACATCGACGACGGCCGCCCGATGCCGGGCCGCTTCGACGAAACCGTGCGCAACCTGCGCGAGATCGCGCCGACGATCTACTTCAACGTGCCGAAGGGCTGGGAAGAGCTGACCGTCGCGCTCGAACGCGATGCCGCGCTGCGCGACACGTTCTTCTCGCGTGTGAAGCTGTACTTCTTCGGCGGCGCGGGGCTGTCGCAGGCCGCGTGGGACCGGCTCGACCGCGTGACCGAAGCGCATTGCGGCGAGCGCATCCGGATCATGGCCGGCCTCGGGATGACGGAAGCGTCGCCGTCGTGCCTGTTCACGACGGGGCCGCTGATGCGCGCCGGCTATATCGGGCTGCCGGCGCCGGGCTGCGACGCGAAGCTGGTGCCGTGCGGCG
The DNA here is from genome assembly GCF_046534765.1 of Burkholderia sp. SIMBA_062. Classification (NCBI taxonomy): domain Bacteria; kingdom Pseudomonadati; phylum Pseudomonadota; class Betaproteobacteria; order Burkholderiales; family Burkholderiaceae; genus Burkholderia; species Burkholderia sp. SIMBA_062. The sequence goes on from NZ_JAWRYD010000013.1 coordinate 80,122, forward strand.
GCAAGCTCGAGCTGCGTTTCAAGGGGCCGAACGTGATGCGCGGCTACTGGCACGCGGACGTCGATCCGCGCGACGTGTTCGACGACGAAGGGTATTACCGCAGCGGCGACGCGGGGGTCTTTGCCGATCCGCAGCGGCCGGAACTCGGGCTGCAGTTCGACGGACGGCTGACCGAGGACTTCAAGCTGAGCAGCGGCACCTTCGTGAGCGTCGGGCCGTTGCGCGCGAACGCGGTGTCGAGCGGCGCGCCGTACGTGCAGGACGTGGTCGTCACCGGGATCAATCGCGACGACATCGGGCTGCTCGTGTTTCCGCGCGTCGACGCGTGCCGCGCGCTGGCGGGGCTCGCCGCCGACGCGCCGGTGTCCGACGTGCTGCGCGCGCCGGCCGTGCGCGCGGCGTTCACGACGTGGCTGGCCACACTGAACCGGCATGCCAGCGGCGGTTCGACGTTCGTCGCGCGCATCCGGCTGATCGACACGCCGCCGTCGCTCGATCTCGGCGAAGTGACCGACAAGGGTTCGCTGAACCAGGCGGCCGTGCAGCAGCATCGCGCCGCGACGATCGACGCGCTGTACGACCCGGCGCGGCGCGATCCCGACGTGATTTACGCGTAGGCATCACGAGCAGGCATAAGCAGGACCAAGCAGGCATAACGACCGGCCGGTCACGACACCGGCAGGCATTCTTGCGGCCAGCGAATCAGGCGGCCTGATAAAGGCGGCCGTTCGGACGACACCTCGCGCGCCGATCCGCCACTGGCCGGCGGCGGCGCGCGGCGGCCGTTGCAGGGCCGACCGACTACAAGACATGGGATTGGAGACATGATGAACACCTACGTTGCCGAAAAATCCACGGTCGCGACCACGCTCGCGCTGTGTTTCGCGGTCGCACTCCTCGAAGGGCTCGACCTGCAGTCGGTCGGTGTCGCCGCGCCGCGCATGGCGCACGAATTCGGGCTGACCGTGTCGCAGATGGGCATCGCGTTCAGCGCGGGCACCTTCGGGCTGCTGCCGGGCGCGATGCTGGGCGGGCGGCTCGCCGACCGGATCGGCCGCAAGCGCGTGCTGATCGCGTCGGCCGTGCTGTTCGGGCTGCTGTCGATCGCGACCGCGCAGGTGTCGAGCTTCTGGATGCTCGTCGTCGTGCGCGTGCTGACCGGCATCGGCCTCGGCGGCGCGATGCCGAACCTGATCGCGCTGTCGTCCGAAGCGGTCGAGCCGCGCTCGCGCAGCAGCGCGGTGGCGACGATGTACTGCGGCATTCCGTTCGGCGGCGTGATCGCGTCGCTGATCGGCGTGCTGCTCGCTGGCGACACCGAATGGCGGCACATCTTCTACGTCGGCGGTGCGGGGCCGCTGCTGCTCGTGCCGCTGCTCGCGTGGTGCCTGCCGGAATCGCGCGCGTATCTCGACGTCGCCGGCACGCCGGCCGCGCGCACCAGCGTCGCGCACACGCTGTTCGGCGACGGTCGCACGACGTCGACGTTCGCGCTGTGGATCAGCTACTTCTGCACGCTGATCGTCCTCTACTTCCTGCTGAACTGGCTGCCGTCGCTGATGGCCGCGCGCGGGCTCGATCGCGCGCATGTCGGCCTCGTGCAGATCGCGTTCAACGTCGGCGCGGGGCTCGGCGCGCTCGGCATCGGCGCGGCGCTCGACCGGATGCGCGCGTCGCGCGTGGTCGGCGGCATGTATGTCGGGATCGTGCTGTCGCTTGCCGCGCTCGCGGCCGCGCCCGGCTTCGCGTCGCTCGCGGCGGCCGCGTTTGCCGCCGGGATGTTCGTGGTCGGCGGGCAATCGGTGCTGTATGCGCTCGCGGCGATCTATTACCCGACCGCGATGCGCGGCACGGGCGTGGGCGCGGCGGTGGCGGTGGGGCGGCTCGGTTCCGTCGTCGGGCCGCTCGCGGCCGCGACGCTGCTGGCCGCCGGCCGCAGCGCGCCGGTCGTGATCGGCGCGAGCATCCCCGTCACGCTCGTCGCGGCCGTCGCCGCGCTGGTGCTGATTCGCCGCCCGCAAGCCGGCGACTGACTGTCACGGTTTTTCGATGCGCGCCGTCAGAGCGCGCCTACTCAAGGTCTGGAGACACAACGCAATGAAGACGAAAACCAGGAACGGCCTGCTGGCCGCCGGCGCCTGCTGTGCGCTCGCCGCGCCGGGCGCGCACGCGCAGTCGAGCGTGACGCTGTACGGAATCATCGACACGGGCGTCGAGTACGTGTCGCACGCGAACGCGGCCGGCGATCACGTGGTGCGCATGCCAGGCGTGACGGGCGAACTGCCGTCACGCTGGGGGCTGCGCGGCACCGAGGATCTCGGCGGCGGCTACCAGGCGGTGTTCACGCTCGAAAGCGGTTTCAACGTGCGCGGCGGCGATCTCGGGCAGGGCGGGCGGCTGTTCGGGCGGCAGGCGTTCGTCGGGCTGAAGAGCGGCTTCGGCACGCTCGCGTTCGGCCGCCAGTACACGATGACCTATCTCGCGCTGCAGGGCGCGGACATCATTGGCCCCGACATCTACGGGCTCGGCTCGTTCGACGCATACGTGCCGAACGGCCGCGCCGACAACGCGGTGACCTACGTCGGCACGTATCGCGGCGTGACGCTCGGCGCCGCGTATTCGTTCGGCCGCGACGGCGCGGGCACCGGCAACTCGCCGGGGCAGGGCACGTGCGCGGGGCAGGTGCCGGGCGACGCGGTGCAATGCCGCAACTGGTCGGTGATGCTCAAGTACGACAGCGCGTATTTCGGCGCGGCGGCGTCGTACGAGGAGCAGCGCGGCGGCACGGGCGCCGCCGCGAACTTCTTCGACGGCGTCGCGCCGGTCGCCTTCACCAGCAGCGGCGGCAAGGACGCGCGCACCCACGTGAGCGCATATGCGCAGGCGGCGGGCGCGCGCATCGGCGCGGGCTGGATCGGGCGGCGCGTGTCGACCGGCTCGCCGGCCGCGGCCGGCGCGCATTCGGACCTGTTCTTTCTCGGCGCGTCGTATGCGATCAAGCCCGACTTCATCGTCGACGGCGAAGGCTACCGGATCGTCAACAGCGCGCACGACACGCGCGCGACGATGGCCACGCTGCGCGCGACCTATCTGCTGACCAAGCGCACTGCCGTCTACGCGCAATCGTCGTATCTGTGGAACAGCGCGCATGCGCGCTACGCAGTGAGCGGCGGCGGTGCCGGCACGACGCCCGGCCAGGGGATGGGTCAGCTCGGCGCGATGGTCGGCGTGCGGCACATGTTCTGATTCGGCAGCCTGACGAACGGGAGATATCGTGAATCGAAAATCTGCATTCCTCTGTATCGCGCCGCTGTCGGCGGCCATGCTCGCCGGTTGCGGCGGCGACGATTCGGTCAGTTCCGCGCCGACGCATCTGAGCGCCGCGACGCCGGCCGCGATGACGCAGACCTGCGACGCGCTCGCCGCGAAGCTCGCGTATGCGAACACGTCGTTCACGTCGGTGACGACCGCGGCTGCCGGCGCGCTGACGGTGGCCGGCAAGCCCATCGCCGAGCACTGCGTGATCGCAGGGAAGATGAACGAGCGCGTGAGCGCGGTGGACGGCAACACCTATGCGATCGGCTTCGAGATGCGTTTGCCGAAGGCATGGAACGGCCGCTTCTTCTACCAGGCGAACGGTGGGCTCGACGGCATCGTCGTGACCGCGACCGGCGCAATCGGCGGCGGCCCGCTGACCAACGCGCTGAACCAGGGTTTCGCGGTGATCAGCTCGGATTCCGGGCACAGCGCCGCGCAGAACCCGCTGTTCGGCCTCGATCCGCAGGCGCGGCTCGACTACGGCTACGGCGCCGTCGATGCGCTCACGCCGATGGCCAAGCAGGTGATCCGGCTCGCGTACGGCAAGACGCCCGACCGCAGCTATTTCGGCGGCTGCTCGAACGGCGGCCGTCACGCGATGGTCACGGCCGTGCGCAACCCGGGCGACTACGACGGGATCATCGCCGGCGACCCGGGCTTTCACCTGCCGAAGGCGGCGATCGGCGAGATGTACGGTGCGCAGCAGTTCGCGAAGATCGCATCGGCGACCGGCTCGAACGAGCTGCTGGACATCCGCAGCGGCTTTAACGACGCGGAGCGCCAGTTCGTCGGCGCGAAGATCCTCGACAAGTGCGATGCGCTCGACGGCGCGACGGACGGCATGGTGCAGGACGTCGCCGCCTGTCAGGCGCACTTCAGCGTCGAGACGGACATCCCGGCCTGCGCGAACGACACGCGCACCGGCGCCTGCCTGACGACCGCGCAGAAGAGTGCGCTCGAGAACGTGTTCGCGGGGGCGCGCAACAGCGCCGGCACGGCGCTCTACGCGAGCTTTCCATACGATCCGGGTGTGGCTGCCGCCGGCTGGGCCGGCTGGAAGCAGTCGAATTCGATCACGCTCGACCCGGCCGCGATGGCGTTCACGTTCATGACCCCGCCGAAAACCGCCGCGACGCTCGCGAACCTCGCGGGCTTCGCGCTCGGCTTCGACATGGACCACGACGCGCCGGCGATCTTCGCGACGAACGGCGTGTACACGCAATCGTCGTGGTCGTTCATGACGCCGCCCGACGAGACCAACCTGTCCGCGCTGAAGTCGCGTGGCGCGAAGCTGCTCGTCTATCACGGCACCGGAGATCCGGTGTTCTCGTTCAACGATACGCGCGACTGGTATGCGCAGGTCGCACAGGCGAATGGCGGCGATGCGTCGAGCTTCGCGCGCTTCTATCCGGTGCCGGGGATGAACCACTGCGCAGGCGGGCCGGCGGCCGACCAGTTCGACATGCTGACGCCGCTCGTGGCGTGGGTCGAGCAGGGGCAGGCGCCCGCCGCGATCGTTGCCGCCGCGCGCGACGCGACGAACGCGGTGCCGAATGCGGACGTGCCGAGCGCGTGGGGGGCCGGCCGCACGCGTCCGCTGTGCCCGTATCCGCAGGTCGCGCGCTACAACGGTTCGGGCGACGTGAATTCGGCGGCGAACTTCAGTTGTCGCTGACGGTGCGGGTGTGCGGATGTGCCGATGGGTGCATGGATCGGACCATCCGCCGTGGTTCCGCAGCGGCAATGGCGGGCGCGCCGGTGCGCAGGAAAACGGCGGTGAGCCGCGCGTGACGAGCGCGTTTGCCGCCGGAGGCCGCGCCCGGGATACTATGGCGCTTTCCTGTCGGCGCGACGCGTGCTGACCGACGTTCCTCGCCAGGTATCTTTCCACCGATTCAACCATGCAAACCGTAGCGGTACTGGACTTCGAAACAACCGGGCTTTCTCCGAACCTGGGCGACAGGGCGACCGAGATCGCCGTGATCCTTCTGCGCGACGGCGAGATCGTCGACCGTTACCAGAGCCTGATGAACGCGGGACGCCGCATTCCGTCCGACGTCGTCGCGCTCACCGGGATCACCAACGAGATGATTGCGTCGGCGCCGCCGGTGTCGCAGGTCATGAAGGAAGCCGCCGCGTTCGTCGGAAACCATCCGGTCGTCGCGCACAACGCCGGCTTCGACAAGCGGTTCTGGCAGGCCGAGCTCGGGATGCTCGGCATGGCGGCCGAGCATGCGTTTGCGTGCACGATGCTCGTCGCGCGGCGCGTCTACCCGCACGCGCGGAGTCACCGGCTGTCGAGCCTGGCGGACATGCTGCGCCTGCCGCAGACGGGCCGCGCTCACCGGGCGATGGTCGACGCGGAGATCGCGAGCCATCTGTGGTGCCGGTTGCAGCGCGACATCGGCGCGACTTACGGCGTGCGACACATCGATCACGGGCTCATGTCGCGCTTGCAGACGACGAGCAAGGCGAAGGTCGCGACGTTTTTCGGGTCATTGGCCGCCGACGGGCGCTGACGTCACGCGTCGACATCCACCGGCACCTCGAGCCCGACCTTTACCCGGCTCATGCTCACCAGCGTCTTGAACCGCTTCACGTTGTTGTTCGCGAAGAACAGCTCGCGCGTGAGCGCGTTGTACTGATCCATGTTGCGCACGGCCAGGATCAGCACGAAATCCCACTCCCCGGTCACGTAGTAGCACTGCTGGATCTGCGGGCAGCGCTCGAAGGTCCGCTTCATCGCGTCGAGCAGGTCGCCAACTTCGTGTTCATCGGCAACGGCGTAGCGGCCGGGCACGGCGGCGTGCCGCTGCACAACGCGACGTACGATTTCAACGACGAGATCCTGTCGGTCGGCGCGCGCTATTTCGCGGAAGTGGCGCGGCGCGCGTTGCAGGCCGCGTAGCGCACCTGCCGGCAGGCGGCTACGCGGATCGCACGGATGACGGCATGCCGGCGAGCCTCTCGTTACATCACTCCAGCTCGCCCAGACACGCGTCGAACTGCGCGACGAGCGTGTCGACGTCGTCGGCCGTCGTCTGCGGACACACGAGCATCATGTTGTGGAACGGCGTGATCAGCACGCCGCGATTCAGCAGGTACAGGTGCACGATGTGCTCGAGCTCGCTGTCGAGCTGTTCGCCCGCGATCGTGCCGTTGCGCGGCGGCGTGGACGTGAACTGGAACTCGGTGCGCGCGCCGATGCGCGTCACGCACCACGGCAGACCGTGTGTCGCGATCGCCTGTTCGAGCCCGGTGGCGAGTCGCGCGGCCCGTTCGAACATGTGCGCATACGCGGCGTCGGTCGCGACTTCGGCGAGCGTCGCGCGCATCGCTCGCATCGCGAGCATGTTCGCGGTGAGCGTCGTACCGATCCCGGAATGGCCGGGCGGCGCGTTCAGCTTCGCCTTTTTCGCGCGTTCCGCGAATTCGGCGCTGAAACCGTACACCGCGCACGGCACGCCGCCGGCGATCGGCTTGCCGACCACCAGCGCGTCCGCGTCGAGGCCGTGCGCGGCCGCGTAGCCGCCCGGGCCGCTGCTGATCGTGTGCGTTTCGTCGATCACGAGCAGCGTGCCGTAGCGGCGCGTCAGCGCGCGCGCGGCCTCCCAGAAGCCCGGCTCCGGCAACACCATCCCGATGTTCGTCATCGCGGGCTCGGCGAGCACGCATGCGACGTCGCCCACCTTCAGCGCCGCTTCGAGCGCGTCGAGATCGTTGAACTCGACGACGCGCGTGTTCGCGAGCAGGTCGTAGGACTGCCCGAGCAGGCTGTCGCGCTGCGTGGGGCGGCCGTTGACGAGATCGACGAACACGTCGTCGACGGTCCCGTGATAGCAGCCGTTGAACACGACGATCGTGTTGCGGCCGGTGGCCGCGCGCGCCCAGCGCAGCACGAAGCGGTTTGCGTCGCTCGCGCTCAGCGCGAACTGCCAGACCGGCAGCCGGAAGCGGCGCGCGAGTTCGCGCGACACCCATGCGGCGTCCTCGCTCGGCAGCATCGTCGTGTAGCCGCGGGTCGCCTGGTCGGCGAGCGCGCGGGCGACCGGCTCGGGCGCATGGCCGAACATCGCGCCGGTGTCGCCGAGGCAGAAGTCCGCGTAGCGATGACCGTCGACGTCGGTGACGGTCGCACCGCGCGCTTCCTTCACGACGAGCGAGAACGGGGTCGACCAGTCCTGCATCCAGTGTAACGGCACGCCGAACAGCAAATGCTCGGCGGCTTCCGCGGACAACGCGCGGGAGGTCGGCATGGCTTCGGTGAATGCACGGCGCTCGCGATCGAACAATGCGCGGGCGCGGATGAGGTCGACTCCGTGTCGGGAACGCAAAGGCGGCTCCTGGGCTGTGAGGGTGGAGAAACGATAGCGCGGGCGGCAGGGGGCTGACCAGAGGCGGAATCATCGAGACCGACGCGCGCGAAACCGGCATGCCGGGCGCTTTTCCGGTTGATTTCGAGATTGCACAGGTAAATGGAAAGCCGGTAAAGCGTGCAGGTATTCATCGATTCTGGTGCGGCTTTTCGCGATCTATCGTGATGGTATGCCGCGGCGCGAGCCGTGCGTGGGGTGCCGTCGATGCTGAATGTGCGGCGCATCCGGCGCGCTGTCGCGATCGCATGCGGACAATCCGACCGCACGCGCATGCGGCTGCGCGCACCGAATTCACCGGGGCATCGCGGGTTAATTTCGGGATAAGTGGCTAGCCGATTTTTCACGCAATGGCGGAATCGGGCGCGCGAAACGGGCCGGTTGTTTCGGCCATCGGGTTTCAACCATCCAGAAGGCGGAGCGACACGATGAAGATCCACCTACAACTCGCCGCGCTTGCCGCGTGCGGTGCACTGACCGGTATCGCCGATGCAGGACCGACGTCGCCGCAAGCGGTCGTCAAGACGATCAAGCTGACCGCGAACATCGGCGACAGCCTGTTCGTGTCGAAACCGGATGATTCGGCATGGAACGACGTGGTCGAACTGACCGCGATGGACCGCGCGCAGCAGAATTTCGGCGCGACGCTGCCGATCCGCGTACGTACGACGAGTCCCGATATCCATGTCGTGCTGTTGCCGCCGCCGGGTTCGTTGAACGGCGCTGAAGGTCCCGCCGACGCAAAGGTCGCGCTGACGGGCAATGCCGGCAATCCGGACATGGTGTCCAGTGCGGGCCGTACGATCACGCTGGTGAAGCGCGGACGCGACGGGTTCGACGGCTTCGATGAAACGCATGACTTGCAGGTCAGCGCCCCCGCGGCGGTGGTGCGCGCAACCGCGGCACAGGCCGGCGCGCGTGAGCCGCGCAATCTGGTGCTGGTGTTCGAACCGGCCGCGTCGGCGGGGCGCGAGCCGGCAGACGGGACCGTTTCAGCAACTGGCAAGTAGCGCGGTCGCCCCGCTTGCTCTCGTCGGGCGGGGCATTTTACTGCAGTTTTTGCGCATAAATATACGACGACATATCTCTTGAGCGGTTCATTCGAGATGCGAGTGTGCGCTCACATTCTCGATGAAAGGCCGAAAAACAGGGTAAACGACAGATACGTCCTTGGGACTCATCGGGTCTAGACTTTGCGAAGTAGTACGACGACGTATGAATGGAAATCCGCTGTCCGGCGCATCAATCCCCCCAAACCCCCTGAAGGAGTGCCCATGGCCGCAAACCGTCGCCGTTCGTCTTCGTCTGTCCGATCGCCCGCGTCGCGGCGGCTATCGCGTCGCGACTTCATCGGCTTGACCGGCGCGTTCGCCGGCGGCGCCGCACTCGGCGCACCGCTCGCGGCCACCCGCGCGTTTGCGGCCGGCACGTCGCCCCATGCGGCGGTCGACCTGATCTGGGGCGAGCACGGTGCGGCGGCGCGCATCGCCGCATCGCTCGCGCATGTGTCGCGCCTCGCGTTCCGCAGGCGCGACTTCGATGTCACGCACTTCGGCGCACGCGCGTGCGCGACCGTCGCGCAGACATCGCCGTACCCGGCGGCGAAATCTCCGGTCAGCCCCGGTTCCGAACTGACGACCGCGCCCGGCGCGTTCGACTCGCGTCCGGCGTTTCTCGCGGCGATCGACGCGTGTGTGCGCGAAGGCGGCGGCCGCGTGGTCGTGCCGCCCGGCAACTGGTACTGCGCGGGGCCGATCGTGCTGCAGAGCAACGTGAATTTCCACCTGAGCGCGAACTGCACGATCTACTTCAGCCCGACCCCGGCCGACTACGCGAAGGACGGCCCGGTCGACTGCGGCGCGAATGGCCGCCTGTACTACAGCCGCTGGCAGGCGAACGACTGCCTGAACTACGGCGCCCCGGTCTATGCGCGCAACGCGACCAACATCGCGCTGACCGGCGAAGGGCCGACGTCGGTGCTGAACGGACAGGCGATGACGCCGTTCTCCGGCGCCGGCAGCAGCAGCGTGTGCTGGTGGACCTACAAGGGCTCGTCGGGTGCATACGGTGCTAGCGCGACGGTGCCGGCACAGAATTCCGCGAATCCGAACAACGTCGACTTGCGGATCGTCGCGCCCGCGATCCCCGACACGCTCTATGCGCTGCTTACGTCGCCCGTCACGCCGTGGCAGCAGGATCAGAACTACCTGCCCGCGCTGTCCGAGGCCGGCGTGCCGGTCGAGAAGCGCATATTCGGCCTCGGCCACTACCTGCGGCCGTGCATGGTCGAATTCATCGGCTGCACCAACGTGCTGATGGAGCACTACCAGACGCAGAACACGCCGTTCTGGCAGCACCATCCGACCGCGAGCCGCAACGTCGTGATGCGCGCCGTGACGACGAACAGCATCGGCCCGAACAACGACGGCTTCGATCCGGATGCGTGCACCGACGTGCTGTGCGAAGGCTGCACGTTCAACACCGGCGACGACTGCATCGCGATCAAGTCGGGCAAGGACCGCGACACGGAATACGGCCCCGCGAAGCGGCACCTGATCCGCGACTGCACGATGAACAGCGGGCACGGCGGCATCACGCTCGGCAGCGAGATGGGCGGCGGCGTCGAGCAGATCTACGCGACCAACCTGTCGATGCTGAACGCGAACTGGCAGACCAACCCGCTGAACATCGCGATTCGCGTGAAGACGAACATGAACCGGGGCGGCTACGTGAAGGACTTCCACGTGAAGGGCGTCACGCTGCCGAACGGCGTGACGCTGAAGGGCGGCGGCTACGGCAGCGCGCTGCTCGCGGGCAGCCCGGTCAACGCGAGCGTGCCGCTCGGCGTGGCGACGCCGGCAGCCGGCAATCCGTCGGCCGCGCAGGGTGGCATCGTCACGTTCGACTGCGACTACCAGCCCGCGAACGACGCCGTGCGCACGCGGCCGCCGGTCGTGCGGAACGTGACGATCTCCGACGTGAAGGCGAGCAACGTGACGCTGAACGGCGTGACCGCGTCGTGCTTCCAGGCGATCGTCGCGCAGGGGCCGGTCGCGTTCGACTACAACGGCACGCCGCCCACGCCTGCCGTGCAGCCGATCTCCGGCGTGACGATCAGCAACTGCGACTTCGGCACGCCGGTCGCGTCGGGCACGCCGACCGTCACGTCGCCGGGGCCGATCTACGCGTTCAACGTGAGCGCGATGACGCTGACGAACGTGGCGATCGCCGGGCAGGCCGTCAACATGACGGTCACCGACACGCGGTGAGGTAACGCACGAGCATGCGTTCGCGTGCGGCCGGTCGATGCATGCGGACGCGTTACGCCAGCGTCTTGACCATGTGGTGCTCGTCGTAGAAGCGGCCGTCGACGAGCAGCGCGCGCGGTTCCGTGCCGAACCGGACGAACCCTTGCGACGCGTACAGGCGTTCGGCGGCGCCGTTGATCTCGTTGACGCACAGCATCAGTTGGCTGCATTGCCACGCTTGCGCCGCATGCGCGGTCGCGCTGTCGAGCAGCGATTGCGCGATGCCGCGCCCGCGATACGCAGGATCGACGAACACGCCCCAGATCAGCGCCTTGTGCGCGACCTTCGCCCGTGGATCGCGGCGCACGCCGGTGATGCCGACGAGCGTCGCGCCGTCGAACGCGCCGAACACGGCCTGCACGCCGCTCGGCGTGATGCGCGTCGCGAATTCGTCGACCGTGATGCCGGCTTCTTCGTCGCGGGTCGGCAGGAACGAGGTCGGCGACGTGTCGATTGCGCGCAGGCGCACGGACTGGAACTGCGCCGCATCGGCGGCGTCGAGCAGGCGGATCGTGATCATGGAATGCAGTTCTTGTTGGGGTGCCGGGATGTCGGAATCTGCTGCGCGATGCGCGGCAGGGCATCGACAATGCTAAGCGCAAACGGGTGGCTCGCGCGAGTATCGGCGATGTGCGGAAGCTGACGGTGACGTGCCTGCGCGGCAAGCGTGCCGCGCAGGCAGAAGGAAGGGAATGAAGTGAAGCGCGCCCGCCGTCGCGCCGCGGCGGCGCGCGGCGTCGAGTGCGCGCAATCTGCGTAATCCGCGCGATGCGCCCGATCAGGTCACACGCATGCGACGCGGATCAATAACGCGACAGCTGATTGCCGTTGATCTGCACGCGATCGCCCGGGCGCAGGTCGCCCGGCGACTGCACGTCGAACGAGCGCGTCGAACCGTCGCTGACCTGCACGTCGATCCGGTAGCTGCTCGGCGGTTGGGCCGCGCCCATCTGCTGGCCGATCTGGTTGCCGGCCACGGCGCCGCCGAGCGCGCCGATCACGGTGGCCGCCTCGCGGCCGTGGCCGCGGCCGAACTGGTTGCCCAGCACGCCGCCGACCAGCGCACCGACGACGGTGCCGGCCACGCCCGACGTGCCGACCGAGCCGTTGACCGGCTGGATGTTCGCGACCGTGCCGTATTGTGTGCCGTACTGCCCGCCGTAGCCGTTGCCGTACTGGCCGCCGTAAGGCTGCGGGTTGCCGTATTGGTCGTACTGCGGCGCTTGATTCGGATAGGCCGGCTGCTGCGGCTGCACGTAGCCGGGTTGCGAATATGCGGGCTGCGCGTAGCCGGGCGTCGCGTATTGCTGCTGCGGATAGCCGGGTTGCGCACCGTAGTAGCCGGGTGCGACGCAAGCGGTGAGCGGAAGCGCCGCCACGGCGACGAGCGAGGCGAACAGAACGGTCTTCGTGGAAGGCATGCGCATCATGATGGTTCCTGCATCGGCAACGTGTTCGCCGACAGATTCCGGGACGGGTGGCGAACACGGCGTGAGTATAAGGAAAGGGCGGATGCGCGTCCGGGGCGGCCGGGTAACAACGTGTAAAGTCTGTTGCCGAGCAACTCGCCGGGACGATGGGGCGTTGCAGCGAGCGGGCGGCACGGCGCGACGCGCGCTCCGGGCGCCCGCATTCCTGTGATGTGGCGCGCTGCGCGACCGTGGGCCGTTTCGCCGTTTCGCCGTTTCCGCCGCTTCCACGCTTCCAACGCTTTCACCGTTTCTGCCGCTTCCGCTGCTTCCGCTGCTTCCGCTGCTTCCGCTGCTTCCGCCGTTTCCGCCGCTCCCACCGCTCCCACCGCTTCCACTGCTTCCACTGCTTCCGGCGCTTCCACTGCTTCCGCCGCTTCCGCCGCTTCCGCCGCTTCCGCCGCTTCCGCCGCTTCCGCCGCGATCCCGCCCCATCGTTGCGCGCGGCCCGGCGGGCATGCGTGCCGCGCATCGCGAAATCGAATGCGCGGCATCGCGACATTTAATTGGTCGCGGGCCGCCCCGTCCGATATCGTGACCGCATGCCCTGCCAACGGTCGCGCCGCGCCGGCCGCGGCTCCTTCCCCTGTCCGCGCCGACGCCGCGCCGACGCTGCGTTTCACGCGATATCAACCTGACCGCCGTCATGGTGCGTGCATCGTGACGGTCCCGCACTGACCGACCTCACCGGAACCGACATGACGAACCTGCTGATCCGCAACGTCCGCACGCACGCCGACGAAGCACTCGACATCCTGATCGAAGGCGAGCGCATCGCGCGCATCGGCCCGTCGCTCGACGCGCCCGCGGGCTGCGCGATCGAGGACGGCGCGCTCGCGCTCGCGCTGCCCGGCCTCGTCGAAGGCCACACGCATCTCGACAAGACCCACTGGGGCATGCCGTGGTATCGCAACGCGGTGGGGCCGCGCCTCGTCGACCGCATCGAGAACGAGCGCAACTACCGCGCGACGAGCGGCCACGATGCGCGCGCCGCGTCGCTCGCGCTGTCGCGCGCGTTCCTCGCGGCCGGTACGACGCGCATCCGCACGCACGTCGACGTCGACACCGAGGCCGGGCTGCGGCATCTGCACGGCGTACTCGCGACGCGCGAGACGCTGCGGGGCCAGGTGGACATCCAGATCGTCGCGTTTCCGCAGTCGGGCGTGCTCAAGCGGCCCGGCACCGCCGCGCTGCTGTCCGACGCGCTCGGCGCGGGCGCCGATCTGCTCGGCGGGCTCGACCCGTGCGCGATCGAAGGCGATCCGGTCGAAGCGGTGGACGTGCTGTTCGGCATCGCCGAGCGCCACGGCCGCGGGCTCGATCTGCACCTGCACGAACGCGGCTCGATGGGCGCGTACTCGCTCGACCTGATCCTGCAGCGCACGGCCGCGCTCGGCATGCAGGGCAAGGTCACGATCAGCCACGGCTTCTGCCTCGGCGACGTTGCCGAACGCGAGCGCGACGCGCTGCTCGCGCGGATGGCCGAACTCGGCGTCGCGATCGTCACGACCGCGCCGGCGGCGGTGCCGGTGCCGTCGGTGGTCGTGTGCCGCGCGGCCGGCGTGACCGTCATCGGCGGCAACGACGGCGTGCGCGATACGTGGACGCCGTACGGTTCGCCCGACATGCTGGAACGCGCGATGCTGATCGGCATGCGCAACGACTTCCGCCGCGACGACGCGCTCGAAGTCGCGCTCGATTGCGTAACGCACGGCGCGGCGCGCGGTTGCGGCTTCGCCGATTACGGGCTGGAGGCCGGCAAGCGTGCGGACGTCGTGCTCGTCGATGCGCTGACATTTGCCGAGGCCGTCGTCGCGCGGCCGACGCGTCGGCTCGTCGTGTCGTCGGGGCGGATCGTCGCGCGCAACGGCGCGCTCGTCTGAGGCGGCTGACGCCGGTGCCGCATCGCGCCGGGTATGATCGGGCTCTTTCAGCCTGACCCTGCGGGAGACGACGATGCGACGCACACGCACGATGGCGGCACGGGCCGCGCGATGGACGCGGTGGACACGATGGATGGCCGCGGCGATGCTCGCGGTGACGGCCGCGCACGCGGCGGCGGCAGCACCGGATCAAGCGCAGCAGGAAGCGAATCGCCGCACGGTGCTGGCGTTCTACGAGAAAGGGCTGAACGAGAAGGATGCCGATGCCGCGCTCGCGTATGTCGGCGACCAGTACGTGCAGCACAACCCGAACGCGGCCGACGGGCGTGACGGTTTCCGCAAGTTCGTCGCGTTCCTGCGCGACAAATTTCCGCAGTCGCACAGCGAGATCAAGCGCTCATTTGTCGACGGCGACTACGTGATCCTGCATGTGCATGCGGTGCGCGAGCCCGGCACGCGCGGCAGCGCGATCATGGACATCTTCCGGCTCGAGCACGGCAAGATCGTCGAGCACTGGGACGTGAACCAGCCGGTGCCCGAGCATGCGGCCAACGGGAACACGATGTTCTGACGGGCGCGGACTTGCCCAGTTACGCCGGTGCTCCGTCGCCACCGATCCGCATCGTGACGGCCGCGCTTATTCCGGCTCGTGTTCCAGCATCGCCGCAAGCGCCTTCGTCAGTTCGCTGACCATCGGATCGGCCGTCGGCCGATGCAGGATCGCGATGTCCATGTTCTCGATCGGTGCGAAGCCGCCGCGCTCGTCGGTCAGCACCACGTGCTCGTCGGTCACCGCGCGCGCGGGCAGCACGCTGATGCCGAGGCCGTCCGCGACGGCCGCCTGGATGCCGCTCAGGCTCGACGTCGTGAAGCTGATCCGCCAGCGGCGGCCGCGCTCCTCGATCGCCTTGATCATGTCGTCGCGATAGAGCCCGCGCGGCGGAAACACGACGAGCGGTACCGGGTCGAGCTCGATCGTTGGATGCTGCGCGCTGTCGATCCAGCGCAGCTTCTCTGGCCAGCGCACCACCGCCTCGCGGCTGTCGCGCCGCTGCTTGATCAGCACGAGATCGAGCTCGCCGCGATCGTAGGCCGCGCAGATGTCGCGGCTCAGCCCGCACGTCACTTCGAGTTTTACCTGCGGATGATCGCGCTTGAACGCGGCGAGCGCATGGGTCGTGCGGCCCGCCGCGAAATCGTCGGGCACGCCGAGCCGGATCGTGAGCGCGACGGTCGCGCCCGACAGCGCTTCCAGCATCTCGTCGTTCAGCGCGATCATGCGCCGCGCGTAGCTGAGCACCGTCACGCCGGCGTCGGTCGGCCGCACGTCGCGCGTGCCGCGATCGAGCAGGCGATGCCCGGCGATCTCCTCGAGCCGCCGCACCTTCTGGCTGACCGTCGACTGCGTCGAATGCAGGCGCGCGGACGCGGTCGTGAAGCTGCCGCAATCGGCGACCATCACGAGTGCGCGCAACAGGTCGAGGTCGAACAAAGGTCGATTCATTTCTGCACTTTTCTGGATTCGAGCATTTCATTTCCAAATGCGTGCGAGGACTTTTAGCATGGCCGGAGACTGCGGGCAATCGCGGTTTCGCCGGACACGGGGGGCTGCTGGAGGCAAGGTCAGCGTGGGGGCGATTTGCGTGCGGTGCCGGTGTCGGAAAGCCACGGGCCGTCGGGCAAAGCGGCTGGTGCAATCATGCCCATACGTCCCGGTACAGATGAAGATCCTTCGACCATGCGGCAAGGTTCTTCCAGATGGCGCGAAGCGGCGTGCCGGAGCGTGCGGCAGCTTCTTCGGCGGCCTTCACCACCACCGGCAACGGCACCTCGTCGAGGATCACGGAGATCTGCGATTCGTATCCGGCGGGAATCTGTCCCGTGGTCAACGCGTCGGCCAGCAGTCGCTCGGTCAATTCACCTCTATAGCTGACGTTTGAGCTCACAACCGCCTTGTAGAGACCGCTTTGGGCCGGTCGCGGTTGTGCGTGGAGTTCGATGCCGAGCACGCCGAGCAGCGGGATCAGCTTGTTGACGCCAAGATCCTTGATCTTGCCGGTTTCAAGCTGGTTCACCGTGAGGCGAGACAATCCGGCGAGTTTTGCAAGCTGGGCCTGCGTGAGGTCGAGCTCGGCCCTCCGTTTTGCAACGGCCTGACCGATTTCATAGAGTTGCATGTTGACCCTCCGGACGCAGGTTCACCGTGCGTGAATGTAAAGTATATCTTACATCTCGGTGAGGATCGTCGCCACTTGTGGTTGGTTGTGCGGTATAGGGTGCAGGGCGGCTCGGGTGGAAAAATGTCTCGATGGGCCGCGCTGTATAGACATTCGCCCCCGGCGGATATCCGCGAAAACTCGCTCTGTGGCAAGCAAGCATCACGCGGGGTAAACGATAGAAATACAGGGAGAATCCGCCGCCTTCGGCGATTTTTTGATCATCAATCCGGCCCTTTGTCCCGATCTCGACCTCCAGCTTCCTCCAACCCACCCGCCCCGCTTGCGCTCGAAAATTGAGCGGTCTAGACTGCATCGCAGTTTCATCGAAGTCCCAGTCTTACGCGTACCGCGCCGGGCCTGCCGGCACGACGCTCCCCCACGGACGCCCGGCGCTCGCCCGCCACGTCGAGACCACAAGGACACACCATGAACCGCACTGCAAAGCTCGTCGTTTCCGCGCTGGCGTTCGCGCCGCTCGTCTCGTTCGCGCAGGACACGGCAACGATCCGCTGGGGCATCGATCCCACCTATCCGCCGTTCGAGGCGAAGCAGCCCGACGGCTCGCTCGCCGGCTTCGACATCGACCTGCGCGATGCGATCTGCGAGCAGCTGCATGCGAAGTGCGTGTGGGTCGAGCAGGGCTTCGACGGGATGATTCCGGCGCTGCGCGCGCGCAAGTTCGACGTGATCATGTCCGCGATGACGGCCACCGACGAGCGGCTCAAGCAGATCGACTTCTCGAACAAGCTGTACGCATCGCCGGGCGCGCTCGTCGCGCCGGCCGGCTCGAAGCTGCTCCCGACCGCGGCGTCGCTCGCCGGCAAGCGCGTCGGCATCGATCAGGGCACCACGCAGGAGGCGTACGCGAAGGCCGAATGGGCGACCCGGGGCGTGACGATCGTGTCGTACCAGAACCAGGACCAGGTGTATCAGGATCTGGTGAATGGCCGTCTCGACGCGACCTTCCAGGACAAGACGCAGGCCGGCTATTCGTTCCTGAAGACGCCGCGCGGCAAGGGCTACGCGTTCGCGGGCCCCGACGTGACCGACGTGCGCATCACCGGCTACGGCGTCGCGATGGGCGTGCGCAAGGGCGACGCCGACATGAAGAAGCGGCTGAACGACGCGATCGCCGCGATCCGCGCGAACGGCACGTACCAGAAGATCGCCGCGAAATACTTCGACTTCGACATCTACGGCGCGAAGCAGCAGTTGACGGCCGCGCCGTGACCGCATGCGCCCCGTGCTCCACATGATCCCGTGCTTCATTCAATCGACAGGCAAACCATGACGAGTATCCAGGACCGTGTCGCGAAGGCAGTGACGCCCGAACTGATCACCGCGTTCCGCGACGAAGGCGCGGTATGCATCAAGGGCATTTTCTCGCCCGACGAAGTGGCCGCGCTGCGCGCCGGCATCGACGCGAACCTCGCGCAGCCGAGCGAGCGTGCGAAGGTCGCGAGCCGGCCCGACGATCCGGGCTGGTTCTTCGAGGACTTCTGCAACTGGCGGCACAACGATGCGTACCGCGACTTCATCGTGCGGTCGCCCGCGCCGTCGGTGGCCGCCGCGCTGATGGGCACGGAGACGGTGCGCCTGCATCACGACCATCTGCTCGTGAAGGAGCCCGGCACGCGGCAGCGCACGCCGTGGCACCAGGATCAGCCGTACTACAACATCGAAGGCGACGACAACGTCAGCATGTGGATTCCGGTCGACCCGGTGCCGCTCGAATCGACGCTGGAATTCGTCGCGGGTTCGCACCAGGGGCCGTGGCTGATGCCGCGCACGTTCATGGACAAGGAGGCGAAGTGGTTTCCCGAAGGCAGCCTCGCCGACCTGCCCGACATCGAGGCCGACCGCTCGGCATTCCCGATTCGTCACTGGGCGCTCGAGCCCGGCGACATGGTGTGCTTCCGGATGCTGACGCTGCACGCGTCGGGCGGTACGCAGAACCGCCGGCGTGCGTTCTCGATCCGCTTCGTCGGCGACGACATCCGTCACGCGCCGCGCCGCTGGAAAACGTCGCCCGATTTCCCGGGGCTGGCCGACGAACTGCCGGACGGCGCGCCGCTCGAGCATTCGCTGTTTCCGGTCGTGTGGACGCGCGACGCGGGGCAGGTCGGGGCGATCTGAGCGGCGAATATCGACGACATGGAGCGCCGTCACACGCGCGGCGGCCGTTTCGCGATGAAGCGGTCGCCGCGCGTGGCCGTTTTCAGGTGCCGAAGCCGGTTCAGGTCTGGTGACGTCCGGCGCCCGGCTTGAAGCGCGAGCCGAGCCGGTAGCGGTTGCCCGGATGCAGGAAGTGCACGAACGTGACGGGGAGCCCGTTCGTCCAGGTGCGGCGGGTGAGGGTGAGACACGGCTCGTCGGCACGCATGTCGAGCAGCCGCGCCTGTTCGCTCGTCGGCAGCGACGCGTCGACGACGTGCTCGATCTCCAGTTCGTAGTGCGACACGTTGTTGAACAGGTATTCGGATGGCGGCTCGGCCTGGAAGTCCTGATCGATGAATTCGGGCGCGGCGGCCGGATTCACGTAGCGATCCTCGAGCTGGATCGGGCGGCCGTTTTCCTCGTGCACGCACACCACGTGAAAGACCGGCGTGTTGACCGCCAGCCCGAACGCGGCCGCGACGTCGAACGACGCGGGCTCGCGCGACTGGCTGAGCACGCGGCAGCGATATTCGTGTCCGCGCGCGCGGATCTCGTCGCGGATGTGCGCGATCATCAGCAGGTTCGACTGCGGCTTCACTTCGGCGACGAAGGTGCCGACGCCCGCGATGCGCTTCAGCACGCCTTCCTCGGTCAGTTCGCGCAGCGCGCGGTTGACCGTCATGCGCGCGACGCCGAATTGCGCGGCGAGATCGAGTTCGGATGGAATGCGGTCGCCCTGGCGCCAGTCGCCCGCGTCGACATTCTGGCGAACGAGCGTCTTGATCTGCTGGAACGGTGCGGTGGCCTTTGTGACCATCGGAAGATCCTTGCGCGAAGAAGTGACGAGGCTAGTCGTCGTGACTGACGATGACCAGGATCTCCGCCTGCGCGGCGCCGAGGCTGCGCGTGCGGTGCGGGATGAGTGCGTTGAAATAGACTGAATCGCCGGTTTTGAGTTGCACCGTCTCGTTCGGGAATTCGATTTCGACGCGCCCCTTGTGCACGAACAGGAATTCCTCGCCTTCGTGCTCGCGGAACGTCGACGCGACGAATTCGTGCGGCGGATGCACGACGAACGGCAGCATCTTCTTCGGCGCGACGCCGGCCGCGATGCTTTCGAAGCGGTGCGCGTGGCTGTCGGCCGCCGCACCCATCGCCGTGCGCTCGCCGGCGCGCGTCACCGTGATCAGCTCGCGGTTGTGGCTTTCCGAGAACAGCTGCTCGACGTCGATGTTCAGCGCCTTCGACAGCTTCAGCGCGACCGCGATCGACGGCACGCTCAGGCCGCGCTCGACTTTCGACAGGTAGCTCTTGGTCAGGCCGGTCTCGTCGGCCAGCACATCGAGCGTCCAGCCCTTCTGTTTTCTGAGCAGCTTCAGGCGAATCGTCATGGGGCGCCAGGTGTTCTTCGAAAAATCGATTGTAACGCATGACACAATGTGTCCTATGATGTATCGTGTGTCTTGTGTGTCCACGGACACGGCCGCGAGCGGCGCGGCAGATCCGATCCATTCAGGAGGTGAACATGGCGGAAACGCTGAATTTGACGAAGGAGGTGCTGGTCGCGCTGGCGGAGCGGCGTCTCGAGAACGAGGTGGGCGACAGCGGCTGGTCCGCGCGGCAAAAGCTCGCGCTCACGTGCCGGATCCTGTTCGACGCCGGTCACGATTCGGGCCTGGCCGGGCAGATCACCTGCCGCGCGGGCGACGCCGGCACGTACTACACGCAGCGGCTGGGGCTCGGCTTCGACGAGATCTCGGCCGCGAACCTGCTGCGCGTCAACGAGGATCTCGACGTCGTCGACGGCGAAGGCATTCCGAACCCGGCCAACCGGTTCCATACGTGGATCTATCGCGAGCGCCGGGACGTGAACTGCATCATCCATACGCACCCCGCGCATGTCGCGGCGCTGTCGATGCTCGAGCAGCCGCTCGTCGTGTCGCACATGGACACCTGCCCGCTGTACGACGATTGCGCGTTCCTGAAGGACTGGCCCGGCGTGCCGGTCGGCAACGAGGAAGGCGAGATCATTTCGAAGGCGCTTGGCAGCAAGCGTGCAATCCTGCTGTCGCATCACGGCCAGCTCGTGGTCGGCAGGACGATCGAGGAAGCCTGCATTCTCGCGCTGCTGATCGAGCGCGCCGCGAAGCTGCAACTGCTGGCGATGTCGGCGGGCGAGATCAAGCCGGTGCCGCCGGCGCTGGCGCGGGAAGCGCACGACTGGATTTCGAAGCCGAAGCGCGATGCCGTGACGTTCGACTACTACGCGCGTCGCGCATTGCGCACGCATCGGGACTGTATTGCATGAGCGGGTGCATCGGTTCCGTCTCGTCCATCCATCATTGAGGAATCCACATCGTGTCCATCCTGCTGAAAGGCATCATCGCCTATCCGGTTACGCCGTTCTCCGCCGACGGCGGCATCGACCTGCCGGCGCTCGATGCGCTGATCGAGCGCCTGATCGCCGATGGCGTCCACGCGATCGCGCCGCTGGGCAGTACCGGCGAGAGCGCGTACCTGTCCGACGCCGAATGGGAGGCGGTCGCCACCGCGTCGATTCGTGCGGTGCGCCGGCGCGTGCCGACCGTCGTCGGCATCTCCGATCTCACGACGGCCGGCGCGGTGCGCCGCGCGCGCTTCGCCGAACGGGCAGGCGCCGATGCCGTGATGGTGCTGCCCGTGTCGTACTGGACGCTCGGCAACGACGAGATCGTCGCGCATTACCGCGCGATCGGCGACGCCATCGGCATCCCGATCATGCTGTACAACAACCCCGCGACGAGCGGCGTCGACATGTCGCCCGACCTGATCGCGACGATCTGCCGGACCGTCGACAACGTGACGATGGTCAAGGAGAGCACCGGCGACATCGGGCGGATGCACCGGCTCGCGCAGTTGAGCGACGGGACGATCCCGTTCTACAACGGCAGCAATCCGATGGCGCTTGCCGCGCTCGCCGCGGGCGCGGCCGGATGGTGCACGGCCGCGCCGAACCTGAATGCCGCGTTGCCGATTGCGCTGGTCGACGCGATGCGCGCGGGTGATCTGGCGCGCGCCAGGGCGGTTTTTCACGCGCAGTTGCCGCTGCTGCGGTTCATCGCCGACGGCGGCCTGCCGGTGACCGTGAAGGCCGGGTTGCGGCTGCGCGGCTTCGACGCGGGCGAGCCGAGGCGGCCGTTGCTGCCGCTCGGCGACGTGCGCACGCGCGAGCTCGAACGCCTGCTGGCGGCACTGCCGGACGGTGTGCCGGCATGAGCGGCGACGCGCGGCCGGCGATCGCGGTCCCGATCGCCGCGGTGCGGGTCGGCACGAGCCGGCCGCTGGCCGGCACGCCGCACGTGAGTGCGATCGACAAGCAGCCGGTCGACGCGCGTCTGTGGCTCGGCCCGCTCGGCTTCGCGGGCGACGGGCAGGCCGATGCGCGGCATCACGGCGGCCCCGACAAGGCGGTCCATCACTATGCGTACGACCACTATGCGTGGTGGTCCGCGCAGATCGGGGCGCGTGACGTGCTCGGACGGCCGGGCGCCTTTGGCGAGAACCTGTCGACGCACGGCGTGACCGAGCACGACGTGTGTCTCGGCGACGTGTTCACGCTGGGCGGCGCCGTGCTGCAAGTGTCGCAGTCGCGGCAGCCGTGCTGGAAGCTCAATGCGCGTTTCGACGATCCGCGCATGGCGGCGCTCGTGCAGCAAAGCGGTCGGAGCGGCTGGTACTACCGTGTGCTGGACGAAGGCTGGGTGGCGCCGGGCGAGGTGCTGGCGCTGCACGAGCGCCGGTATCCGCAATGGCCGCTGTCGACGGTGCTCGAGGTGCTGTACCGGCGCACGCTCGACATGGCCGCGCTCGATGCGCTGTGCGGCGTTCCGGTATTGCCGTCCGGCTGGCGCAAGATGCTCGAAAAACGCCGGACGGAGCGGCAGGTGGAAGACTGGACGAAACGGCTCGAAGGCTGACGCGCCGCGTGCGCAGCTTACGCGGCCGGCAGGTTCCGCACGTCGGCCGTCGGCTCGGCGCCGAACGCATCGCTCAGCGCATGGCCGATCAGGTGCCGCGCGGCGGCCTCGGGCGTCGACAGCGCGCCGCTCGCCTTCAACTGGTCGAATTTCTCGCGCAGGGGGAAGTTCTCTTCGCTGGTCGAGCGGATCGTCGCCTGCATGCCCGTATCGACGACGCCCGGCGCGACGCTGGCAATCCGCAGCGCGCGGTTCCCGTCGAGCGCGACGGCGCGTGCGTGATGATCGAGCGCGGCCTTGGTCGCGCAATAGACGCTCCAGCCCGCATATGCGTTGCGCGCCGCGCCGCTCGACACGTGCAGGATCCGGCATTCGGTCGGCGCCGACGCCGCCTGCACGAGCGCGGCCGACAGCATCAGCGGCGCGGCGACGTTCAGGCCGACCGCGCGTGCGACGAGCGCCGGGTCCTGCGCGTCGAGCGGCCCGATCGGATCGACGATGCCCGCGTTGTTGAAGAGCAGCACGATCGACGCGCCGTCGACGAAGCTGCGCAGCGTGTCGCCGGCCAGCCACGTCGCGACGGCCGACGTATCCGACAGGTCGAGTTCGATTTCGGCGAATCGGTCGCCGGCCTGCGCGGCGAGCGACGGATGACGGCTGCGCGACACGCCGAGCACGGCGATGCCTTCCTGCAGCAGCTGTTCCGCGAGCGACGCGCCGAGGCCGCGCGTGTGTCCGGTAACGATGGCGCGCACGTTCGGCGCTGAAGAGAATGCGGTCATGGTGGTGAACGAGTGGACGGTTGAACCGTGTTGACGAGTGGCGAGTGGCGCGCATGCGCGGCAGCCCGGCGGGCGGGACGGGCGATGCGCGGTGCCGGCGTGGCGTTCGAAGGCGGCCGAGTGCGGCGCCGCCTGTCCGGCTGAACGCGTATCGTAGCGCCGGCCTGCATGACGCGCAAACGCGTGGCCACGCAGCGTGAATGCGCGGCGCCGAATGCACGCATCGTCGCGCGCCGCCGCCGCCCGTCCGATACGTTGGACGAAAGCCGTCCGCGGCAAGTGCGCGCGGCGCGGCGGCAAGTGGCGCCGGGCCCCACGTCGCGAGCTATCATATGGCTCGCCCGTTCGCGACGCCGGACGGGCCGCGACGTTTCCCTTCACCTGCTGCACGCTGCGACGCCATCCATGAACACCACGCCGGATATGCCCACGCCACGCGCCTTGCGCGAACTCACGCCTCTCGAGGCCCGCATTCTCGGGGTGCTCGTCGAGAAGCAGCACACGGTGCCGGACACCTATCCGCTGTCGCTGAATGCGCTGACCGCGGGCTGCAACCAGAAAACCGCACGCTCGCCGGTGATGAACGTCAGCGAGGACGAAGTCACGACCGCGCTCGACAGTCTCAAGCACCTGAGCCTCGTGATGGAGGGCAGCAGCAGCCGCGTGCCGCGTTTCGAGCACAACATGAATCGCGTGCTCGGCATCCCGAGCCAGGCGATCGCGCTGCTGACGATCCTGCTGCTGCGCGGCCCGCAGACGGCCGCCGAATTGCGCCTGAACAGCACCCGCCTGCACGGCTTCGCGGACATCTCGTCGGTCGAGGCCTTCCTCGACGAACTCGCGGCGCGCGCGCAGCCGCTCGTGATCCGGCTGCCGCGTGCGCCCGGTGCGCGCGAGAACCGCTGGATGCACCTGATGTGCGGCGAGGTGAACGTCGCCGACTTCGCCGGTCCGGATACCGGTGGCGGCACGGATTCCGTTCCGCCGTCCGAGTTCGAGGCGCTGAAGGCCGAGCAGAAGCGGCTTGCGGATGAAGTGGCGCGGCTGAACGCGCTCGTTCAGCGGATGGCGACCGAACTCGGGATCGATGTCGACGCGCCGGGCGACGCGTCCTGACGTAAATGGCGGCTGTGCCTGCCCATCGGCTGGCCTCGTCGTTGCACGGCGGGGTGCGTGATGCGGATACCATCCGCATCGCTGCGTTACCTCAGCTTGACGCCCGGGACGAGATAGCGTGAACCGCCCGGTCTCAGGATCGGCGCGAGCGCCGCGAACGGCACGTCGAGTTGCGGCCCGAGGCAGGCGCCCATCGCGTGCCCGATGCCGGAGACGCTGAACGACAGCTTGCCCGGCGCATCGAACTCGAACGCCAGATATTGCGGCAACACGTCGGCGCACGCCATTGAATCGCCGTCGTCATCCGTGGGGTGAGCGCCGGATTCGGCCCTGTCGCGCAACCGCGTAATGAAACGCCCCAGCGCGGGGCTCGTTGCCTGATCGCCGTCCGTGCCCGCCGCAGCCGCATCGATCACGCGATTCCAGTCGAGGTACGCACCGCGCAGCAGGTCGAAGGTGACCGGATCGTAGTGATTGTTCGGATGGGCGCCGCCGCAGTACGTACTGCCCGATTCCACGATGCCGAGCGCCGCAGGTGACAGCCACGTGACCGTTACCTGTTCGTCGTCGAAGCCGCCGAGCGAGCCGGCGGCCGGCCCGTCGTCGGTATAGCGCGTCGACGCGCATTCGAGCGCGGCGAGATTCATCTGCCAGTGCTGCTGCTCGAGCAAGCGGTTGACCCGTGCCATGACCCCCGAATCGGGATGGCGGCTCAGACGCGGATACATGAGTTTCGTGCGCGGATCGCGCCACATCCGGTATGCGACGGTGCCGTCGCCGATTTCGCGGCCGGCCGGCTGTGCGTGCCCGGCGAGCTTCAGCGTCGCATACGGCGCCTGCCGCATGTCGATGGCCGCGCCGCTTGCGATGCCGCTGCCGACGCCGCCGGCGATGCGATCGGTGATCGCTTCGACGGAGCCGGGCGCAACCGCATCGGGATCGTATTCGGCGATGCGTCGCAGCGTGAAGTTCCGCGTTTTGCCGGTACGCGCGTCGGTCCACCGGCCGCGATAGCCGTCCTTGTCCTGCGTGCCGCGCCAGGTCGCCGCCGGATGCTCGAAGTCGGCGTTGCCGTTGTTTCGCGTCATGTCGCGCACCTCGTCCGGCAACGCGGTGCGCTCGAGCGGCTCGACGAGCTGCGCGGGCTTGCCGTGCAGTGGAATGTCGACACCGTACTGCGTATAGAAATAGCGGCCCGAGACTGTGCCGTCCGCCGCCGCTCGGCGATCGAGCTCCATGACGACCTCGCCGGCGCCTTGCAGCATGCCGCGATAGACCACGCGCGGCGCGGCGTCGGCTGCCCCCGCGCGCAGCGCGATCAGCACCAGCACAAACCGGATTAGCGGGCGCATCACCAGCGGCACCCGGTTTGTTCGGAGGCGTCGACGTCGAGTGCCCTGCTGAACGCGGTTCGCTTGCCGGTGCGCGCGCTGGTATAGGTCATCGAATAGATCATCGCACCCTGCGACATCATCTCGTACCGCCCATTGATCCTGCCGTCCACCATTTCGACCCAGGTCGTCGTGAACTGGTGCGGGCGGCCTTCGACGAGCACTTCCTCATCGACGTGCTCGACCACCAGCGGCAGGGCCGTTTTCGCTTTCGCATAGCGGACCATGCCGCCCGACCAATCGACGGCGTCGTCGTAGTAGGTGCGCATCTCGAAGCGTACGGGTTTGTCGCCGTCCGATTTGAAGCAGTACACGTCGGTGGAAACCTTGGCGAACGCAGGCAGTGACGCGAAGAGCAGTAGGGCGATAAGGGTTTTTTTCATCATGATCCGACGAAGGGTAAAGTGCGGCATCAACCGAGCACGATTCGCGTGGCGCCCGCGGCGACGAGCCGGAACAGCAGGTCCTCGATGGCCGCACCCGGCGCCGAACCGAGGTCCGCGTTGACATGCCATCCGTGCTCCGTGCGTACCGGCTCCGACAGATAGTGAACGACGCCGTGCAGGCCGTCCTCGGTCGGCACGCGTGCGTCGTCGGTGTCGAACCACGCGAAGAACCATGCCTTGAACGCGTCGGTGGCCGCGGCTTCGTCGGGCCCGTCGACCTCGACCCTCACCCAGTCCCACACGAACGGCCGGATCGACACGGCCGCCGTGTCGAGTTCGAACGCGAACGGTTCGAAATCCAGTTGCGCGGTCGAGTCGACCATCGCCGGCTGACCGGTCGATTCGCCTCCGGTGTGAACGAGATCGGCGCGGCACGGCAGCGCGAGCGGGCCTTCGGTGGCCAGCGTGCCGTCGGCTTTCCGGTAGGCCGGTTCGACGACGGTCACCGGTTGCGCCGCCGCTTGCGCGAGCAGGTCGGCGTAGGGCTGGCGGATGGCGCTGAGCAGTTCGGATACGGTCATCTTGGCGGGTCGGGTCAAATTGCAAACGATCAATCACGGACGGACGGTGCGTCGTGCCGCCGGCGTCAAACGAGGGCCCCAATCGGCAGGGGACAGCCACGATCGTACGGTACTTCGGCGACATGCAACCACTCGGCCGAACGGCCGGCTCGCGTCGCAATGTGCGCGATGGCGCGGCAGTTCCGCGCGAGCGGCGTGCCGGCCGGCGCGAGTGCCATAATCGAGCCTGCAATCATTCCAGACGTCCCCCGGAGAATTCCCATGCAGAACCTCGACAATCCTTCCCACGATCGCGAGGTAGGCAGCGCCGACGCGACGCAGGACACCACGCGCATCGACGACGTCCGCATCGGCGCCGTGCGTCCGCTGATTTCCCCCGCGCTGCTGCAGGACGAGCTGCCGGTGCCCGCCGCCACGCAGACGCTCGTCGAGGACACGCGCCGCGCGATCGGCGACATCCTGCACGGCCGCGACGACCGGCTGCTGCTCGTCGTCGGCCCGTGCTCGATTCACGACCACGATCAGGCGCTCGACTACGCACGCCGCCTGAAGGCCGCCGCCGATGCGCTGAAGGACGACCTGCTGATCACGATGCGCGTGTACTTCGAGAAGCCGCGCACGACGGTCGGCTGGAAGGGATACATCAACGATCCGCGCCTGGACGGCAGTTTCCGCATCAACGAAGGGCTGCGCGCCGCGCGGCAACTGCTGCTCGACATCAACGCGCTGGGCCTGCCGGCGTCGACCGAATTCCTCGACCTGCTGAGCCCGCAATACATTGCCGACCTGATCGCGTGGGGCGCGATCGGTGCGCGCACGACCGAGAGCCAGAGCCATCGCCAGCTCGCGTCGGGGCTGAGCTGCCCGATCGGCTTCAAGAACGGCACCGACGGCGGCGTGCAGGTGGCGTCGGACGCGATCGTCGCCGCCCGCGCGAGCCACGCGTTCATGGGGATGACGAAGATGGGGATGGCCGCGATCTTCGAGACGCGCGGCAACGACGATGCGCACGTGATCCTGCGCGGCGGCAAGAACGGGCCGAACTACGACGCCGAACACGTCGAGGCGAGCTGTGCAGTGCTGCGCAAGAGCGGCTTGCGCGAGCAGGTGATGGTCGATTGCTCGCATGCGAACTCGAACAAGTCGCATGAGCGGCAGATCGACGTCGCGCAGGATCTCGCGCGACAGCTGTCGCAGGGCGAGCACCGGATCGTCGGCGTGATGGTGGAGAGCCATCTCGAGGCCGGGCGTCAGGATCTGAAGCCGGGCGTGCCGTTGCAGTACGGCGTGTCGATCACCGATGCGTGCCTGAGCTGGTCGCAGACCGAGCCGGTGCTCGACGTGCTGGCCGAGGCGGTGCGGCATCGCCGGGTGTATTCGCGCAACGCGTGACGGGCGTGGCTGCGGGCCAGCGCGGAGGGGTGGCGCCCGCCGCGTAGTTCGATGCACCGGTGACGCCGGTTGACAGTCTGCCATGTTCTCCTGATCGACATGCCGCGGCGTCGCTGTTTCCGCGCGGCGCGCGAACTCTATCCGCATGGTCTTTGATCCTGGTCCGGCTATCCGCCTGCCGCGTTGCACGCTGGACGCACAATTCGGCGAATGTCGCTACCATGCAAGCCGTGTTGCACTGCGGTCCGGCCATGCTGGTCCGTCATGCACACACGCAGTGGCGGCGCGGCCGGCCGCCACGCGACCGACGAAGCGCGGGGTGCCCACCGATCGGCCGTTGCGCCCGCGTCGCTTCGCTCCCGGAATCAACAACAACCGCACCGGAGTGCAAACTACATGAAGTTCTACAAGACCCTCATCGCAGCAACCGTCCTCGCATCGAGCGTGAGCGCGCACGCGCAGATTGCCGGCGCGCAGCCGCTCAGCGTGACCGTCGAGCAATCGCAGGCGCTGCTCGAAGGCTGGAGCGTGAAGAAGAGCGTGCTCGGCAAGGTCGTGTACAACGACGCGAACCAGAAAGTCGGCACGGTGCGCGACCTGATCGTCGCGCCGGACGGCTCGGTGTCGGCGGCGATCGTGTCGGCCGGCGGCTTCCTCGGCGTGGCCGCGCATGACGTCGCGGTGCCGATCGCGTCGCTCGACGTGCGCAACGGCAACATCTACCTGCCGGGCGCGACGAAGGATGCACTGAAGGCCACGCCGGCGTTCCAGTACGCGAAGGTGCCGGCGGCGCCGAAGCCGAAGAAGGTCGACGACAAGCATTGATGCATTGATGCATGCGGCCCGGCCCGGCGCGCGATGTGCCGGGCCGGCCGAGTGTCACGTCACGTCACGTCGCGCCGTGCGGCGATCCATCACCGCCGCGCACGCTCATCCTCCCTGTCTACGTAATTCTACGTAGCCCCGCATACGTAGTTGTGCGCTTGTAAGCCGCCCCCATCGCGCGGAATACTACGGCCCAACGCCGCGGCTTTCACGAGACGCGGCGCGACGCATCGACGTCACGCGGGTTCGGCCCCTCGCCGCATCCACTCAAAAACACATTGGAGACCAGGAGACGCCATGAATCGGGCTTCCAGTACCCTGCTCTGGATCGCGGTCGCGCTGCTCGGCGCGTTCGCATTCGGGACGATCGCACTTGCGCACGGCGAACGCGTCAGCGCGCTATGGATCGTGATCGCCGCCGTCTGCGTGTATCTGATCGCATATCGCTTCTACAGCCGTTTCATCGCCAGCAAGGTCATGCAGCTCGACGGGCTGCGGATGACGCCGGCGGTCAAATACAACGACGGCCTCGACTACGTACCGACCAACAAGTACGTGCTGTTCGGCCATCACTTCGCCGCGATCGCCGGCGCCGGGCCGCTCGTCGGCCCCGTGCTCGCCGCGCAGATGGGCTACACGCCCGGCATGCTGTGGATCCTGGCCGGCGTCGTGTTCGCCGGCGCGGTGCAGGACTTCATCGTGCTGTTCATCTCGACGCGCCGCGACGGCCGCTCGCTCGGCGACCTCGTCAAGATGGAGCTCGGCACGGTGCCCGGCGTGATCGCGCTGTTCGGCGCGTTCCTGATCATGGTGATCATCCTCGCGGTGCTCGCGCTGATCGTCGTGAAGGCGCTGACGAATTCGCCGTGGGGCACGTTCACCGTCGCCGCGACGATTCCGATCGCGCTGTTCATGGGCATCTACACGCGCTACATCCGTCCGGGCCGCATCGGCGAAGTGTCGATCATCGGCTTCGTCGGGCTGATGGCGGCGATCGCGTTCGGTCAGAACGTGGCCGCCTCGCCGGCGATCGCCGCGTGGTTCACGTTCAGCGGCACGCAGCTCACGTGGATCCTGATTGGCTACGGCTTCGTCGCATCGGTGCTGCCGGTGTGGCTGCTGCTCGCGCCGCGCGACTACCTGTCGACGTTCCTGAAGATCGGCACGATCCTCGGCCTCGCGATCGGCATCCTGGTCGTCGCACCGGAACTGAAGATGCCCGCGCTGACGAAGTTCGTCGACGGCACGGGCCCGGTGTGGTCGGGCAACCTGTTCCCGTTCCTGTTCATCACGATCGCGTGCGGCGCGGTGTCGGGTTTCCACGCGCTCATCTCGTCGGGCACGACGCCGAAGCTGATCGACAACGAATCCAACGCGCGCTTCATCGGTTACGGCGCGATGCTGATGGAATCGTTCGTCGCGATCATGGCGCTCGTCGCCGCGTGCGTGATCGAGCCGGGCATCTACTTCGCGATGAACGCGCCGGCGGCCGTGCTCGGCTCGACGCCGGAAGCCGTCGCGAACACGGTCACGCAATGGGGCTTCGTGCTGACGCCCGACATGCTCACGCAGACCGCGAAGGCCGTGGGCGAGACGACGATCATCGCGCGCGCGGGCGGCGCACCGACGCTGGCCGTCGGCATGGCGCACATCCTGCACCAGGTGATCGGCGGCGAAGCGATGATGGCGTTCTGGTATCACTTCGCGATCCTGTTCGAGGCGCTGTTCATCCTGACGGCCGTCGACGCCGGCACGCGCGCGGGCCGCTTCATGCTGCAGGACCTGCTCGGCACGTTCCATCCGGCGCTCAAGCGCACCGAGTCGCTGCCCGCGAACCTCGTCGCCACCGCGCTGTGCGTGGCCGCGTGGGGCTACTTCCTGTACCAGGGCGTGGTCGATCCGCTCGGCGGCATCAACACGCTGTGGCCGCTGTTCGGCATCTCGAACCAGATGCTCGCCGCGATCGCGCTGGTGCTCGGCACCGTCGTGCTGTTCAAGATGAAGCGCGAGCGCTATGCATGGGTGACGCTCGTGCCGACCGCGTGGCTGCTGATCTGCACGCTGACGGCCGGCTGGCAGAAGATTTTCGATTCGAATCCGAAGGTCAGCTTCCTCGCGCACGCCGCGAAGCTGCAGGCCGCGGTGGACGAAGGCAAGGTGCTTGCGCCGGCGAAGTCGATCGCGCAGATGAAACGGATCATCTTCAACGACTACATCGATGCGGCGCTGGCCGGGTTGTTCATCTTCGTCGTCGTGGCGATCGCGGTGTACGGCCTGCTTGCCGTGCTGCGCGCGCGCCGCGAGTCGAAGCCGACGGTGCGCGAGACGCCGTACGAGCCGATGCCGGCCGCGCAGGCGCTCGGCAGCGGACGATAACGGGAGGCCGCGATGTTCAGCGATCTCGGCGGCGACCTGCGCAGCGCGGGGCGTTACCTCGGGCAGGCGTTGCGGCTGATGGTCGGCCTACCCGACTACGACACCTATGTCGCGCACATGCGCGAAACCCATCCGGACCGCGAGCCGATGACGTACGAGGAATTCTTCCGCGAGCGTCAGAATGCGCGGTACGGGTCGGGGGCGGGGAAGTGTTGCTGAACCAGGCCGGTGAAGCCGCCCGGTAGGGCGGTCCGGTGACGGACCAGGAAGCGCCGCGAAGGCATTCGCGGCGCTTTTTTCTTTGGGGCCGGGCGGCGCGCACGGCCCGGCCGTCGCCGCGGCGTTTGACCGGCTTCAGCCTGGCTCGCTCGGCGCGCCGGTATCATAGGGTTTTTGTTTTTTTCGATGAATCCGGGCAGGAGAATCCGTCGTGCATGTCGGTGAGCGTTTCAACAGCATTTCCCATCTCGTCGGCGCGGTGCTGTCGGTGGCAGGGCTGGTCGCGCTGGTGACGATGGGCGCGCTCGATCGCGATCCCTACAAGATCGTGAGCTTCAGCGTGTACGGCGCGATGCTGATCCTGCTCTACGCGATCTCGACGCTGTACCACAGCGTGCGCAACCCGCGGCTCAAGGCGATCCTGCAGAAGTGCGACCATTCGGCCATTTATCTGCTGATCGCGGGCAGCTACACGCCATTCGCGCTCGTCACGCTGCGCGGCCCGTGGGGCTGGTCGCTGTTCGGCGTGAGCTGGGGGCTCGCCGCATTCGGGATCGCGCAGGAGCTCACGCTCGGACGGCGCACGCGCATCGTGTCGATGGTGCTGTACGTGCTGATGGGCTGGCTCGCGCTCGTCGCGATCCGCCCGCTGATCCATGCGTTGCCGCCGGTGGGTACCGCATGGCTCGTGGCCGGCGGCGTCATCTACAGCGCGGGCATCTACTTCTTCATCAACGACGAGCGCATCCGCCACGGGCATGGCATCTGGCACCTTTTCGTGCTGGCCGGCAGCCTGTGCCAGTTCGTCAGTGTCGCGATGTACGTTGCGTGAGCGTGGACGGCACGGTGCGCGTCATCCGCGTCCGGCCGCTTGTGCCGCGCCGCGCAGCGCCATGAACCCGACCCATCCCCAGTAGACGCGGTGATGCGCGATCAGCCCGTCGCGCAGATCCATCACCTCGACGAGATCGACCTGATCGCCTTCCGGCGTTTCGCGCGGATATTCCCATATGAGTTGCCGCCCGTTCGAGAAGAATGTGCCCGTGCGGTGCCAGCGTCCGAGCTGGTTGCCCGGATTGCGCAGGCCCGCCGCGAAGAACTCGCCGATCGCGGCCTTGCCGTGCAGCACGCCCGCGCCCTGATCGGGCAGCGTGGCGACGATCAGCGGCGTTTCGAGGATCGCGTCGTGCGCGTACAGCGACATCAACGCGTCGAGGTCGCGTGCGACGACGGCGGCGTGCCAGTCGCGATGGATGCGTTGCGCATCGGTGTCGGCGTGGGTCATGACGGGTTCCGGCAAGCGTGGATAACGGAACCACTGTATCGATGCAACGCCGCCGGACGTTTCAGCGCGAACCGAAACGTGGATGTCGCGCAAGCCACCCGTCAGCCCGCGAGCGCGCCGAGATTCAGTTCATGCGACTTGCCGATCCACACAGCGCTGTCGCGGTGGTCGCGCAGTTCGTCGTTCGTGTTCGGATGCAGGAAGAGGTCGAGCGCGCCGTGATTCAGCACGAGCCACGGCACGATGGTGTCGAACCGCGCGGCGTCGAACGCGATCTGGTACGACCACGCCGGATGCGGGCCGACGAGGCGTTCGTGAAAGCGGCCGAGCTCGATGATCGCGCCGAACCGTTCTTCGACGACGAGGCGAAACGCCCAGGCCGCGTCGCGACTCGCGGCGTCGAAGTAGACGTGTGCGTGCCAACTGTCGATGCCGGTGGTGTCGATGGCGGACATGGCGGAACTCGAGTGAAGAATAGGGAAGGCGAGAGAGCCGTGACATACGGCCGATGCGCAATTATCGCGCTTACTCGTCGGACACGTCTTGTCGCGGAGCGGTAAATCGGTGCGGAGGATTGGCCGCGCGTCAGCGAAACCGGTTCGTTCGATTGATTTTTCTCGCGAGCATCAACGCATGCCGCCTCGCGCCGAAAACGTTGCCGGGCTGGCCTTCGGCTGAAATCCCGACGGCAATATGTCATTTCGAAAACTGCAAAGGCGATTCACGTGCCGCTTCGAATCGTCTGCGAAAACGCGATCAGGTAGTTGAATGAAATAAAGAAATTCCGGTCAGGCGGCAGTGGCGAAATGCGCGGACCGCACCCCGGCTGCCGGTGCCGAAAATATCAATTGCGGAATCGGCTATTCAAGCGCACGGCCCCGCGGCATACGATGACTACACCGCATCGATCATCAAGATCGATGCGGAAGCAACCATCTGGAGGCCATGATGCGATCCTTTGTTTCCCTTGCTGTCCTGTCCGGCGCGCTTGCCGTGCTGCCCGTCGCGAGCTTCGCGCAGTCCGTCGATACCGAGTGGCAGTCGAACGCCGCACCGTTGAACTGGAAGGAGGCGCGCGCCGAGACCGACGTGCAGCTGATGCAGATGACGCGCGCCGGCTATCGTGCGACGACAGCCGGCAACCAGAACTATCCGCTCGCGATGCAGCGTGCGCTCCAGCGGGTGCACAACCCGTTGCCCGACCGCTCGCAAGAAGAGAAGGCGGCAATGCAACAGCGTGCGGCGCGCGACGCGCAGAGCGGTCATCCGGTGAAGGCGTTCTTCGTGAAGACCGCGTACTACCTGAAGGGCGAGAACACGTTCTGATGCGGGAGGCGAGCATGGCAGGCGCGAACCGACTCCCCGCTGCATTGCGCGCGTCGCTGATTCGCCGGCTGCCGGCGGCGGGCGCGACGCGGCGGCGGGACGACGTGTACAGCGCGCGGCGCCGCGCGAGCGGCAATCGCGACGCAGGCCGCGGTGCCGTCGGGTGCCGCACCGGGTGGCCGGCATTCGATGCGGACGACGTTGCCGCAAGCGAGGACGCATCATGAAGGCCGTCCGGAAAGGCCGTCGCCGCCCGCCGTTGACGCGCGAGTGGCTGCTGCCGCTGCCGCCCGCCCATGTGCGCGACATCTCGCTGAAATGCCACATGGCGCTCGTCGCGCTGCGCGGCGAGCACGGCAGCGAAGCGTTGCTCATGCGACTGCGCACGAGCGTCTATCTGGTGTTCCTCGCGCTCGACGATGCGGTATTCCCCGATGCGAGCATCGACCTCTGCGTCGACGCGGAGCGCGTGCTCGACGCGAGCGTGGCGCGCGCCGCGCAAAACGGCGCATGGACGCTGCACGACGACGAATGCGCGGTGCTCGAGCGCGTGCTTGCCGCGAACGACGCGTGCGTCGCGACGCTCACGCGACATCGGCTCGCCGAGCTATGGAACCACGTCTGCACGTTTGCGTCGGCCGAACAGCCGGCACTGGTCGCGCACGCGGCGGCGAAGATGCGGGAGCCGGCCGTTCTGCATTGAGCGGCGGCCACGCGACGGACACCCGGGCCGAGTTTCATACGAGTCCCATTCACGGGGGGCTGACTCTTGCCGTCTAATGTCACGACAGGAGCCGAACGGGCTCGGTCGATGACGATCCATCCTCGCGTTTGCGACGATCGTGCGTGTCGGCGCGAACGCATTCGTTTCGGCCAGGAGGAGCGATGGCGCTATACAGGATCGGCGGCTATTTCACGTGCGGAATCGGCCGCGCATTCAGCGAGAACCTGCCGCCGGGCAGCGAAGTGAAGATCGCGGGTATCTATCGATGCACCGTGTGCGGCGACGAGATCGGCATTGCGAAGTGGCAGACGCTGCCGTCCGAGGAAACCCATCGGCACGATCTCGATCCGCCGTCCGACCCGCTGCTCGATCCCGGCCCGACCGCATGGCAGCTGATCGCGGCTGCGGAGTCGCGACACTAGGCCAGGCGAGCGGCGTGCGCATTCCGATGCGTGCGCGGATGCGCGGCGGCCCCCTTGACGAGGCCCGACAAAACAAAAGCGCCACGGAGCGAACTCCGTGGCGCTTCCTTGCTGCCTGCCTGCGCGGGGGCGTCAGCCCTCGCGCCGCGACACGCGCTTAAGCCGCCGTTGCCGGCTTCGCCGGCTTCTGCAGCTTGCCCTTGCCGGCGCGCTGGATTTCGTCGAGCTTGATCTCGACGTGGCGCGAGAACACGTACTCGGCCGGACGCTGCTTCGCGATCGAGATGTCCGGTGCGAACGGGCCGTCGGTCTTGATGCCCTTCTTGCTCACGCGCAGCGCCTTCAGCGGATGCGCGATCGTGTCCATCACGGCCGTGGCTTCGAAGCCGCAGTGGACCATGCAGTCCGCGCACTTCTCGTAGTTGCCGACGCCGTAGTTGTCCCAGTTCGTGTCTTCCATCAGTTCCTTGAAGGTCTTCACGTAACCTTCGCCGACCAGATAGCACGGTTTCTGCCAGCCGAACACGGTGCGTGCGGGGTTGCCCCACGGCGTGCACTTGTACGTCTGGTTGCCGGCCAGGAAGTCGAGGAACAGCGACGACTGGCTGAACGACCAGCGCTTGCCGCCTTCGCCGCGCTTCAGGATCTCGCGGAACAGGTTCTTCGTCTTGTCGCGGTTCAGGAAGTGCTGCTGATCCGGCGCGCGTTCGTATGCGTAGCCCGGCGACACGGTGATGCCGTCGACGCCGATCGGCTCGAGCGTGTCGAAGAACTTCGCGACGCGCTCGGGGATCGCATCGTTGAACAGCGTGCAGTTGATGTTCACGCGGAAGCCGCGGCGCTTCGCTTCCTTGATGGCCGCGACCGCCTTGTCGTACACGCCTTCCTGCGATACGGAATGGTCGTGCATCTCCTTGTCGCCGTCGAGGTGGACCGACCAGACGAAGTACGGATTCGGCTCGTAGTCGTCCATCTTCTTTTCCATCAGGAGCGCGTTCGTGCACAGGTACACGAATTTCTTGCGCTTCATGATGCCCTTGACGATCTCCGGCATCTCCTTGTGGAGCAGCGGCTCGCCGCCGGCGATCGACACGATGGGCGCGCCGCACTCGTCGACGGCTTCCAGGCATTCGTCGACGGACAGGCGCTGGTTCAGGATCGGGTCCGGATAGTCGATCTTGCCGCAGCCGTTGCACGCGAGGTTGCAGCGGAACAGCGGCTCGAGCATCAGCGCGAGCGGATAGCGTTTGTTGCCGGACAGGTGTTGGCGCATGATGTATGCGCCGACGCGGACTTGCTGGAGCAGCGGAATAGACAAGAGTTGTCCTCCTTAAACTTCGCGGGCGACAGCTTGCGTAAGCTTCGCCGGCAACTTGAATTCGACTTTTTCTTCACGGCCCGCCATCGTCGTGACATCGACGGGCCCCAGCGCGCGCAGCGCGCCGATTACATCCTCAACCATTTCCTCGGGTGCCGACGCGCCGGCGGTCAGGCCGACCGTCTGCACGCCCGCGAACCATTCGGGCTTCACTTCCGAGCCGTCGGCGACGAGATAGCTCGGCACGCCGCTTTCGGTGCCGATCTCGCGCAGGCGGTTCGAGTTCGAGCTGTTCGTCGCACCGACGACCAGCAGCACGTCGACCTGGCCGCTCAGTTCGCGCACGGCGGCCTGGCGGTTCTGCGTCGCGTAGCAGATGTCGCGCGTGTCCGGGCCGACGATGTCGGTGAACCGGCGCTGCAGCGCTTCGATGATGCCGCGCGTGTCGTCGACCGACAGGGTCGTCTGCGTGACGTACGCGGCCGGCGTATCGACCGGCAGCGTCAGCGTATCGACTTCGGCCTCGCTCTGCACGAGGATCACCTCGGCCGGAATCTGGCCGATCGTGCCTTCGACTTCCGGATGGCCCGCATGGCCGATCAGGATCAGCCGGCGGCCCGCCGCGACGTACTGGCGGCCCTGCACGTGCACTTTCGTGACGAGCGGGCAAGTGGCGTCCAGCACGTCGAGCCCGCGCGTTTCGGCGTCGCGTTCGACCGTCTGGGCGACACCGTGCGCGCTGAAGATCGCCACGGCGCCGTGCGGCACCTCGTCGAGTTCCTCAACGAATCGTGCCCCTTTATTACGCAGGTTTTCGACGACATGCCGGTTATGAACGATCTCATGACGCACATAGACCGGCGCGCCGTGCTGTTGCAGCGCGCGATCGACGATTTCGATCGCACGGACAACCCCCGCACAGAAGCCGCGGGGCTGGGCAAGGATGACTCGCATAAGTGAGCGAACTCCGACGACAGACGCCGGGGTTCGAGGAGCTGGCACAGCTCGCTCGCCCCGGCTTGATGTTATGAAGGCAGGAACGAACCGGCCAGGCCAGGCCCCGGAACCCCGAATTAGTCGCGCATTTTAACCCTATCGGGCCGTCCGTGCTCTGGTCCTGTATACACCGTGTTGCATCCGTAGCCGAACCGCGTCGGCGCTCGCGCGCGCGGAACCCGGTAAACTGCGCGGTTTCGCGGGCAGCCGGTCCCGGCTGCCCGCCGTCGCGCTCATTTCAAGGCCATTCGATGACCGTCGATTCTTACGCGTATTGCCCTGCTGCCTGTGCGGTCATGGGCGTTTCTACTCCGACCCTGATTATGGTCGAACGATCGCGCGCTGCCGCCGGTCGGGCGGCTCGCACCGGTGTCCGGCAGGAGGCTTGCCGATGATGCTGGCGATTACCTTCCTGGTGTCCGGCCTGTCGTTGCTGATCTGGATCGTGCTGCTCGTCGCGCGCGGCGGCTTCTGGCGCGCGCGGCCCGCGCGGGCGCTGCCGCCGCAGGCGCGCGGCGCGGCGGCAGAGGCGGGCTGGCCGGCCGTCGTCGCGGTCGTGCCGGCGCGCAACGAGGTCGACGTGATCGCGCAGGCGGCGACGTCGTTGCTCGAGCAGGACTATCCGGGCGATTTTCATCTGATCATCGTCGACGACCACAGCGACGACGGCACCGCCGACGCGGCCCGTGCGGCCGCGCTCGCGATCAACCGCGCCGAGCGCCTGACGGTGCTGGCCGCGAAGCCGCTGCCGGCCGGCTGGTCGGGCAAGGTATGGGCGCAGTCGCAGGGCATCGCGGCGGTGCGCACGCTCGGGTTGCCGGCCGACTACCTGCTGCTGACGGATGCCGACATCGGCCATCCGCCCGACGCCGTCGCCCAGCTCGTCACGCGCGCGCAGGGCGAGCAGCGCGATCTCGTGTCGCTGATGGTGCGGCTGCGCTGCGATTCGTTCTGGGAAAAGGCGCTGATCCCGGCGTTCGTGTTCTTCTTCGCGAAGCTCTATCCGTTCTCGTGGATCAACAATCCGCGCAACCGGACGGCCGGCGCCGCGGGCGGCTGCATGCTGGTCAAGCGCAGCGCGCTCGAGGAGGCGGGCGGCATCGAATCGATCCGCGGCGCGCTGATCGACGACTGCAGCCTCGCCGCGCAGATCAAGCATCGCGGTAGCGGCCGGCATCCGATCCGGCTCGATCTGGCCGAGCGCAGCGTGTCGCTGCGTCCGTACGACAGCTGGCGCGACATCTGGAACATGATCGCGCGCACCGCGTTCACGCAGCTCCATTATTCGCCGCTGCTGCTCGCAGGCACGCTGCTCGGGATGACGATCATCTACCTCGTGCCGCCCGTCGCCTCGCTGGTCTACGGCGCGCGCGCGTGGCCGGCGTGGCTTGCGTGGGCGTCGATGTGCACCGCGTATGCGCCGATGCTGCGCTACTACCGGCGCTCGCCGCTGTGGGCGCCCGCGTTGCCGCTCGTCGCGCTGTTCTACGTCGGTGCGACGTTCGCGTCCGCGTGGCGCTACTGGCGCGGCAAGGGCGGCCAGTGGAAGGCGCGGGTGCAGGCGCCGGTGGAGCGTTGAACCGAGTGCCGCCGGCGCGTGCCGGCTGACCTCCGGGACTTCAAAAAACAGACAGCCCGATCGGTGCGAACCGATCGGGCTGTTTCTTTTGCGGCGGCGCTGCGCGTGCTTACCGCTGCGTCAGCATCATGTACATCTGGATCACGACGTCCGGCGAGAACGTGAACGGCACCCAGCCGTAGCCGGTGTGGCGCGCGACCAGCAGGCGGTCGCCGTTCGACTGCTTCTGCACGGCCATCGTCGGGTTCTTCGTCGTCACGAAGCGCCAGCCGGCCGGGATGCCGGGCGGCGGTTCCGGCTGCATCGACGCGCGCGCGTGCGCGAGTTCCTCGATCAGCTGGCCCAGTTGCTCCGGGTGCAGCGTGATCGACTGGCCGTTGACGGTCAGCGTCAGTTCGTTCTGCGACGGGCGAGCGACGTGCAGCGTCGCCTTGTCCGCGGGCGCGTTCGCTGCTTCGGCGGCGGGGGCGACTTCGATCGCGGTGTCGGCGGCGGTCGTCGCGACGACGTCGGTGACCGTGTCCGCCGACGCGGCAGCGACTGCTTCGACGGTTGCCGGTTCGGTGGTCTCCGCCACGGGCGCGGCGGCCTGCTCGACAACCGGTTCGACGACTTCGGCCGCGACGGCCGTCGCGGTTTCCGACGCGACCGCGGTCGTCGCCGCGTCGTTCACCACGGCTGCGACGAGCGCTTCCGCGTCGGCGATCGCCTTCGCGTGACGCTCGGCGGCCGCTTCGGCCTGCGCGATCGCTTCGCTGTGGCGTTGCGCGACGGCCTCCGCCTCGGCAGTTGCCTGCGCGTGGCGTTGCGCGGCCGCGTCGGCCTGCGCGATGGCTTCGGTGTGGCGCTGCGTGATGGCTTGCGCTTGGGCGGTCGCATCGGCGTGGCGCTGCGCGGCGGCTTCCGCTTCCGCGATCGCTTGCAGATGACGCTGCGCGAGCGCTTCGGCCTCGGCGATCGCGGCCGCGTGGCGTTGCGTCGCGGCCTCGGCTTCGGCGGTCGCATCCGCGTGGCGTTTCGCGGCGGCCGTGGCTTCCGCGGTGGCCGCGGCATGGCGCTGCGCGGCGGCTTCCGCTTCGGTCGCGGCGGCGTGATGACGTTGCGCGGCGGCCTCGGCTTCGGCGATCGCGGCCGCGTGGCGCTGCGACGCGGCTTCCGCATCCGCGTGACGCTGCGCGAGCGCTTCGGTCAGCGCGGTCGCTTCGGCGTGCCGCTGGACGGCGGCTTCGGCCTGCGCGGCGGCTTCGTTGTGGCGTTGGGCGGCGGCTTCGGCCGCGGCGGTGGCATCGGCGTGGCGCTGCTGCGCGGCGGTGGCGTCGGCGGCTGCGGCCGTGTGGCGCTGCGCGGCGGCCTGCGCTTCGGCTTCCGCCGCGGCGTGACGCTCGGCGGCGGCCTGGGCTTGCGCCGCGGCGGCGCGCGCGAACGCTTCCGCGCTGCGTGCCGCCTGCTGCGCGGCGTGGTGATCGTGAAGCAGCTGATCGACGCCCGCGTTGAGCGAATCGATCTGATCGTTCAGGTTCATGCGTGTCTTCTCTGCGTAAGACCCGCGATTTTAACCGCTGCGCCGGTGCCGGTCCGTCGGTGA
This sequence comes from Burkholderia sp. SIMBA_062, assembly GCF_046534765.1. Classification (NCBI taxonomy): domain Bacteria; kingdom Pseudomonadati; phylum Pseudomonadota; class Betaproteobacteria; order Burkholderiales; family Burkholderiaceae; genus Burkholderia; species Burkholderia sp. SIMBA_062. The sequence goes on from NZ_JAWRYD010000013.1 coordinate 121,108, forward strand.
CGTGTAACAAAATGCGCAAAGCGGCGTGAAGCACGCCGCGTTGTGCTATTTCAGGTAGCCCGCCGAGCCGAACCAGTCGAGCGCGTCGCGCAGCCCTTCGCGGTACGGACGCGCGCGGTAGCCGAGCTCGCGCTCCGCCTTCGCGGACGTGAAATACATCTTGTTCTTCGACATCCGCAGCCCGTCGACGGTCACGAACGGTTCCTTCTTCGTGAACTTCGCGACGGCCTCCGCGCCGAGCGCGAGCGGGTAGAGCGGCCAGCGGGGCAGCGCGATCGTCGGCGCCTTGCGGCCCGTCATCTGCGCGATGTCGGCCAGCATCTGCTGCAGCGGCAGGTTCTCGCCGCCGAGGATGTAGCGCTCGCCGATCCTGCCGCGCTCGAGCGCGAGAAAGTGGCCGTGCGCGACGTCGTCGACGTGCACGAGGTTCAGGCCGGTATCGACGAACGCGGGAATCTTGCCGAGCGCGGCTTCGACGATGATGCGGCCGGTCGGCGTCGGCTTCACGTCGCGCGGGCCGATCGGCGTCGACGGGTTGACGATCACGGCCGGCAGCCCTTCGTCGGCGATCATCCGCTCGACCGCGCGCTCGGCCAGCACCTTGCTGCGCTTGTACACGCCGATCGCCTGCTCGGCGGTCAGCGGCCGATTTTCGTCGGACGGATCGCCGGCGCTCGTGACCTTCAGCGTCGCGACGCTGCTCGTGTAGACGATCCGCTCGACGCCTTCGGCACGCGCCGCGCGCATCGTCGCGACCGCGCCCTCGAGGTTCGCGCGCTCGATCTCGTCCGGATCCGGTGCCCACAGCCGGTAGTCGGCCGCCACGTGCAGCAGGTAGCGCACGCCGCGCAGCGCGGCGCGCATCGACGTCTCGTCGCGCATGTCGCCGGTGACGATCTCGGCGTCGAGATCCGCGACGTTCGTGCGCGGGCTGGTCGGGCGCACCAGCACGCGCACCGCATAGCCTTTCTGCTGCGCGATGCGTGCGACGGCCGAGCCGACGAAACCGGACGCGCCGGTGACGAGAACGAGATCGCGGGAGGTATCAGTCATGCGTTTCCTTCAGGGCCGCGCGCGGGCGGCGCGGCGGTTGTGCGTCGGCGAGATTGTACGTGGTCGGCGCGCACGGCGACGCGAGCGCCGCGCGGGCGGCCGCACCGGGCGGAGGAGGATGGCCGGCGTGCCGGGCGCGTGTATGAAGCGGCCGACGCGACTACAATGCCGGGCTTGAATGCAACAGGAGGGCGACGCGATGAGCCGTAATGAACTGGACGAACGGATCGAGACCTACTACGTGCGGGTGCGCGGCGTCGTGCAGGGCGTCGGCTTCCGTCACGCGACGGTGCGCGAGGCGCATGCACTCAAGCTGCGCGGCTGGGTCGCGAATCTCGAGGACGGCAGCGTCGAGGCCATGATCCAGGGCTCCGGCGCGCAGATCGACCGGATGCTCGCGTGGCTGCGCCACGGGCCGCCGGGCGCACGCGTGACCGAGGTCACGTTCGAGGAACGTCTGATCGAAAGGCGCTTCGATCGCTTCCAGCAGCAGTAAGGCGAAAACAACATGACGGGGTATCCGGAGGCCGGGCGCGGCATCATGCTGTCGGTGCTGGCGTCGACGCTGTTCGCGCTGATGTCCGCTTACGCGAAACTGCTCGCGCCGCTCACGGGGCTCGACATCTTCGCGTGGCGCATAGTGTGGACCGCACCGGGCGCGCTCGCGCTGATCGCGCTGCGCGGCCGCTGGCCCGCGCTCGTCGAGCTCGTTCGACGCAGCGTGCGTAACCGGCGCCTGCTGATCGCGCTGCCGGCGAGCGCGGCGCTGCTAGGCCTGCAGCTGTGGCTGTTCCTGTGGGCGCCGTTGCACGGGCGCATGCTCGAAGTGTCGCTCGGCTATTTCCTGTTGCCGCTGACGATGGTGCTCGTCGGCCGCTTCTACTATCACGAACGACTCGATCCGCTGCAATGGGCGGCGGTCGCCTTAGCAGCGCTCGGCGTCGCGCACGAGGTGTGGGCGACCCGCGCGTTCGCGTGGCCGACGCTCGTCGTCGCACTCGGCTATCCGCCGTATTTCGTGCTGCGCCGCCGGATCAACGCCGATTCGCTGGCCGCGTTCGCGGTCGAGATCGTGTTGCTGTGTCCGGTCGCGCTCGCGATGGTGTCGACGAGCCCGACGCCGGTCGCCAGCCATCCGCTGCTGTGGGCCGCGCTGCTGCCGGGGCTCGGCGTGCTCAGCACGCTCGCGCTCGCGAGCTATCTGAAGGCCAGCCGGATGCTGCCGATGGCGCTGTTCGGCATTCTCGGCTACGTCGAGCCCGTGCTGCTCGTCGCGGTGTCGCTGCTGCTGCTCGGCGAGACGCTGAGCGTCGCGCAGCTCGCAACGTACGCGCCGATCTGGGTCGCCGTCGCGCTGACGGCGTGGCACAGCACGATCCTGATGCGGCGCCTGCCCGCGCGTCGCTGAGGGTCGCTGAGCGCCATCTCCCGCCGCACGACGGCCGCGGGGAAACGGCCTGCGCGCCCCGCGTTCGGCGAAGTCGAATCCTCGATCCTGGCGTCGAACTGGCGCCGCACGGACGTCACGCTGGCCGCGTCGCCAGCTTCGTATCGTCAATGTGTCGCGCTCGGGCGATCGGGCGCTGGAGCGCCGCGGCGACCGGCGTCGCGTGCGCGATCGTGCTCGGTTGCGCGGGCTACAAGCTGTTCTCGGGGCTGCCGGTGCCGGAAGGGGTGCTCAAGCGCGATCTCGCGCTGCCGCGCATCGTGAGCTTCGCGGCGCTCGCGTGGCTGATAGCCGACTGCGTGCGCTACGGCTGGATCGCGCGCGTTGCGCAAGCGGTGCAGCCCGTCGTCGCGGTCGGCCGGCGCGGCTTGATCTGCTTCGTCGCCGGCGCGGCGATCTCGCTCGTCATCGATTCGCTGCTGCATCCGGTTGCGAACGGCGCCGAGCTGCGGCATATCGGCGTGGGCCTCGCGGCCGACGCGTGCGCGGTCGGGCTGATGATGGCCGTGGCCGGGTCGGGATCGTGGTTCGCGCGCTGGCGCGGCGCGGCCGCATGAGCGGCACGGGAGCGCGCGCAGGCGGCACGCAAGGGCCCGCGCGGCGTTGGTGCGCTCAGTGAGGTGAGCCGATGCGGGAGCGGGGGACCGCCGTCGCGTCGTCGGATTCTGCGTCGTCGCGTTCGTCGGACTTCGGATCGTCCTGCTGCGCGAGCACCGCGTCGGCTTCGGCCGCGGCCCGGGCCGCGCGCAATGCGGTGCAGCGCTGCGCGTGCCGGATGTCCGACAGTATCCTCAAGAGCCGAGTCGTTTTGCTTTTCATGATCTTCTCCCGCCAGTGCGCACCGCGATGGAACGGTTGCGCCGTTGCAACCAGTGTAGGACGTGCTGGCCGCGCCGGCGGGAGAATGTGGCGTGCACGCCGCACGCCGAGGGATAGTACTTACTGAGCCGAGGCCATCGCCTGCGCCTGCACCGCTTCTTCCTCGCGGCGCTCGTCCGCGCAGCGCTGATGCTGGCGCGACAGGCGGTTCATCATCGGCAGCAGCAGCAGCGCCAGCAGCATGCCGATCGCGGCGAGCCAGCCGAGCTTCTCGAACAGCGACAGATAGAGCGGCAGCGATTCGGTGGCCGGCAGGTCGTGCGACGGCATCTGCGCGAAGTTCGCGACGACGCTGCCGAGGTACTGCGACACACCCGTCGCGACGAAATACGCGCCCATCATGAAGCCGCTCATGCGCGCCGGCACGTAGCGGGCGATCATCGCGAGGCCGAGGCCGCTCACCAGCAGTTCGCCGAGCGAGTAGAGGCCGTAGCCCCACACCATGAACCACGACGACACGCGACCGTCCACCGCGTAGCGGCCGCTGATCGTGAACACCAGGTAGCCGGCGGCCACCGCGCCGAAGCCGAATGCGTATTTCGCCGCGACCGGCAGGTCACGGCCGCTCTTCGAGAACGCGTTGTAGATCCACACGAGCACCGGGCTCAGCATCATGATCCAGATCGGGTTCAGTGCCTGGAACTGCGCGGCGCTCCACGTGAACAGCGTCGTGCCGAACAGGATGAAGCGCGGATCGACGTTGCGCAGCGCGAACAGCGTCAGCGACGTCGACATCTGCACGTAGAAGATGAAGAACAGGATCACCTGGCCGATCAGCACCAGCGCGGCGATCAGGCCCGCCCGCTCCGAACGCTCCGACTTCGCGATCATGTACGCGAAGATCGCCAGAATCGCGAACGCGGCCGCCCACACGCTCGCGACCGCGAGCTGCTTGTGCTGCAGCACGTACAGCGTGATCAGCGCGAGCGCGACGCCGCCTGCCGCCACGCCGCCGAGGCGCTTCCAGCGGATCGGTTCGTCGTCGGGCTGCGAGCCGATGTGCGCGAGCGTGCGGTGCATCAGCATGAAATTCAGGATCGCGAACAGCATGCCGCCGCAGCAGACCGCGAACGCGGTGTGCCAGCCCCAGTGATCCTTGATCCACGGCGTCGCGAGCATCGACACGGTCGAGCCGATGTTGACCGCCATGTAGTAGATCGTGAACGCGCTGTCGATGCGCGCGTCGTCGCCTTCGTAAATGCGGCGCACGAGGTTCGCCGCGTTGGCCTTGAACAGGCCGTTGCCCACGACGATCACGCCGAGCGAAGCGTACATGTACGCCAGCGCGTCGTTCGGCACCGCCAGCATCAGGTAGCCGGCGCACAGCACGGCCGCGCCGATGATCATCGTGCGACGGGCGCCGAGCACCTTGTCGCCGATCCAGCCGCCGATGGACGGCGACGCGTAGACGAGCGCGGTAAACGCGCCCCAGGTCAGGTTCGCATGGCTGTCGGTGAAACCGAGCCGGTCGACCATGAAGAGGACCAGAAGCGCGGCCATGCCGTAGTAGCCGAAGCGCTCCCACATTTCGATGAGGAAGACCGTCGTAAACGATCGGGTTTGTGAAACAGGTGCGTGCATCATCAATCTCGTTTCAAACGGACGGCGCGGATCGCGCGTCGCCTTGGGGTCGAACTGGCGCCGTAGCACGAGGGCCGGGTAGGCTTTGCGTCGGCGATGGAGCAGTCGGGCGGGTTAGCCCGGGCCGGGGCCGGAATCCGCCCGATATGGCGGCGCGCGGCCCCGACCGGCGCGCGAATGGTAACGTTTGCCGGTCCGGTGCGTCGGGTCCGCGCCACTCAGGGAAACTCCCAATATGGCAGCAGCTTTCACGAACATTTGTCTCATTATTTACTTGTAAGCTTTGCGCCCGTCCTCCGCAAATTCCCGGAGAGCCCCTTGCAGCGTGCCTGTGAAGCGGGCGAGTCTGGCAAGATAGCGCGTCGTTTCGCACGCTTCGTGCCCTGTTTAGTGCACCGGGCGCGACACCGAAGACGTGTGCGAACCTGAAGATTAAGCTATCTCGATTTAACTTAGTTACTTTCCATCAAACATTTTTTGACGACCACTTTTCGGCCTGCTATGGTTTCCCCCACTGAAAACTCGCGATCGGCAGACGCTGCCGCTCTGGGCAGCAAGATTCGCGCGTTGCGCCAACGACTCAAGCGCACGCTCGACGACACCGCTACCGCCGCGGGTATTTCGAAGCCGTTTCTGTCTCAAGTCGAGCGCGGGCTCGCGTCGCCGTCGCTGACGTCGCTGGCCGGCATCGCACAGGCGCTCGGCGTGACGGTGCAGTACTTCGTGGATACGCCGAGCGAGGAACGCTCGGTCTGCAGAGGCGAGCAGTTGCGCTTCTTCGGATTCGCCGATTCGGCGAACCTGTTCGCGAGGCTGACGAACGTGTCCGAAGGGCGTCAGCTCGAGGCGATCCTCGTGCGGTTGCCGCCGGGGCAGAAACGGTCGGAAGTAACGACGCATGCAGGAGAGGAGTTCCTGTATGTGATTGAAGGGGAAGTGTCGCTGACGCTGGAAGGCAAGACCTTCGTCCTGCAGGCCGGCGACAGCTCGCACTATCAGTCGACGGTCCCGCACAGCTGGGTCAACACCGCGAAGATCGAGTCGGTGGTGGTCTGGGTCGGTACACCAAGGCTGTTCTAACGCACAGGTATTCCTTCGTTTCAGAGACGGAATGCCTGTCGAAAGAAACGTAAGGAATACTAATATGCAATACGAGAACCACGGGCCTCCCCAATCGCTGCACCCGTCAGCGTCTCAAGCGTAATCCGCGGCATTCGCCGCGCGACGCTCACCGAACAACCTTCTCAAGACCGCCACGATGAAATCCTTGCATGCCATGTCGGCCGTGCTGGCCGCGCTCGCCCTGACGACGCCCGCCGCTCACGCCGTGACCGTTCCGTCGAACGTCGCGCTCGCTCCTCAACAGGACCTGACGCGCCAGGTGCCCGCCGAAGTCGAGTCGCTCGACCCGGCGCACATCGAATCGTGGACCGGCAACACCATCGGCCTCGATCTGTTCGAAGGGCTCGCCCGCATCGATGCGGCCGGCCAGGTCGTGCCGGGCGTCGCGCAGTCGTGGGAGCGCAAGACGCCGCAGACGTGGATTTTCAAGCTGCGCCACGACGCGAAGTGGAGCAACGGCCAGCCCGTGACGGCCGCCGATTTCGTCTATTCGTGGCAGCGTCTCGTCGATCCGAAGACGGGCTCGAAGTACACGATCCTCGTCGAATTCATCAGGAACTCGAAGGACATCATCGCCGGCAAGGCCGCGCCGACGGCGCTCGGCGTGCGCGCGGTCGACCCGTACACGCTGGAGGTGACGACCGACGTGCCCGTCGCGTTCTTCCCCGAGCTGACCGCGATGGCGCCGCTCGCACCGGTGAACAAGGACACCGTCGCGAAGTTCGGCGACGCATGGACGCGCCCCGGCAACATCGTCAGCAACGGCGCATTCCAGCTCGTCGACTGGCAGCCGAACAACCGCATCGTGGCGACGAAGGATGCGAAGTACTGGAACGCGTCGAAGGTCGTGATCAACAAGGTCACGTACCTGCCGATCGAAAGCGACGAAACCGCGATGCGCATGTACCAGGCCGGCCAGATCGACTACAGCTATTCGATCCCGTCGGGCATCTTCCAGCAGGTCAGCAAGCAGTTCGGCGGCGAGCTGCGCCCGGGCCTGCAGCTCGCGACCTACTACTACTACCTGAACAACAGCGACGCGGCGCTCAAGGACAAGCGCGTGCGCCAGGCGCTGTCGATGGTGATCGATCGCGACGTGCTGACGTCGAAGCTCACGCAGGCCGGCGAGAAGCCGATGTACGGGCTGATGCCGAACGGCACGAAGGGCGCGCAGCCGTTCACGCCGGAATGGGCGTCGTGGCCGATGGCCAAGCGTGTCGCGACCGCGAAAGATCTGCTCAAGCAAGCCGGCTACTCGGACGCGAAGCCGCTGTCGTTCACGCTCACGTACAACACCAACGACCTGCACAAGAAGGTCGCGCTGTTCGCCGCATCGGAATGGCGCACGAAGCTCGGCATCAACACGAAGCTCGAGAACGTCGAGTTCAAGGTGCTGATGAAGGAACGGCATGACGGCAAGGTGCAGATCGCGCGCGACGGCTGGTTCGCCGACTACAACGACGCGATGACCTTCTTCGACCTGATCCGCTGCGGCAGCTCGCAGAACACCGTCGGCTACTGCAACAAGCAGATGGACACGCTCGTCGACGAAGGCAACCAGAAGCTCGACGACAAGGCGCGCACCGCGCTGCTCACGCAGGCGCACGACACGGCGATGAACGACACGCCGATGCTGCCGCTGTTCCAGTACTCGGCCGACCGTCTCGTGAAGCCCTACGTGGGCGGCTACTCGCTGAAGAACGTGATCGACATGCGTGCGTCGCAGGACCTGTACCTGATCAAGCACTGAGCGGAGCGATCATGCTGGCCTACGCATTGAGACGCACGTTGTGGGCGGTGCCGACGATTCTCGCCGTCATCACCGTCTGCTACCTGCTGCTGCATTTCACGCCCGGCGGCCCGTTCGATACGGAGAAGCAGCTGTCCGTGGCGACGCTCGCGAACCTGAACGCGAAGTATCACCTCGACGAGCCGCTGTGGAAGCAGTACCTGCTGTATCTCGGCGCGCTGCTGCACGGCGATCTCGGCCCGTCGTTCCGTTACGTCGACTGGTCGGTGAACGATCTCGTGAAGAAGGCGCTGCCCGTGAGCCTCGGCGTGGGCGGCGTGTCGATCCCGATCTCGATCGTGCTCGGCGTGCTGCTCGGCACCGTCGCGGCCGTGCGCCGCGACAGCGTGATCGACCGCTTCGTGATGCTGATCGGCAACTTCGGCAACGTCGTGCCGCCGTTCGTGCTCGGCCCCGTCATGGTGTGGATCTTCGCGATCCTGCTGAAGACGTCGGCCGGCAACGGCTGGCTGCCGGCGGGCGGCTGGGGCGACGGCGGCTGGCAGTACCGGCTGCTGCCGATCGCGCTGCTGACCCTCATCAACGTGTCGCTGCTCGCGCGCGTGATGCGCGGCTCGATGATCGAGACGCTGTCGAGCAACTACATCCGCACCGCGCGCGCGAAGGGCCTGCCGGGCTCGACGATCGTGCTGCGTCACGCGCTCAAGCCCGCGCTGATGCCGGTCGTGTCGTTGTTCGGCACGGTCTGCATCACGTCGATCACGGCGGCCGTCGTCACCGAATCGGTGTTCGCGCTGCCGGGCGTCGGGCAGCTCGTCGTGAACGGCGCGATCAACCGCGACTACACGCTGGTGCTCGGTCTCGTCGTGATGACGACCGTGTTTGCAGTGCTGTTCAACCTGCTGGTCGACCTCGCGTACGCGTGGCTCGATCCGCGCATCCGTTATTGAGCGAGGCACTGCGATGACCCCGACTACTCCCGTCGTCAGTCTGCCCGTGCAGACCGACTCGCCGCCGCGTTCGCGTTCGCCGCTCGCGCTCGCGTTCGCGCGCTTCCTTCACAACCGCGCGGCCGTGTTCAGCCTCGTGCTGCTCGCGCTGATCACGCTCGCGTGCTTCGCCGGCCCGTGGCTGCTCGCGGCCGATCCCGCGGCGAGCGACTGGGCCTCGATCAGCCTGCCGCCGACGTTCACCAACCAGCACTGGTTCGGCACCGACGAGCTCGGCCGCGACCTGCTCGTGCGCACGCTGATCGGCGGCCGCGTATCGATCGAGGTCGGCCTGCTCGGCACGCTCGTGTCGGGCCTGTTCGGCGTCGCGTGGGGCGCGACCGCGGGCTTCGCGGGCGGCCGCGTCGACTCCGTGATGATGCGCGTCGTCGACATGATGTACGCGATCCCGTACCTGCTGATCGCGATCCTGATGATGACCCTGTTCGGCCGTTCGTTCATGCTGGTCGTGCTGACCATCAGCGCGTTCTCGTGGATCGACATGGCGCGCGTCGTGCGCGGCCAGACGCTGTCGCTGCGCAACCGCGAGTTCGTCGATGCGGCGCGCGCGATCGGCGTGTCGCCGGCCTCGATCGTGCTGCGCCACATCGTGCCGAACCTGCTCGGCGTGGTCGTCGTGTACGCGACGGTCTCGGTGCCGAATATCGTGCTGACCGAATCGGTGCTGTCGTTCCTCGGCCTCGGCGTGCAGGAGCCGATGACGAGCTGGGGCGTGCTGATCCAGGACGGCGCGCAGAAACTGGAATCGATGCCGTGGCTGCTGCTGGCCCCGGCCGTCATGCTGTGCGTGACGCTCTACTGCGTGAACTTCGTCGGCGACGGCCTGCGTGACGCGCTCGACCCGAAGGATCGCTGAGATGACATCACTACTTGAAGTCGACAACCTCGGCGTGCGCTTCACGCGCAAGGACGCACCGCCCGTCGACGCCGTGAGCGGCGTGTCGTTCTCGCTCGAGGCCGGCAAGACGCTCGGCATCGTCGGCGAATCGGGCTCGGGAAAGAGCCAGACCGTGATGGCGCTGCTCGGCCTGCTGGCCGGCAACGGCACGACGACGGGCACGGCGCGCTATCGCGGCGACAACCTGCTCGAGATGGATACGCGCGCGCTGAACGCGGTGCGCGGCGACCGGATCGCGATGATCTTCCAGGATCCGATGACGTCGCTCAATCCGTTCCTGACGATCGAGCGGCAGATGACCGAGACGTTGCAGCTGCATCGCAAGCTGTCGCGCAAGGAAGCCATCAAGCGCGCGATCGAGGCGCTCGAATCGGTGCGCATTCCCGATGCGGCTCGCCGCATCCGCATGTATCCGCACGAGTTCTCCGGCGGCATGCGGCAGCGCGTGATGATCGCGATGGCGCTGCTGTCCGAGCCGGAAATCCTGATCGCCGACGAGCCGACCACCGCGCTCGACGTCACCGTGCAGGCGCAGATCATCGACCTGCTGCGCGAGCTGAACCGCGAGCGCGGCACCGCGATCGTGCTGATCACGCACGACATGGGCGTGGTCGCGGGCCTCGCGGACGACGTGATGGTCATGTATGCGGGCCGCACCGTCGAATACGCGCCGGCCGATTCGATCTTCGCGGCGCCGTCGCATCCGTACACGATCGGGCTGCTCAACGCGCTGCCGCGCCTGACCGACGCGGACGATGCGCCGCTCGTCGCGATTCCCGGCAATCCGCCGATGCCCGGCACCGCGCCGGCTGGCTGCGCGTTCGCGAAACGCTGCACGTATGCGGAGGAGCGCTGCGGTGCGGCGCGCCCCGCGCTCGAAACCTATGGCGCGGCGGGCGCGGTGCGCGCGTGCCACCGACCGCTGGCCGATCTGACGGGAGGTCTGCGATGAGCGTCGAAGCACGCCGCAATGCCGGCGCGACGGGCGACACGCTGCTGTCCGTCGAGGATCTGAAGGTGCATTTCCGCGTGCCGCTCGGCGGCTATCCGTGGTCGCCGAAGGGCACGCTGCGCGCGGTCGACGGCGTGTCGTTCGACGTGAAGCGCGGCGAGACGGTCGGGCTCGTCGGCGAGTCGGGCTGCGGGAAGTCGACGCTCGCGCGCGCGCTGATCGGCCTCGTGCCGATGACGGCCGGCACGGTGAGCTGGCGCGGCGAGGCCGTCGCGCCCGATCATCTGCGCGGCACCGCGATGCGCCGCGAAGTCCAGATGATCTTCCAGGATCCGCTCGCGTCGCTCGATCCGCGCATGACGATCGAGCAGATCGTCGCGGAGCCGCTCGTCACGCACCACGCGGGCCTCGGCCGCACCGAAGTGCGCCGCCGCGTGATCACGATGCTCGAGCGCGTCGGCCTGAATGCGCATCACCTGCTGCGCTATCCCCACGAATTTTCCGGCGGGCAGTGCCAGCGCGTCGGGATCGCGCGTGCGCTGATCAGCGAGCCGAAGCTCGTGATCTGCGACGAACCCGTCTCGGCGCTCGACGTGTCGATCCAGGCGCAGATCGTGAACCTGCTGCGCGATCTGCAGCGCGACCTGTCGTTGTCCTATCTGTTCGTCGCGCACGACCTGGCGGTGGTGAAGGCCATCAGCCAGCGCGTGCTCGTGATGTATCTCGGCCGCGTGATGGAGTTCGGCACGCGGCATGACGTGTACGGCGTGCCGCAGCACCCGTACACGAAGGCGCTGCTCGATGCGGCGCCGACGCCGGAGCCGGCGCGCGAGCGTGCTCGCCGTCCGATGCTGCTGGCGGGCGAGATGCCGTCGCCGCTCAACCCGCCGTCCGGCTGCGCGTTTCGCACGCGCTGCCCGGTCGCGATCGACGCGTGCGCGCAGGACGTGCCGCTGCCGGAAGTGCGGCACGGCTCGGCGGCGCGTGTCGCGTGCATCCGGGCGGGCGTGGCGGCGTGAAGTGACGCAGCAAACATAACCAGGCAGGTCAACAGGGGTAGGGTGCGGCGCGAACGACCTTCGCGCCGCGGGTAAAGGCGCGTCCTTAACCGGGCTCGCCGGGGGGCTGGAAGCGGATCGCAACCGGCGTGGACGACATCAACACAAGACGAGAATGACGATGAAAAAGCAAAAGACGATCGGGACGGCATCGAAGATGCTGCTTGCATGGGGCTTGCCGGCGCTCGCGGGCGTGTCGCTGACCGGCGTCGCGCACGCCGACGACGCGGCCCCCGCACCGCTGACGGTCGCGCAGGCTGCGCCGTCCGCCGGCGCGAGCTCGACCGTTGCGCAGGCAACGACCCCGAACGCCGTTATCAACGCCGAAGCGACGCAGGCCGTCACGCCGCCTGACGAGCCGTCGGCCCAGTCGAAGTCGAAGGGCTTCATTGCCGACAGCCATCTCGACTTCCTGTTTCGCAACTACTCGGACGTGCTCGACAGCAAGGGTGGCCCGCACCGCCACGCGTGGGTCCAGGGCGCGATGGCGAACTTCGAGTCGGGCTTCACGACGGGCTTGATCGGGATTGGCTTCGACGCGTCGCTGTATGCGGCGCTGAAGCTCGACGGCGGCCAGGGCGCCGGCAGCATGGTGCACATCGCGAAGGGCGGCGGCGGCGGCAACCAGCTCGCGTGGGCGTACCCGGGCATCTACGACATCAAGGCGCGCATTTCGAACACGGTGGTCAAGTACGGCCTGCAGGCCGTCGACAACCCGTTCATGGAGCAGCACGACAACCGCGCACTGCCGCCGACCTTCCTCGGCGCGACGATCGTCAGCAACGAATTCAAGAACGTGATGCTCGAGGCCGGCAGCTTCACGAAGACCGACGCACGCGGCCACACGACGCTCACGAACCTCACGACGCAATACGGCGGCACGCGCATCAACCGCCTGACTTACGTCGGCGGCACGTGGGACTACTCGCCGAACGGCGAAGTCGCGCTGTACGCGAACCAGGCCGACGACGTGTGGCGCCAGTACTACGCGTCGGTGAAGCACAGCATCGGCAGCCCGCAGACGATCAAGTGGACGGGCTTCGGCAACGTCTATTCGACGCACGACACCGGCGACGCGCTGCAGGGCAAGATCGACAACAACGCATACAGCCTGTCGCTGGCCGCGCAGCACGGTCCGCACGAGCTGCTGCTCGGCTTCCAGCAGGTGCTCGGCGACCAGTTCTTCGACTACCTGAACGAAACCAACGGCATCTTCCTGACCAACTCGATGGACGTCGACTACAACGCGCCGCACGAAAAGTCGCTGCAGCTGCGTTACACGTTCTACGGCAAGGAAGCGGGCCTGCCGGGGTTCAAGGCAATGGTGTGGGGCGTGACGGGCTGGGGGGCGGACGGCAGCGCCGGTGCGGCGAACGATCCGAGCAAATCGAGCATCTACTGGAGCAACGGCGCACCGGTGCAGGGCCGTCACCACGAGTTCGGCTTCATCCCGTCGTACACGTTCCAGAGCGGCAAGCTGAAGGACACGAAGGTCACGTTCATCGCGATGTGGCACAACGGTTCCATGCACTCTTCGGACGCGACGAACCGCGAGTATCGCCTGGTCGTGAACGTGCCGCTGCACGCGTTCTGATCGAAGGGGGATGCAACGTCCCCCGCGGTATTTCCCGTCTTGCGCGGCCGGCCTGCCGTCAGTTCGATCAGGCCGGCTTGTGCAAGCCCGCCACCGGGTCGTTCGCGGCCGGCATCTCTTCCACCAGCGACGTGAGCTGGCGGCCGGTGTCGCGCCAGGCATCGAGGCCGCCGCGCAGCGGCAGTGCATCGGTGAAGCCCGCGTCGAGCAGGCGCTTGGCCATCAGCGCGGCCGTCACTTCGTTCGGGCACGAGCAATACACGACGAACTTCTGCGTGAGCGGATAGCGCGCGACGATGTCGGCGATGCGCCGCTCGTCCGCGAACTGCGCGCCGGGAATCGTGAACGGGTCGAGCTTGCGGTGCTCGGGCGAACGCACGTCGAGCACCACGGGCGCCGACGCATCGGTCAGCAGGCGATCGAGTTCGTCGACGCCGATGCGCGCGCTCGCGAGCTGGCGGATCAGCGCGCGGCGGCGCATCCAGCGCACGGCCGCATAGACCGCGAGCAGCGCGACGATCACCAGCAGCACCGCGCGGCCGAGCCGGCCCGCGCCGGCGAACAGCCAGTCGATCTGCCGGTAGAACACGAGCCCCGCGACGAGCCCGACGATCGTCCACAGCGCGGCGCCGAGCGCATCGTAGCCGGCGAAGGTGCGATAGCGCGTGCCGAGCGCGCCGGCCATCGGCACCGACACGAGCGACAGCCCCGGAATGAAACGGGCGACCGCGAGCACGCGCACGCCGTAGCGGCCGAAGAAACGTTCGGTCTTCTTCACGCAGGTATCGCGCGACAGCGACAGCCGGCAGATCGTCTTCAGCGTCGTGCCGCCGTAGCGCCGCCCGGCGACGTACCACACGGTGTCGCCGATCAGCGCGCCGAGCACCGACAGCGCCAGCACCGTCACGAGCTGCGAGCCGATCATCGCCGGATGCATCGCGGCCATCGCGCCGAACAGCACGAGCGTCGGCATTGCCGGCACCGGCAGGCCGATGGCCGCCGCGAGTACGTTGGCGAACACGAGAAGCGGCCCGTATTGGGCGACGAGGTCACGGAGCATGACGGCTGGCCGAAAAGGAAGCGCGTGGGGAGACTACACAGATGGGCCGATTATCGGCCATTTTCAACCGTGCGTCGGGGAATGACGGAAAGCGCCTGACGGCGGCAGGGAGATGCGGGCAGAACGGTGAGCCGATGCGTTGCACGCGGCTCACCGTCGGACTTCAGGAAGGGGTGCGGGCGAGCGATGCGGCGCCGTGGTTTTCGCCGGGCAGCTCGGCGCCGTGCGAGCGGATCGCCGCGATCAGTTCGGCCGGCGTGATCTCGTAGCGGACCTCGCGATGAATGCCGGGCTTGCGTTCGTCGATCTCGATCAGCAGCACGCTCTTGCCGTCGCTGGTCGATTCGAGCCTGAGCGAGCGGAGTTCGCGGCCGTCGGCCGGGTCGTGTTCGGTGAGCAGGGTCATTGCCCCGGATGAGCCGGTAGTGCGCATCGAACCTATCCTCGTGTCGTGTGTGTGCCAGATTGGCGAAGATGTCGTTGTTGAATGCAGCTTGACGAAGTTTAACGCGAACGGGCCGCAACACGGAGCATTTTCGTGGGTGCGAAAAGAGGGTTGTACCACCCATCCTTCTGATGTTTGAGCCGCGCCGGGCGGGCGTTTCAGCCGGATCGGGGTGCGCTGCGCCCGGTGCCCGGCCGGTAATCGGGCCGCGCGGGCGCGGCTGCCGTCAGAAGCGGTCGGCGAGCCCCATCGCCGGGTCGCTGACCGAGTGGCGGCCCGTTTCGACGCGGCCGGCCACGCGGCGCGAGAAGCTCGCGTCGCTGTCGACCGTGACGACGAAGTCGTACCAGTGGCCGGTCGAGTCGAGGTTCCAGTGCAGTTCCGACTGGCCGCCGGCGCGCACCGTGACGGTCCACGTCGTACCGGTGCGGTTGTCGTCCTCGTTGCCGTTGCCGTTGCCGTTGCCGTGGCCGTGATCGCCATTCGCGCCGCGGCCGGACAACGCGCCGTACACCTCGTTCGACTTCACCGTGAAGCGCACGGGGCTGCCGCCGTCGTTGCGCAGTCGAAGATGCAGGTTGCCGCTCGCGCCCGCATAGCCCACGCGGATCTCCGGATGCGGCGCCCGCCCGCCGGCCAGCCGGGCCAGGTCGCCGGTGAAGCGGCGGTGATAGCCGTTCGGGCCGAGCACCCACAGGTCATATTTGCCGCCGTCGTCGGCCAGCGCCGCCCAGTCGCCGCGCAGCGCCTTGCCCGGCTCGACGACGTAGCGGCGCGGCACGCGGTCGAGGTGCAGCTTGTCGTAGACGTGGAACACCGCCGCCGCGCGACCGGTGTTCGCGAACTTCAGCGTGACGGTGCCTTTGCCGGCATCGACCTGCGCGCTCGCATGCAGCTCGTACGGCAGCGCGCGCGACGGGCGCACGCCGGTAGCCTGCGCGGGCAGCGACGGCGTGGCAGGCGGTGTGATCTTCGGCGCGCTCTGCTGCGCGGCGCTCAGTGCGTCGACCTGGCTTTTCGTCGTGCGGCCCGCGAGCGTCGGCAGCGGTTCGTTGTTCGGCGCGCGGAAGTTGAACGCGCTCGTCAGGTCGCCGCACACCGCGCGGCGATACGCGCTGATCTGCGGCTCGACCACGCCGAAGCGTTTCTCGAGGAAAAGGAGCGTCGACGTATGGTCGAACACCTGCGAGTTGACCCAGCCGCCGCGGCTCCACGGCGACACGACCCACATCGGCACGCGCGGGCCCGGACCGTACGGACGGCCGTCGGCCGCGGGCTGGCTCGACGTGGCCGGCGCGAAGTCGTGATACTCGACGGCGACGTCGGCAGCCGCGAGCGTATGGCCGCCCGCGAGCGAGCCGTCCGCGTTGCGCGACGGCACGGCCGGCGACGGCATGTGGTCGAAGAAGCCGTCGTTCTCGTCGTAGTTGATCAGCAGCACGGTCTTGCTCCACACGTCCGGGTTCGCGGTCAGCGCGTCGAGCACCGCCTGCACGTACCACGCGCCCTGCGCGGGGCTCGACGGCCCCGGATGTTCGCTGTACACGGACGGCGGGATGATCCACGACACCTCGGGCAGCGTGCCGTTGCGGATGTCGTCACGGAATGTTTCGAGGAAGCCGTACGGCATCGTGTTGCCGAAACCCTTCGCGAGCGGGCTCAACGGATCGTCGATCGCCGGATCGTAGAACGCGCCGGCCGCCGTCACGGGCTGCGTGATGTCCGTCGACGCGACGTACGCGGGCCGGCGTGCGGCCGGCATCTGCTCGATGGCCGCGCGCCAGTGGCGAAAGCTCATCATCTCGTTGCAGCCGAAGTTGTCGATCAGGCTCTGGTAGACCTTCCAGTGCACGCCGGCCTGCTGCAGCCGGTCCGCGTAGGTCGTCCACGTCCAGCCCTGGCTCGACGGGCCGATGTCGTTGCCGCCGTTGAACTGGTTGTTCAGCGCGGCGAGCTTCACGCGGCCGCCGTCGGCCGGGCTGATGCCGTTCGGGCCGTTGGTGCCGCTCCAGTAGAACAGCCGGTTCGCGATCGTGCCCGTGTGCATCCCGCAGTGGTAGTGGTCGCACAGCGTGAACGCGTCGGCGAGCGCACGCTGGAACGGCACTTCGGCCGCGTCGTAATAGCCCATCGACAGCGGCGTCTTCGCGTCCGGCCAGCGGTTCATCCGGCCATGGTCCCATGCGGCCTGCGCGTCGGCCCACGTATGCGGCGTGCCGCCCGCGCGCTGCGCGTTGCCCTGGCGCGCATCGAGGTGGTACGGCGTGATGGTCGCGGCGGGTGTGGCTTTCGTGTAGGTCTGGTGGAACACGTCGCGGCCGTTCGGCGACGGCACCGCGAAGCGGTCGCCGTAACCGCGCACGCCCTTGAAGGTGCCGAAGTAGCCGTCGAACCCGCGGTTTTCCATCATCAGCAGTACGACGTGCTTGACGTCCTTGATGGTCCCCGTTTCGTGAAACGCGGGAATCGCGAGCGCGCGGCGGATGCTTGGCGGAAACGCGGACAGCGCGGCGGCGGCGAGGCCGGAAGTCGCGGTTTGCTGAAGGAATTTGCGGCGTGACGTCATGGCGTTCTGATCCTGTGATGATGGGAGCGTTCGTGACTTCGTCTGTTGCGCCCGTGCGTCGTCCGCCCTCAGGGACGGCTCGCGATGCGTGTGCGTTTCGGCGCGTCGGCCGTTGTCGCGATCCTGCGTGCCGCACGCTCGTGATGCGCGGAGCAGGATGTCGGCCCACGCGTGCCCGGCGAGTGCCGGGCGGGGCGGCGCCCAGTCTAGGCAGCGCAGATGACGTCGACGTGATGCGCAGATGACACGCGATGACGTGCGGTGCCGATGGCGGCGACGTTGCGAGCGCAACTAATCGGCGACGCGCAGCGAAGATATCGGAAGGGTCGGAAATTACCGATTCGGGTGGACGGGAGTGGTCAGGAATTACCGATTGCGTGAAGCCGGCGTGATGCGGTGTGGTTGTGCGTGCAACGGAATCGCGTTGCGCGGCGACCATGTTTCATTCGTGTGAAATCGGATAAGCTCGATGCGTTGTTGCGTTCGCGCGGCAACGTGCCCCGGCCCGATACTTTCGACTCTACCCAGTCATGACCGATATCACGATCCGGCACAGCGAGACGCACGACGTCGACGCGATCCGGCAAATCGTCGCGCATCCCGCGGTGTACATGAACACGCTCCAGCAACCGTTTCCATCGCACGAGAAATGGCGGCAGCGACTCGAGCGCCTCGGTGAACAGGGCGTGAGCCTCGTCGCCGAGCTCGACGGCGCGGTGGTCGGCCATCTCGCACTGCATCCGGAGCAGAACCCGCGCCGGCGTCATGCGGCGTCGCTCGGGATGATGGTCGATGCGTCGCATCATGGTCGCGGCATCGGCGGCCGGCTTCTGGCCGCCGCCATCGAACTCGCCGAAAACTGGCTGAACGTCACGCGCCTCGAATTGACCGTATTCGTCGACAACCCGGCGGCCATCGCGCTGTATGAAAAGCATGGTTTCCGGATCGAGGGAGAGGCGGCTGACTATGCGCTGCGCGACGGCGCGTATGCATCGGTGTATCAGATGGCGCGGATCAAAGGGCGGCAGTAATGGATGCTAGCGTGCAGTGCGGTGCATCGTTGCGCCCACGACGATGCCGCACGTCATATCCATTCGAGAATTGGTTCGTTTTCAACCGGCCGCGTGAATCGTATCGTCGAGCGATTTGCCGCTCGCGGCTTTCTGCGTCGATGCGTGCACGACGCGCACGGCCGGTTCCGGCATGCGCGGCGCCATCCGTCGACGCCCTTCGTTGTTTCGCCGTTTCGTCGTGTTTTCGCCTCGCCGCTTCGCACGCATGGGCCGGCCGTCGCTGATAGGCCGGCTTCGATCGTCGCGCGACGCCGCTTCCGCAACCGTCTCTTTCAACGGAAACCCCCTCGATGAAAACCGTTCTCCGGAACCTGACTGCCGCCTGCCTGTTCGCCGCCGCGGGCGCGGCGTTCGCCACCCCCGCGCCGCAGGGCGCCGCCGTGTCGCGTCCGTCGGGCGACGGCGCGCATCTGCCGCCAGGCATCGCGTGGCAGCAGGGCGACGTCGATGCCGCGTTCGCGCTGGCGAAGCGCACCGGCAAGCCCCTGCTGCTGTACTGGGGCGCGGTGTGGTGCCCGTCGTGCAACCAGGTGAAGTCGACGATCTTCAGCCAGCAGGCGTTCAAGACACGCTCGTCGTTCTTCGTGCCGGTGTATCTCGACGGCGATACCGAAAGCGCGCAGAAGCTCGGCGAGCGCTTCAAGGTGCACGGCTATCCGACGATGATCCTGTTCCGTCCGGACGGCACCGAAGTGACGCGGCTGCCGGGCGAAGCCGATCTCGATCGCTACATGCAGGCGCTGTCGCTCGGGATGACGGCCGCGCATCCGGTGCGGCAGACGCTCACGACCGCGCTGAACAACGGCGCGTCGCTGACGCCGGACGAATGGCATCTGCTCGCCGACTATTCATGGGACACCGACGGCGCGCTGCCGGTGCCGGCCGATCGTGTCGCGGTGACGCTGCAGACGCTGTCGCAGCGTGCGCGTGCGGCCGGCGCGAAGGCGGACGCCGCGCGGTTCGCGCTGAAGTCGGCGGTGGTCGCGGCCTCGGACGACCCCGCGCAGGCCGGCGTGCTCGACAAGGCCGCACTCGCCGATGCACTGCGCGCGGTGCTGCGCGAGCCGGCGCTGGCGCGGGCCGATTCGGATGTGCTCGTCGCGGCGCCCGCGCGCGTGGTCGCCTACCTCGGCGGCGATGCCGCGCAGCGCGCGAAGCTGCGCGGCGCGTACGACGCGGCGCTCGCGCGGCTGTCGACCGACACGACGCTGTCGTCGATCGACCGCCTGATGGCGCTGCATGGCCGCGTGCTGCTCGCGCGCGGCGACGCGCACGACGGCGCGCCGCTTGCCGCGCCGGCGCTGGTCGATGCCGCACGCAAGCAGATCGCGGCATCGGTGCACGGCGCCGCGAATCCGTACGAGCGGCAGGCGCTCGTCAGCGAAGCGGCGGACACGTTGACCGACGCAGGGCTATACGACGAATCCGATGTCTTGTTGAGAGCCGAGTTGCCGCGTTCGGCGACGCCGTACTACTTCATGTCCGGACTGGCCGCGAATGCGAAGGCGCGCGGCGACAAGGCCGCGGCGCTCGACTGGTACCGCAAGGCGTACGACTCGGCGAGCGGACCGGCGACGAAACTGCGCTGGGGTGCGACCTACTTCGCGAATGCGGTCGCGCTGGCGCCGGACGATTCGGCGCGGATCGAGGCGATCGCCGCGAGCGTGCTCGCGCAGGCCGGGAAGACGAGGGATGCGTTTTATGGGGCGAACCTGCGCGCGCTGACCAAGGTCGTCACGCAACTGAACCGCTGGCGCGGCGGCGGGGCGCACGATGCGTCGGTCAGGTCGGTCGTGAAGGAGTTTGATGGGGTATGCGCGAAGCTGCCGACGGGCGATCCGCAGGCGGCGGCATGCGCGAAATTGATTCAGCCGGTGAAGGCGTAAAGGCGGCCGGGGGTGCGGTCGGGCGGGCTGGGGGAGCGGAGGCCGCGATTACTGGCTCGATTCCGACGACGCGCCGCGATCGCTGCCATACCCGGCACTCTGCTCGCGGGCGATCTTCGCTTCGGCGGAAACGATGCTGGCCGGATAGAACCAGTCGCTCGGCTGGAAGCCGGCTTGCTTGAGCGCTTTCACTTCGGCGTGGACCTGCGCACGCGTGAGCGGCGGGTTCGACTGCGCGTGCGCGGCAAGCGGGGCGGATACGGCCAGGGCGATGGCAACTGCATGAATCAGGCGCTTCATGATAGGGACCTCCATGTTTCCGACTGGGCGGCCGGCCTCCGTTCGACGAAGCGGCTGCGGTTGAAAACAGTGTAGGCCCGGCCACGCGCGGGAAAAATGCGAGCGCTCCCAATGCAGTGTTCTGCTGTTGGTAACAATGGGAGTGGGAGTGGGAGTGGGAGTGGGAGTGGGAGTGGGAGTGGGAGTGGCGGCGGCGGCGGCGGTGCCGGATGGCGGCGCGTGGCGGATGCTGAGCCGTGCGAGCCGTGCAGCGGTGTGGCGTTGGGCGGTTCCGGTCGGTCAGGGAGCGGATCGGTGGAGGCGAATACGGGGCGGTTCGCCCAGTTTGCATGCGGATCTACCGGGAAGGTGCAGCGTGATGGACGGCGCGCTGCGCTGCCTGTTACGGCGATGCAGGGCGGTCGAGAGGGTGCGGGGGAACGAAGCGCCGGCCGCGTCGATGCGGCCGACCGAGGGGTGGGGCGGCGCGGAACGCCGCCCGATGCACAGGCTTACACGAGGCCCGTCGTGTAGTACACGGCGATCACGAAGAACACCGCGAGCGTCTTGATGATGGTGACCGCGAAGATATCGCGATACGACTGGCGGTGCGTGAGGCCCGTGACCGCGAGCAGCGTGATGACCGCGCCGTTGTGCGGCAGCGTGTCCATGCCGCCGCTGGCCATCGCGACGACCCGGTGCAGCACGTCCAGCGGAATGTTGGCCGCCTGCGCGCCCTTGATGAACAGGTCCGACATCGCGGCGAGCGCGATACTCATGCCGCCTGACGCCGAACCGGTGATGCCGGCGAGCGAACTGACCGATACGGCCGCGTTCACGAGCGGGTTCGGAATGCTCTTCAGCGCATCGCTGACGACGAGGAAGCCCGGCAGTGCGGCGATCACGCCGCCGAAACCGTATTCCGACGCGGTGTTCATCGCGGCGAGCAATGCGCCGGCGACGGCCGCCTTCGAGCCGTCCGCGAAGCGGCCGCTCACGCGCTTGAACGCGGTCAGGATGACCAGCACGATGCCGAGCAGCAGCGCGGCCTCGACCGACCAGATCGCGACGACCGTCTTGATCGACGTCGTGACCGGCGCGTGCACGCCGGGCAGCACCTCCGGCGCGACCGTGTACGACGCGGCGCCGTACCACTGCGGAATCAGTTTCGTGAACGCGAAGTTCGACACGCCGACGAGGATCAGCGGCAGGATCGCCAGCGCCGGATGCGGGAGTGACTTCGCTTCGACGCGTTCCGGTTCGTTGACGAGCGACGTGCCGTAGCCTTCGCCCTTCGCCATCGCCGAACGGCGGCGCCATTCGAGGTACGTGAGGCCGACGACGACGATGAACAGCGAGCCGATCGTGCCGAGCACCGGCGCGGCCCAGGCAGTCGTCTTGAAGAACGTGGTCGGGATGATGTTCTGGATCTGCGGCGTGCCGGGCAGCGAGTCCATCGTGAACGAGAACGCGCCGAGCGCGATCGCGCCGGGCATCAATCGTTTCGGAATGTTGCTTTGGCGATAGAGTTCGGCCGCGAACGGATACACCGCGAACACCACGACGAACAGCGACACGCCGCCATAGGTGAGCAGCGCGCACACCGCGACGATCACCGCATTCGCGCGCGAGCGGCCGATGTAGCGGATCGCCGCATGGACGATCGACTCGGAGAAGCCGGACAGTTCGATCACCTTGCCGAACACGGCGCCGAGCATGAACACCGGGAAATAGAGTTTGACGAAGCCGACCATCTTCTCCATGAAGATGCCGGAGAAGACCGGTGCGACGGCGGCGGGGTCGGTCAGCAGGACCGCGCCCAGCGCGGCGATCGGCGCGAACAGGATCACGCTGTAGCCGCGATACGCGGCGAACATCAGGAACGCCAGCGCGGCGAGGACGATCACGAAAGACAAGGGAGTCTCCTAATTGCTTGGAATGGCTTTGGTTGTTGTTCGATCGCGGGACGCGCCGCGGACCGGGACGGGTTCGTGCAGGTTTCGTGCCATCGGCCGGATTGCGCCGCCGGACATGGATCCGGTGCAGGCCGACGGGCCCGCGCCGGCCCATGTCTGAAGATTCTACATAAAACGTCTCCATCCGGAGACGATTTGGCCGTCCGGACAACCGGTCGAATCGGCCCGGGCTTTCCCCGACGAGGCATTCCGGTGTGTCTCCAAAGTGAGATACTTCGTCTCGTTCCGGAGACATCCGGCCACACATATGCGGAGACGACGACACGATGATGAACGACTGGGCCCGCCTGCCCGTCAATTACGGCGACGTGCTGCGGCGCGCCGCCGAGTCGCTGTTTCGTACGTTCGAGGATTCGAGTGCGGGCACGGTGGTCGTCGATCGCGACGCGCGCGTCGTGTGGATGAACGAGCGTTATGCGGCGCGTTTCGGGTTCGCCGATCCGCAGCAGGCGGTCGGCCTCGACTGCGAGGCGGTGATTCCGAACAGCCTCATGCGCGAGGTCGTGTCGACCGGACAGCCGATCCTGCTCGACATCATGGAGACGGGCCGCGAGCCGCTCGTCGTCACACGCCTGCCGTTGAAGAACGAGGCCGGCGAGACGGTTGGCGCGATCGGCTTCGCGCTGTTCGACCAGTTGAAGACGCTCACGCCGATCTTTTCCCGCTACGTGCAGCTTCAGCAGCAGCTGATCGCGACGCAGCGTTCGCTCGCGCAGGCGCGCCGAGCGAAATACACGTTCGCGAGCTTTGTCGGTACGAGCGCCGCGAGCCTCGAAACCAAGCGGCAGGCGCGGCGCGCGGCGCAGGTCGATTCGCCGGTGCTGCTGCTCGGCGAGACGGGCACCGGCAAGGAACTGCTCGCGCATGCGATCCACGCGGCGTCGGCGCGCGCGCTCCAGCCGCTCGTGACCGTCAACGTCGCGGCGATTCCCGACACGCTGCTCGAAACCGAATTCTTCGGCGCGGCGCCGGGTGCGTATACCGGCGCCGACCGCAAGGGGCGTGTCGGTAAGTTCGAGCTGGCCGATCGCGGCACGCTGTTTCTCGACGAGATCGGCGACATGCCGCTGCCGCTGCAGGGCAAGCTGTTGCGCGTGTTGCAGGACAAGGAATTCGAGCCGCTCGGCTCGAACCGGATCGTGCGCGCGGATGTGCGAATCATCGCCGCGACGTCGGCCGACCTGCCCGCGCTGGTCGAGGCCGGCCGCTTTCGCGCGGATCTCTATTACCGGCTCAACGTGTTGACGATTCACGCACCGCCGCTGCGCGAGCGCGCATCCGACATTGCGGCGCTCGTCTACGCGACGCTCGAGGAACTGGCCGCGCAGCATGGCCGCGCCGCGCACTGCGAACTGACCGACGATGCGCTGCGGGTGCTGTGCGCATACCCGTGGCCGGGCAATGTGCGCGAGCTGCGCAACACGCTCGAGCGTGCGCTGATGCTGTCGGATCGCTCGGTGATCGACGCGCGTGCGCTCGCGCCGTTTCTCGGGCCCGTGCGCGTGGCGCCCGACAGTGTGCCGGCAGGCACGCGGGTTGTGTCGTCGCCGGCCGGCCGGGATGCCGGCGACGCATCGGCTGCGGCTGCGGCTGCGGCTGCGGCTGGTGCGCCGGTCGTTTCGTATACCGATGCATTGGCCGCGTGGGAGCGCCAGTTCCTGATCGATGCGCTGGCCGCTTGCGACGGCAAGGTGGTGGAAGCGGCCGCGCGCATCGGCATCGGTCGGGCGACGCTCTACAAGAAACTGGCGGCGCTGGGAATCGACCGTTGGCCAGCGGCGGCGGAGGCGCGCGGACATGAGCAACGGCACCGGTGAAGTGCCCGACAGGAGACAACGATGAAGCGAATCGGCATCGTCGGATGGCTGGCCGTACTGGTGACGACATCCTCGTTCGCGCAGTCGAGTGGCGCGGATGTACCGGCGGCGCGGCGCAACTGGTACAACGATCCGTTCGTCGTGCTGTCGCGCGATTTCGCCGAATGCCCGCTGCCGCTCGGCCCGTGGATGACGCACGCCGAGATGGAGGACGACGCGCACTACCGGGTCGAGCGCGGGACCACCTGCTGGCTCGCCCACCGCTGCACGAAACAGAATTCCTATATGTATGACGCGCCGATCGCGGCGGCGGCCAAGGCGCATTTCGCGGGCACCGATCGTTTGCATGGCACGAGCCTGTGGATCACCGTGCAGCGGCGCTTCATTTACGTCGAAGGGTGTGCCGATCCCGCATTCGATCGGCAGGCGCTCGCGCGCGAACTCGGCGCGCTTCCCGACGTCGAGCAGGTATTCGTTCGCATCACCGACGATCCGCACCGGGCCGTGCCATACAAGACACGCGGACGCCCCGACCGGGCACCTGACTGAACGCGGGGCGACAGTGCATGGCATACTCGCGACATTCAAAAATAGGTTGACGGAAACAACAATGAAACACATGCTTGCGGCGGTCTGTCGGTGGCCTCGAACGCATTGGTGTCGGGCCGGATTGTTGGCCCTGGTTGCGGGGCTCGGCGGGTGCGGCGGCGGGGCGCCACTGTTCACTTCGGACGGACGCCCCACTACGCAGGTGCAGTGCACCGGCGGCGACTGGAGCAATTGCACGGACAACGCCCGAGCCCTCTGCAATGGGGAATTCGATGTCATCCAGCGATCGACCGATGACGCCGTGCGAAATCTTCTCTTCGCATGCAAGAAGAAAAGCGGTTATTGATCCCGCCATGACCGGCTGAGGAAACCATGATCGGGTGAAGCGCTTTTCTATTCGCTTGGAGTCGGCTATTTTTCATGAATAACACTCACGGAGTCCCATCCATATGGCGACCTACAGGCAACTGACTGCGCAGCTCGAAAGACTTCAGCAAAAGATCGACAAGGAACGCGAAAAGGCGATTACCGATGCGATTGCCGCCATTCGGGCGAAAATCGAGGAATTCGACATTACGGCGGAGGAGCTCGGTTTCCTTCCGATGGGCACCGCCCCTGCCGCGAAGCCGAAGCGTCCGTTGCCGCCGAAGTACCTGAACCCGAAGACGGGCGAAACGTGGAGCGGCCGCGGGCGTGCGCCGGCGTG
Organism: Burkholderia sp. SIMBA_062; assembly: GCF_046534765.1. Classification (NCBI taxonomy): domain Bacteria; kingdom Pseudomonadati; phylum Pseudomonadota; class Betaproteobacteria; order Burkholderiales; family Burkholderiaceae; genus Burkholderia; species Burkholderia sp. SIMBA_062. The sequence continues at coordinate 146,809 of NZ_JAWRYD010000013.1, forward strand.
GCTCGGCAAGAACCGCGCGCGTTTCCTGATCAAGGACTGACTCCCGAAAATCCTCACCTTTCGTGCGCTGACTGACGGTGCGAACGGCCCTGCGGCCGTCGCACCGTTTTGTTTTTGGGTCGCCGCAATGCGATTCGGGGCTGCGAATTGAGCGGCAATGCCGTGCGATTAACGGATACCTTTTTGCGAACTCGCTGCGATTCGCGCGGATATCACCGCGAATTCCCGTAAACAATCGCGCAATGATGCGGCATGCGCGCATTGGCATGCTCGATCCTGGCGGTGCTGACGGACGGCCGATTGCCTTCACCTCTCGCGTATTTACACGCTGCGCCATGCTATTCCCGAACTTGCTCACCATGGCTCCTGTAAATCCTCACCTTTGAAGCGGCGACCGGATGACCGCGTCGTGTCGCCTTCGCCCGCCGCATCGTGCGAAGGCGTCGGTTACCGGCTCATGTTGAGGGCATTGATGCGCGTCGCACAGTCGGCCGTTCGGCATATAGGCAGCCGCATCGCGTTCGCCTATGCTTGGAGTTCGCGTCGGCCGGCACGTGGCCATCTGGTCCGTGTGCCGGTCGAATCGTCTTTCGTTACCGCAGGGAGCCGATGTGACCGTCCGCCATCTCGATGCATTGTTCCAGCCCAGGTCCGTTGCCGTCGTCGGTGCATCGTCGCGCGCCGGCAGTATCGGTGCGATGGTGTGGGCGCGCGTGCTCGACGGTGCGTTCGATGGGCCCGTGTGGCCCGTCAATCCGAAGTACCGCGGGCTGAACGGGCATGCGGTCGTGGCCGATGTCGATCGCCTTCCCGCGCCGCCATCGGTCGCCGTGATCTGCACGCCTCCTGCCACGTGGGCCGGGATCGTGCGCAAGCTCGGCGAGCTCGGCACGCGCGTCGCGGTGATCGTCGGCGAAGCGCGCACCGACGCCGATCGCGCGGCACTCGATCGCACGCTCAAGGCCGCGAAGCCGTTCGTGCTCCGTATCGTCGGGCCCGGCAGTCTCGGCGTGCTGTCGCCCGCGCGGCGTGCCCATTTCGGCGCGCCGGCCTATACGGCGCGATCGGGCGGCGTCGCCTGGGTGTCGCAGTCGAACGCGCTGACGAACGCGGTACTGGGCTGGGCCGATGCGCGGGGCCTCGGCTTTTCGCATGTCGTCGCGCTCGGCAGCGAGGCCGACGTCGATGCGGGCGATGTGCTCGACTACCTCGCCAGCGATCCCGGCACGCGCGCGATCCTGCTCGAGCTCGACACCGTATGCGCCGCGCGCAAGTTCATGTCGGCCGCGCGCGCGGCGGCGCGCAACAAGCCGGTGCTCGCGCTGCGCACCGGGCGCGCCGATCCCGGCGATGCGCTTTACACGGCGGCGTTCCAGCGTGCGGGGATGGTGCGTGTCGATGCGCTGGACGATCTGCTCGACGAGATCGAGACGCTCGGCGTCGGTCGCGTCACCGCGCATGGCTCGGCGACGCTCGTGACGAGCGACGCGGGCGTCGCGAAGCTTGCGGGCGATGCGGTCGCGGAGGTGCGCGACGTGCTGGCCGACTGGCCGGCGGCGGCAACGTCGGCGGTAGCGGCCGCGCTGCCGCATCTCGCCGGGCCCGGCAATCCGCTGATGCTCGGCGACGATGCGCTTCCCGAGCATTTCGGCGCCGCCGTCAAGGCGCTCGCGCCGTTTCCGCAAACGGGCACGCTGTTCGTCGTGCATTCGACGTCCCACAGCGCGCCGGCCGATGCGGTCGCGCGTACGCTGATCGAATCGCGGCAATACGCATACCGCGGCATCCTCGCGTGCTTCTTCGGTGCTGTTGACGCGGCGACGCGCGACGCCCTGCACGCAAACGGGATCCCGGTGTACACCACGCCGCAGCGGCTTGCGCGCGCATACGCGCGGCTGGTCGACTACAACCTCGGGCGGCAGTTGCTGATGCAGACGCCGGAGGGCACGCCGCTGCAGCCGGTCGAGTGCGTCGCGTCCGCCCAGACCGAGGCCCGCCGGATGGTCGAGGCCGGCGAGCATGAACTGGCCGGCGAAGCAGCGTTGCGCTGGCTCTCTCACTTCGGGATGCATGGTGAGCCGGCCGACGCGTCGGCGGCCGCCAGAGTCGTCGACGTCACGGTCGACATGTACGACGATTCGAACTTCGGTCCGGTGTTCCGCTATGCCGTGCCGCCGGCGGACGGCGTATCGGCGCCATTCATCGTGTACGGGCTGCCGCCGCTGAATACGGTGCTCGCCCGCGCGGTAATGGAGCGCTCGCCCTACGCGCGCCGTGCGCCCGTCGAACCCACGCTCGATGCGCTCACGGCGCTGTCGCAAGTCGTTTGCGACGTGCGCGAAGTCGTCGCGATGTCGATCACGCTGCGCGTGCTGTCCGACCGCGCCTACATCATCGCGCCGCGCCTCACGCTGGCGGCGGGGCGCAGCCGGCTCGCGATCATGCCGTATCCGCGTCATCTCGAACAGACGCTCGAATGGCGCGGCGAGACCGTGACGATCCGTCCGATCCGTCCGGAAGACGAGGAGGCACACAACGAATTGCTCGGCGCGATGACGCCGGACGATCTGCGAATGCGGTTCTTCGGTGCGGTGCGCAGCTTCGATCATTCGCAAGTCGCGCGCATGACGCAGATCGACTACGACCGCGAGATGGCTTTCATCGTGTCGTTTACCGACGTGTCGGGCCGGTCGCACACGCTCGCGGTGGCGCGCGCGGTCGCCGATCCCGACAACGAGACGGCGGAGTTCGCGATTGCCGTGCGGCCCGATCAGAAGGGCAAGGGGCTCGGGCGGCTGATGATGACCCGCATCATTGACTACGCGCGTTCGCGCGGCACCGCGTGGATGATCGGCGAGGCGCTGCGCGAGAACACCGCGATGATTTCGCTGGCGAAGTCATGCGGTTTCGCGGTGTCGACCACGGAGGAACCCGGCGTGGTCGGGTTCAGGATGAAGCTGCAATCGTAGTCGCAGGGGTGAGGCGTGCGAACGTGCGGCAGTATCGCGCTGTCGACGCGGAACGCATGATGCCGCGTGACGCATGGCTGCGGTTGCGCGGATTCTGCATGGTTCGCGATGCAGATCATTCGGCGCGTTCGATCGAATCCGTGAAGCGATGCGACGCTCTGTGACCAGTGGGGAAAGGCGTTTGCATCGAGTCACTGCATCCGCGGCGGGCGAGTTGCGTGCGTCGACGGCCTTCGCATTTCGCCGATTCGGGTGGCGTAGCGCGGCATGCTGACACCCGCATTCACACTCACGCAAGCGCGAGGAACCGGTCGACGAGATCGGGGCGATCGAGCTGCTCGACCCACCAGCGCAACGCGCGGCAGCATCGGAAACAAAGCGAAGGTGAGATTTTTCGGGAGCCGCGAGTGAGCTTTTCCGGGAGCGGCTGGGTGACCCGATACAGGAGCACTCGGTGAGCCTTCCCGGGAACGGCCGGTGAGCCCTTGCGGGAAGCCCCGGTGAGCCTTTCCGGGAAAGGGCGGTGAGCGTCTGCGGGAGGCGTCGGTGAGGACGTTCGGGAGGGCGCGGTGAGCGTCTTCGGGAGCGTTGGGTGAGCTTTTACGGGATGCCCGGGTGAGCGCTTACGGGACGCTTCGGTGAGGCTTTTCGGGAGCCTGCGAACGCAGTGCTCCGCCACGCGCGGCGCCGGCCTTTGCCGGCGTCCGCGCCGGTGCGGGCACGCATGAACCGTGCCCGCGACAGCGTTTACGCGGCGAGTTTCGACGCCGCGTCGTTCACCTGGTCACGCGAAATCGCGAGTTCCTCCAGGTGCGCGTCCGCATAAACGCCACCGGTTTCACGCTCGAGGCGGGCGATGGTCAGCGCGCAACGCGCGGTGTCCTTCGGCATCGCGATGAAGCGCTTGACCGATTCGCCGGACGTAAACGCGTCGAACAGCGCGCCGCGCACGTCGTCCGGAAGCGTCTTGGTCCATTGGTACGGCTTGCCGTTGAACGTGATCGACGGCGGCAGCGTGCGTTCCTTCTTGGTGGCCGTGATGAGGCCGTAGGTGCGCGCGGCGTCGCCGATCTGCTCGGGCGAGAAGAGTTCGTCGGGCGTGATGCCGAATTGCTCGATGTAGTTCTCGATCGCCTGCATCGCCGCGGCACGATCGTCGCGCTTCTTCTGGGCGCGCGCGACGATGTCGCGCAGCTCGTCCGCTTCCTCGGGGGTGATCGTGAAGCTCGCCTGCTTCTGCTGAAGTTCGGAGAAACGCTGGAATTCTTGATCGTTCAGAAGTTTGGCCATGACATCCATCGGACACGACGGCCGCAACAGCCGGCCGCCGTAGTTTTTGAGAGGGCCGCTATTCTAGCGTAGCGCCGGGCGCGCGGCGCTCGCACATTCAGCTGATTTCCACGCGGCACATCGACAACTGACCGGCCGTATCGCGCAGCCCTGCAACGGCCACATCGACGGACGGCGTCGTGTGCGCGTCGATCCGGCGCATGTACGGGCAGGTGAGCACCGCGATCGCATGGCCGGACGGGCCGAGGATCGGCGCGCTCAGGTCGGTGACGCCGTACGCCTGGCGGCTGTCCTGGCGCACGTAGCCGGCCTGCCGGATCGACTGGCACGCGTACGCCAGTTCCTGCTCGTTGAGCGGCGTTTCGCCCTTGACCTTGCGATGCTCGGCCAGCATGTGCGCACGCTGCTCGGAACCCTGGAACGACAGCATCATCCGCCCCGACGCCGTGTCGGCGAGCCCGACGCGCGAGCCGAGCCGCACCAATACGCCCCACGGGCCGGGGCCGTCGACCTGCGCGATCACGAGCAGGTTGCCGCGATCGTAGACGCTCAGATGGCACGACTGCTCGGCGGCGTCGGCGAAGCGCTGCATCAGCGGCAACGCTTCGGCGATCAGCCGGTTCATCGGCGGATGCCGATGCGCGAGCGCGAACAGTTTCAAGCTGAGCGTATAGCGGTCGCCGCCGCTCGAACGCATCACATAGCGGCGCGCAACGAGACGTTCGAGCATCCGGTAGATCTCGCTCGCGTTGCGTCCGAGCTCCTTCGTGATTTCGGTGCGGGTGAGCCCTTCCTTTTGTTCCGACAGGAGTTCGAGAATGTCGAGACCCTTGTCGAGCGCGGGCGCGCGATAGCGGTCGGCTGCGCCCATCGACTCCCGTGCGTCGCTGCCGGGGAGCGGGTCAGTGGTCGTTTGCGTCATGAGTAGGAAGTCCGGGAGTTGCCAATCGGTGGGCGACGCACGCTGACCGGCTTGACACGCGGATTCGGGCAGCCGCATGCGGTTCTGACCGCCGTCCGCGCGAGCTTAACAACAAACTTTGAGTGTGCAATGCAGCGTGTTTTTACCGATCGTTATCGAACAAGAACGGATCAACCGCGGTTTCAGATGACAGGGTCGCAACAAATACTGTGTATTCGTGGTCCGACGGCAACGCAAGGCGCCATGCGACATCGTGTCGTTGCACAGGCCCCCGATGCTGCGATGCAACACCCGCAGGCACACCGATAGTCGGTATCCGTCGTGCGCCATTTCACGGCGGGCCGCCGATGGTACAAAGAGCGGCGGGCCAGCGACGGCGTGGCCGCGCGTGAAGCCGGCCGGCACAGGCCGGCACATGCCGCGGATACCGGGCCGTCGTCGCCGATGCGCAGACCGGCGGCCGCCCGTTCGATGCGCGTCGCACTTCGGTGCGACGCCGCGATCGCTGCGCCCGCGCGAGCCTCGCGTGTCGAACGGTGTGCCGGATGCGGCGCCGACGCGCGTCATCGACGATCGACATTCAGTCCGGCGCGTGGCTGCACGCGGCTGCGTCGGCCGGTATCCTGTCCCATTCGACAACAGAGGTTGAGCACGATGAAACTGCTTCGCTATGGCCCGTCCGGCCAGGAAAAGCCCGGCATTCTCGACGCGGACGGCCGGATTCGCGACCTGTCCGCGCACGTGCCGGATCTGGCCGGCGACGCGCTGTCCGACGCCGGTCTCGCGCGCCTGCGCGCGATCGACCCGGCCGCGCTGCCGCTCGTCTCCGGCGAGCCGCGCATCGGCGCGTGCGTCGGGCGCGTCGGCAAATTCATCGGCATTGGTCTGAACTATGCCGATCACGCGGCCGAAGCCGGCATGCCGGTGCCGAAGGAGCCGGTGGTATTCGGCAAGTGGACGAGTTCGATCTGCGGTCCGAACGACGGCATCGACATTCCGAACGGCTCCGTGAAGACGGACTGGGAAGTCGAGCTCGGTGTCGTGATCGGCACGACGTGCAAGGACGTCGACGAAGCGCGTGCGCTCGATTACGTCGCCGGCTATTGCGTCGTCAACGACGTGTCCGAGCGCGAATGGCAGATCGAGCGTGGCGGCCAGTGGGACAAGGGCAAGGGCTTCGACACGTTCGGCCCGATCGGCCCGTGGCTCGTCACGCGCGACGAGGTGCCCGATCCGCAGCGCCTCGACCTGTGGCTCGAGATCGACGGCCACCGCTATCAGAACGGCAACACGCGCACGATGGTGTTCACCGTCGCGCAACTGGTCGCCTACCTGTCGACCTGCATGACGCTGCAACCCGGCGACGTGATCACGACCGGTACGCCGCCGGGCGTCGGGATGGGGATCAAGCCGTCGCCGGTGTTCCTGAAGGCCGGTCAGACGGTGCGCCTCGGGATCGACGGGCTCGGCGAGCAGTTGCAGAGCACGCGCAACGCGCAGTAAGCGCTCGCGCGGGTCGCGTGGCGGGCGGAACCGGCCGTCACGCGCCGCAACCCGCCGCGCGGTCCGATTGCCCCGGATGATCGCCGGCGGCGACCCTCGCGAACCGGACACCGATGCGGCAAAGACAAGCGCCCGATTCCGCGCGATGCGGAAATCGGCCCTTGTCGTTCATCCGCGTCCGTACGAAGCCGATCAGACGACGTTGTCCAGCTCGCAATCGCGCGAAGGCATACCGGCACTATCACAAGGCCGGTTGACGGCGGCGCGCGTCCCGCCCGGGGCGCGCAATCCGCGCATCCCGTGTATCGCGCCCGGACCTATTTCGCCGACAGCTTGCGCCACAGCGTCGTCTTGCTGATGCCCAGCATCGTGCACGCGCGATCGCGGTCGCCGCCGCATGCGTCGAGCACCGCGCGGATCTCGTCGGCTTCCGCGCGGCGGCGGCGTGCATGCAGCGTCTGCGCGTCGTCGGGATCCGTCGCCTCGGGCGGTGTCGCGAACAACTCGGGCGCGATCGCCTGCAGCGCATCGGGCGCGAGCGCGGCGCACGGGGCGCCCGGATCCTGCTCGTCGACTTCCTCGGCCAGTTCCACCGCGATCCGCTCGACCACGTTCTGCAGCTCCCGCACGTTGCCGGGCCAGCGGTAGCGGGCGAGCGTCGCCTGCGTCGCGCCGAGCACGCGCATCGCATCGCCGACCTCGCGCACGCGTTCGGCCAGCCGCGGCTCGCGCCGTGCGGCCTGCACGAGCAGCGTGGCCGCGAGCGCCGGAATGTCGGCCGCGCGCTCGCGCAGCGGCGGCAGGCCGATGTTCAGGATGTTGAGCCGGTAATACAGGTCCGCGCGGAACGTGCCGGCTTCGACGGCCGCGAGCAGCGGCCGGTGCGTCGCCGCGATCACGCGCACGTCGATGCGGATCGGCTCGGTCGAACCGAGGCGGATCACCTCGCGCTCCTGCAGCACGCGCAGCAGCCGGCTTTGCAGCGACGGCGGCATCTCGCCGATCTCGTCGAGAAACAGCGCGCCGCGGTGTGCGGCCTCGAACAGCCCGGTCTTGCCGCCGCGCCGTGCGCCGGTGAACGCGCCTTCCTCGTAACCGAACAGCTCGCTCTCGAGCAACGCTTCCGGAAACGCGCCGCAGTTGATCGCGACGAACGGATAGCTGCGCCGCACGGACAACGCGTGCAGGCTCTGCGCGATCATCTCCTTGCCGGTGCCGCTCTCGCCGAGCACGAGCACGGTCGCGTCGGACTTCGCGTAGCGGCGCACGAGGTCGCGCACGCGCGCCATCGGCGCGGACGCGCCGACCACGTCGTCGAGCGCATAGCGCGCCGCGAACTGCTGCGTGTTCGGCTGCGAACGCAGCGCGCGGTCGAGCCGTTCGACCGCGCGCGATTCCTGGAAGGTCAGCACGCTGCCCGACGTGACGCCGCGATCGACGAGCGGCCCGCGATGTACGACGTAGCGCACGCCGCGCACCGTCGCGAGCGCGTCGCCGTCCTCGCCCCGCAGCGTGCGCAACTCGGGCCGCAGGTCGACGAGCGCGCGGCCGACCGCCGCCGCGGGTTCGACCCCGAGCGCCGACGCGAGCCGCTCGTTGATCGCCTCGACGCGACCGCGCGCGTCGAGCGCGACCACGCCGTCGCGCAGGTGCTGCAACAGGTTGTCGAGGCGTTGACGGCGAAACGCCTCGGCGTGCGTCGCGTACGCGACTTCGAGCGCCGTTTCGACCGCCTTGCGCACCGACGCGTGCGAATACAGGAACACCGCGCCCATACCGGCACTCGCCGCGAGATCGGTGACGAGACCGGGGCCGACGATCGTCTCGATGCCGCGGTCGTGCAGGTCGTGCACGCAGGCTTCCGCTTCCTGCGCCGACTGATATGACGCAAACTGCACGTCGAGGCCGTAGGCGGCGACGAAGCGGCGCACCTCGGGCGGCGTCTCGCCGGCGCTGACGAGTGCGATCCGCGATGCGTCGCGCCGTGCGCGCGCGAGCGCCTGCATCACGTCGAAGCCGGTCGGCGACACGACCACGACCGGCACTTGCGCGCGCGTTTTCAGGAAGCCGCCGTTCGAGCCGGCCGCGACGATCACGTCGGGCCGCGCGGTGCCGGCTTCCGCGATCGCGCTGAGCGCGTCTTCGTAGGCCCGCGTGACGATGCGCACGTCGGCGCGTTCGTCGAATTCCCCGGCGATCTCGCGAAACAGGTCGCGCAGGCGGCTGATGCCCATCGCCCAGATGCGCGGGCGCACCGTGCGGTCGGCCGGGCCGACGGGCTTGGTCGAGGAGAGGTCCATGGCGACCGATTATGCGCGCGCGATTTCAATTTTGAAACATGAAATTGCCGAATTGAAATCGTCGGGCGATTCGCCGCCTCTGTTGGTTGCTTAAGAATCAGTGGGTTAGCGGTATTTCGCGACCTGGCCCGGTCCTTGCTGTTAATGGGCATTCCTTCAGGAGGCCGTTCATGAGCAACACGCATCTTCAGAGCGCCGGCGCGAAATTCCGCGCAGCAGTCGCGGCCGAGCAGCCGCTGCAGGTAGTCGGCGCGATCACCGCGTACGCGGCCAAGATGGCGCAGGCCGTCGGCTTCAAGGCCGTCTACCTGTCGGGCGGCGGCGTCGCCGCGAATTCGCTCGGGATTCCCGATCTCGGCATCAGCACGATGGAAGACGTGCTGATCGACGCGAACCGGATCACCAACGCGACCGACCTGCCGCTGCTGGTCGACATCGATACGGGCTGGGGCGGCGCGTTCAACATCGCGCGCACGGTCCGCTCGTTCATCAAGGCCGGTGTCGCGGCGGTTCACCTCGAGGATCAGGTCGGCCAGAAGCGTTGCGGCCACCGGCCGGGCAAGGAAGTCGTGCCGACCGAGGAAATGGTCGATCGCGTGAAGGCCGCGGTCGATGCACGCACCGACGACCAGTTCGTGATCATGGCCCGCACCGACGCGGCCGCCGCCGAAGGGATCGATGCCGCGATCGAGCGCGCGATTGCCTACGTGGAAGCCGGCGCCGACATGATCTTCCCGGAAGCGATGAAGACGCTCGACGATTACCGCCGCTTCAAGGCAGCCGTGAAGGTGCCGATCCTCGCGAACCTGACCGAATTCGGCTCGACGCCGCTGTTCACGCTCGACGAGCTGCGCGAGGCGAACGTCGACATCGCGCTGTACTGCTGCGGCGCGTATCGCGCGATGAACAAGGCCGCGCTGAACTTCTACGAGACGCTGCGCCGCGACGGCACGCAGAAGGCCGCCGTGCCGACCATGCAGACCCGCGCGGAGCTGTACGACTTCCTCGGCTATCACGCGTACGAGCAGAAGCTCGACGAACTGTTCGCGCAGGGCAAGAAGTAACGCGGCCCGCGCACCGGGACACGGTTCCCGGAACGCTTTGCACGCGACCGCACCGAGCGCCAAAGCGCTGAAGCGCCAACTGCGGTCGACAGCTACCCAGATACCTATTGGAGAACGGAAACATGAGCGAGACGAAAGACGCAGCAGCACCGGCCGCCGCGGGCGCATTCAAGCCGAAGAAGTCGGTGGCGCTGTCGGGCGTGACGGCCGGCAACACGGCGCTGTGCACGGTCGGCAAGACCGGCAACGACCTGCACTATCGCGGCTACGACATTCTCGACGTCGCCGAGTCGTGCGAGTTCGAGGAAATCGCGCACCTGCTCGTGCACGGCACGCTGCCGAACATGACCGAACTGGCCGCGTACAAGATCAGGCTGCGCGCGATGCGCGGCCTGCCGAACGCGCTGAAGGCCGCGCTCGAGCAGATCCCCGCATCGGCTCACGCGATGGACGTGATGCGTACCGGCGTGTCGGTGCTCGGCACCGTGCTGCCGGAGAAGGACGACCACAACCTGCCGGGCGCGCGCGACATCGCCGACCGCCTGATGGCGTCGCTCGGCTCGATGCTGCTGTACTGGTATCACTTCTCGCACAACGGCAAGCGCATCGAGACGGAAACCGACGACGATTCGATCGGCGGCCACTTCCTGCATCTGCTGCACGGCAAGACGCCGTCGAAGTCGTGGGTCGACGCGATGCACACGTCGCTGATCCTGTACGCGGAGCACGAGTTCAACGCATCGACGTTCACCGGCCGCGTGATCGCGGGCACGGGCTCGGACATCTACTCGGCGATCACCGGCGCGATCGGCGCGCTGCGCGGGCCGAAGCACGGCGGCGCGAACGAAGTCGCGTACGAAATCCAGAGCCGCTACAGCTCGCCGGACGATGCCGAAGCCGACATCCGCCGCCGCGTCGAGAACAAGGAAGTCGTGATCGGCTTCGGCCACCCCGTCTACACGATCTCCGATCCGCGCAACAAGGTGATCAAGGGCGTCGCGCACAAGCTGTCGAAGGAAGCGGGCGACCTGAAGCTGTACAGCATCGCCGAGCGCCTCGAATCGGTGATGTGGGACGCGAAGAAGATGTTCCCGAACCTCGACTGGTTCAGCGCCGTGTCATATCACATGATGGGCGTGCCGACCGCGATGTTCACGCCGCTGTTCGTGATCTCGCGCACGTCCGGCTGGAGCGCGCACATCATCGAGCAGCGCGTCGACAACAAGATCATCCGTCCGAGCGCGAACTACGTGGGGCCGGAAGACCTGCAGTTCGTGCCGATCGAGAAGCGCTGATCCGCCAGCCGCGCGCCGGCCCCGCGAGACGGGCGCCGGCGCGCGCCGGACGTCATACCCCGATTTCCCGCCCCACATGATGAATACCGCCTACCGCAAACCCCTGCCCGGCACGTCGCTGGACTATTTCGACGCGCGTGCCGCGGTCGAAGCGATCGCGCCCGGCGCCTACGACACGCTGCCGTATACGTCGCGCGTGCTCGCCGAAAACCTCGTGCGCCGCTGCGATCCGGCGATCCTTGCCGATTCGCTGAAGCAGATCATCGAGCGCAAGCGCGACCGCGATTTCCCGTGGTTCCCGGCGCGCGTGGTGTGCCATGACATCCTCGGGCAGACGGCGCTCGTCGATCTCGCCGGCCTGCGCGACGCGATCGCCGACGGCGGTGGCGACCCCGCGAAGGTGAACCCGGTCGTGCCCGTGCAGTTGATCGTCGACCACTCGCTCGCCGTCGAGTGCGGCGGCTTCGATCCGGACGCGTTCGCGAAGAACCGCGCGATCGAGGATCGCCGCAACGAGGATCGCTTCCACTTCATCGAGTGGACGAAGAAGGCGTTCGAGAACGTCGACGTGATTCCGCCGGGCAACGGCATCATGCACCAGATCAACCTCGAGAAGATGTCGCCGGTGATCCAGGCGCAGGACGGCGTCGCGTATCCGGATACCTGCGTCGGCACCGACAGCCACACGCCGCACGTCGATGCGCTCGGCGTGATCGCGATCGGCGTCGGCGGCCTGGAAGCGGAGAACGTGATGCTCGGCCGCGCATCGTGGATGCGCCTGCCCGACATCGTCGGCGTCGAGCTGACCGGCAAGCGCCAGCCCGGCATCACCGCAACCGACGTCGTGCTCGCGCTGACCGAGTTCCTGCGCAAGGAAAAGGTGGTCGGCGCGTATCTGGAATTCCGCGGCGAAGGGGCCGCGAGCCTCACGCTCGGCGACCGCGCGACGATCTCGAACATGGCGCCCGAATACGGCGCGACGGCCGCGATGTTCTTCATCGACGGCCAGACGACCGACTACCTGCGCCTCACCGGCCGCAGCGACGAGCAGGTGAAGCTGGTCGAGACCTACGCGAAAGCGGCGGGCCTGTGGGCCGATACGCTGGGCAACGTGCAATACGAGCGCACGCTGACGTTCGATCTGTCGAGCGTGGTGCGCAACATGGCCGGCCCGTCGAACCCGCACAAGCGGCTGCCGACGTCCGATCTCGCCGCACGCGGGATCGCCGGCCAGTGGGAAGAAAAGGTGGGCGAGATGCCCGACGGCGCGGTGATCATCGCCGCGATCACGAGCTGCACGAACACCAGCAACCCGCGCAACGTGATCGCCGCGGCGCTGCTCGCGCGCAACGCGAACGCGAAGGGCCTCACGCGCAAGCCGTGGGTGAAGAGCTCGCTCGCGCCGGGCTCGAAGGCGGTCGAGCTGTATCTGGAAGAAGCGAACCTGCTGCCGGAGCTGGAGAAGCTCGGCTTCGGCATCGTCGCGTTCGCGTGCACGACCTGCAACGGGATGTCGGGCGCGCTCGATCCGAAGATCCAGCAGGAGATCGTCGATCGCGACCTGTACGCGACCGCCGTGCTGTCCGGCAACCGCAACTTCGACGGCCGCATCCACCCGTACGCGAAGCAGGCGTTCCTCGCGTCGCCGCCGCTCGTCGTCGCGTATGCGATCGCCGGCACGATCCGCTTCGACATCGAGAAGGACGTGCTGGGCCACGACCGCGACGGCAAGCCCGTCACGCTGAAGGACATCTGGCCGACCGACGAGGAGATCGATGCGATCGTCGCGTCGAGCGTGAAACCCGAGCAGTTCCGCAAGGTCTACGAACCGATGTTCGCGCGCACGGCCGATGCGGGCGAGCGTGCGGCGCCGCTGTACGACTGGCGCGCGCAGAGCACGTATATCCGTCGCCCGCCGTACTGGGAAGGCGCGTTGGCCGGTGAGCGCACGCTCAAGGGCATGCGTCCGCTCGCGGTGCTCGGCGACAACATCACGACCGACCACCTGTCGCCGTCCAACGCGATCCTCGCGGACAGCGCGGCCGGCGAGTATCTCGCGAAGATGGGCCTGCCGGAAGAAGACTTCAACTCGTACGCGACGCACCGGGGAGACCACCTGACCGCGCAGCGCGCGACCTTCGCGAACCCGACGCTGATCAACGAGATGGCGGTCGTCGACGGCGCGGTGAAGAAGGGCTCGCTCGCGCGCGTCGAGCCGGAAGGCAGGGTCATGCGCATGTGGGAGGCGATCGAGACGTACATGAACCGCAAGCAGCCGCTGATCGTGATCGCCGGCGCCGACTACGGCCAGGGCTCGTCGCGCGACTGGGCCGCGAAGGGCGTGCGGCTCGCGGGCGTCGAGGTGATCGTCGCCGAAGGGTTCGAGCGGATCCACCGCACCAACCTGATCGGGATGGGCGTGCTGCCGCTCGAGTTCAAGCCGGGCACCAACCGCACCACGCTCGGCATCGACGGCACCGAGACCTTCGACGTGATCGGCAAGCGTACGCCGCGCGCCGATCTCACGCTCGTGATTCACCGCAAGAACGGCGAGCGTGTCGAGGTGCCGGTGACGTGCCGGCTCGACACGGCCGAGGAAGTGTCCATCTACGACGCGGGCGGCGTGCTGCAGCGTTTCGCGCAGGACTTCCTCGAATCGTCGCAGGCGGCTTGACGGCATCGCACAGGGATAACGCAAACATGGCTCACATTCCGCAAATCAGGATTCCGGCGACCTATATCCGCGGCGGCACCAGCAAGGGCGTGTTCTTCCGGCTGCAGGATCTGCCGGATGCCGCGCAGACGCCGGGCGCCGCGCGCGACGCGCTGCTGCTGCGCGTGATCGGCAGCCCCGATCCGTACGGCAAGCAGATCGACGGGATGGGCGGCGCGACGTCGTCCACCAGCAAGACGGTGATCGTGTCGAAGAGCACGCGGCCCGGCCACGACGTCGACTACCTGTTCGGGCAGGTCGCGATCGACCGCGCGTTCGTCGACTGGACGGGCAACTGCGGCAACCTGTCGGCGGCGGTCGGTCCGTTCGCGATTGGCGGCGGCCTCGTCGATGCATCGCGCGTGCCGCGCGACGGCGTCGCGACCGTGCGGATCTGGCAGGCGAACATCGGCAAGACGATCGTTGCGCACGTGCCGATCACGAACGGCGCGGTGCAGGAGACGGGCGACTTCGAGCTGGACGGCGTCACGTTCCCGGCCGCCGAAGTGCAGCTCGAGTTCATGAATCCGGCCGCCAAGGAAGAAGGCGCGGGCGGCTCGATGTTCCCGACCGGCAACCTCGTCGACGACCTGGCCGTGCCGGGCATCGGCACGCTCAGGGCGACGATGATCAACGCGGGGATCCCGACCATCTTCGTCGAGGCTGAAGCGATCGGCTATACGGGCACGGAACTGCAGGACGCGATCAATAGCGACCCGAAGGCGCTCGAGAAGTTCGAGACGATCCGCGCGCACGGCGCGCTGCGCATGGGCCTGATCGACACGCTCGACGAGATCGCGACGCGCCAGCACACGCCGAAGGTCGCGTTCGTCGCGAAGCCGGCCGACTATGTCGCGTCGAGCGGCAAGCGCGTGAATGCGGGCGACGTCGACCTGCTGGTGCGTGCGATGTCGATGGGCAAGCTGCACCACGCGATGATGGGCACGGCGGCGGTCGCGATCGGCACGGCCGCGGCGATTCCCGGCACGCTGGTGAATCTCGCGGCGGGCGGCGGTGCGCGCAACGCGGTGCGCTTCGGGCATCCGTCGGGCACGCTGCGCGTGGGCGCGGAAGCGCAGCTCGAGAACGGCGAGTGGACCGTCACGAAGGCGATCATGAGCCGCAGCGCGCGCGTGCTGATGGAAGGGTGGGTGCGCGTGCCGGGGGATGCGTTCTGACGCACGATGGTTTTCACGTGCAAGCCTGCACGAGCAAACGTCGTCCCGATCCCTGCGAAGCGGAACCGCTGCGCGGGGATTTTTTCATTTGACGCATGCGATCTGGTGGGAAACGTGTCGCGCTGGAGTGCGGGTCGTTGGCGCTGGTCGACCGCGAAGGATGGGGCAGGCGTAAGCGCTGAAGCGCTAACGGTGGTCGACAGGAGAATCGTATGTCGCTTGATGCGCCGCTTTCCGGCATCCATATCGTCGAATTCGAAGGTCTCGGCCCCGGCCCGCTCGCGGGCTGGATGCTCGCCGGAATGGGCGCGCGCATCACGCTGATCGCGCGTCCGGCCGGCCGCACGAGCGCGCCGGACGCGTTGCAGGGCCGCGACGGCGACCTGCTGCGCGAAGGCAAAACGGTCGTCGAACTCGATCTGAAGACACCGGACGGCCGCGATGCGGCGCTCGCGCTGATCGCGCATGCCGATGCGCTGATCGAGGGGCTGCGACCGGGCGTGATGGAGCGTCTCGGCCTCGGGCCCGACGCTTGTGGCCGCCGCAATCCGAAGCTCGTGTACGGACGGATGACGGGCTGGGGCCAGGACGGGCCGCTCGCGACGGCCGCCGGGCACGACCTGAACTACGTCGCGCTGACGGGGCTGCTGTCGCTGTCGGCGCCGCGTGACGGCCGGCCCGGCGTGCCGCCTACCGTCGTCGGCGATGCGGGGGGCGCGCTCGGGCTCGCGTTCGGGATCGTCTGCGCGCTGTTCGACGTGCGCGGCGGCGGCCCGGGACGGGTGGTCGACGGCGCGATCGTCGACATCGTGTCGATGCTCGGCTCGCTCGCGCTGTGGGCGCGAGCGAACGGCCAGCTCGACGGCGCGCAGCCCAGCCTCTTCCACGACGCGCCGTTCTACGACGTGTATCGCTGCGCGGACGGCGAATGCGTGACGATCGGCGCGCTCGAGCCGCCGTTCTATGCCCTGCTGGTCGAGCGGCTCGGGCTGGCCGACGTCGATCCGGCGTCGCAGTACGACCGCGCGCGCTGGCCGGCGTTGAAGGCGCGCTTCGCCGAGGTATTCGCGCAGCAGCCGTCCGCGCACTGGCGCGCGCTGCTCGAAGGCAGCGACGCGTGCTTTGCGCCGGTGCTGAGCGTGGCCGAAGCGGTGGAGCACCCGCACAATGCGGCGCGCGGGATTTATCGCGTCGACGGAAACGGCAACGTTCGGGCGCGCGTGGCGCCGCGATTTTTGCCGTTGAGGGGTGACGAAACGGAATAGGTGGCGCCGGCTCGCCGATTCGAAAGCGCTACTCACAATACGCGCTTGCGCACAGGACAGCCAATTCGGTGGGTGCCAAATATGGCATCAAATTTGGTGCGAAAGAGAGTAAAATCGGGCCTCGATCGACGAAGGAGCCGATATGCCTCACACCATTCTGGCCAATGTTACGGCGAGCGTTTCGGAACTGAAGCGCAATCCGATGGGAACCGTCGCGGCGGGCGAGGGCTTTCCGGTTGCGATTCTGAATCACAACGAGCCCGCGTTCTATTGCGTCCCGGCGAAGACGTGGGAAGCGATGGTCGAACGTCTCGAAGATATGGAAGACAACGCGCTTGCCAATACGCGTGCGAAGGACAAGGTCGTCAAGGTCAAGCTGAATGACCTTTGAGCTTGCCTTTCTCGAACCTGCGTTGAAGGAGTGGAACAAGCTCGATCGCACCATCCGCGACCAGTTCAAATCCCGACTCGCCGAGCGGCTCGAGAATCCCCGCATTGCGTCGGCCAAGCTGCATGGCCATCCGGATCGCTACAAGATCAAGCTGCGCAGCGTCGGCTACCGACTCGTCTACGAAGTGCGCGATACGGAAGTGATCGTACTGGTTGTCGCAGTCGGTCGCCGTGACCGCGATGCCGTCTATCTTGCCGCGATGAAGCGGTAGGCCGGACGACGCGCGACGCGTGTGCTGCCGCGGTTTGCGGGCCGCGTTGCATCGCCGGTGTCCGGACGTGCGATCGACAATCCGCCGGCCTTTGGGTACAAAGCAACTCACGCCGTTTCCTCCGGCGAATCCGGCATCTTGCCGTCGCCGACGCGGTTGATCGTGCCTTGCGCGATCGCGACGAGCCGCTCGTGATCGCCGTCGATGACGAACACGTGACACTGGCAGGTCGCCTGATGCCGGCCCGCGTACACGACCTTCGCGCGCGCGACGAGCGTGCCGTTCACGGCGGGCCGCAGGTAGTTGATCTTGTATTCGGCGGTGATCACGCGCGGGCCGAGCACGAGCGCGCCGGCGAACGTCAGCGCGTTGTCGGCGAGATAGCCGATCACGCCGCCGTGCACGAAGCCGTGCTGCTGGCGCAGTTCGTCCCGCACGGGCAGGCACAGCGACACCTCGTTGTCGCCGATATGCATCAGCTCCGTGCGCAGCAGCATGCTGAACGGTTGCGCGCGCAATGCGCCGCGCGCGTGGTCCGTGATGTCCGTCATCGACTTCCTCGCAATCCGTGTCCGCTTGCGCTGAACTCTAGGAAGGGGGCTGCGGATAAGCAAGGAAATTCGTCCACGTTTCTTGCAATTACCGGCGCGATGCGCCGCGATTATTGCGTCGAACGCGCGAGTCATGCTCGTTTGCCGGCGATTCGGCGGGAATGACGGAGATCGCCGGGCCGGGAGCCTAAAGTCCGACGAAGAAATGCCGCTAATGCCGGGGCATTGCTCCATCGTCGGCTCTCCAGGAATCTCCCCCCATGTTCGGAAAAATCAAGCTCGCGTCGGGTCTGCTCGGCGTGTTGACCGTGTTTTGCCTCTTTCTCGTCGCAATCGAGGCGCTCGGCTTCTGGGCGCTCGCGTCGACGCGCAGCGGCGTCGACGATCTGTCGAACGTCGCGATCGCGCAGGTCGACGCGGCCAGTCAGGCGACCGAGCGCCTGCTCGACGCGCGCGTGAACCTGTCGCGTGCCGGCACGCGGATGGTGCGCGGCGGCCCGAAACCCGACGACATCATCCGTCATGCAAGCGCTTCGCTCGCTGAAGCGGACAAGGCGTTCGCCGCGCTGACGGCCGCGCAGGCCGTCGACGCAACGAACCGCGCGCGCGTCGCGGCGCTCGCCGAGCGCTATCGCGCGCTGCGCGGCGCGCTGGGCGAACTCGTGCAGTTCCTCGACGCCGACAACATCCAGGCGTTCCTCGACCAGCCGACGCAAGGCTTCCAGGACGCGTATCTCGCCGAACTGCACCGCTTCGCCGACTACGGCGGCGCGTCGAGCCGCGCCGCGCTCGACACGATCGACAGCGGGATGCAGTGGTTCAAGTGGGTCGGCATCGTGTTGCTGGTGGCGATGCTGGCGGCGAGCGCCGCCATTTACGCGGGCGCGCGGCGCGCGGTGGTCGCGCCGCTGGACGAAGCCGGTCGCCATTTCGAGCGGATCGCGCAGGGCCGGCTGGACGAAGCCGTGCGGGCGGCTGGCGTGTTCGAGATCGACCGGATGCTGCGCGGCCTCGCCGCGATGCAGGCGAGCATCGCGGACACCGTGCGCACCGTGCGTCACGCGTCCGACGCGATCCACCTCGGCGCGGGCGAGATCGCCGGCGGCAACGCGGACCTGTCCGCGCGCACGGGCACGCAGGCCGCGTCACTGGAGGAAACCGCCGCGAGCATGGAGGAACTGACCGCGACCGTCCGCCAGAACACCGACAGCGCGCGCGCGGCCAGCGCACTGGCCGACGCGGCGCTCGACGCGACGCGCCACGGCGGCGGCGTGGTCGACAGCGTGATCGACCGGATGCGCGGCATCGCGCAGAGCTCCGGGCGGATCGCGGAGATCATTTCGGTGATCGACGGCATCGCGTTCCAGACCAACATCCTCGCGCTGAACGCGGCGGTCGAGGCCGCGCGTGCGGGCGAGCAGGGGCGCGGCTTCGCGGTGGTCGCGGGCGAAGTGCGCTCGCTCGCGCAGCGCAGCGCGCAATCGGCGAAGGAGATCAAGGCGCTGATCGAGGAGTCGGTCGCGCAGATCGACGGCGGCTCGGAACTCGTCGAGCGTGCCGGCGACGCGATGCGGACGGTATCGGCGTCGATCACGCGCGTCGTGCAGACGATGTCGGAGATCACGGCCGCGTCGGTCGAGCAGAGCGTCGGCATCGAGCAGGTGAACCAGGCCGTCACGCAGATGGACCAGTTGACGCAGCAAAACGCGGCACTGGTGGAGGAAGTCGCGGCGGCGGCCGCGTCGCTGAACGAGCAGACCGCGCACCTGATGCAGGCGGTGTCGGTGTTCGAACTGGGCGACGCGCGCGCAACTCGCGAGGTTCGCGACGCGCGCGCGTCGTCGTTTGCCGACGCGGGTTACGAAGCGGCGGGCAGCGCCGCGTAAGCGGTCGCGAGGTGGTAGGGCGTCGTCGACGGCATGTCGGCGCGCGATACTTGCCCGTCGGCCGTCTTGCACTCGAACCAGCCGCGCGGATGCAGGAAGCGCGCGGCGAAGCGCTCGATCTGCCGCGCGAGCGGCGCGGAGGCCGGCGTGCCGCCGTGCGTCGCGAGCGCGCGCAGGTATTCGGTCTGCGCCCAGATTCGCTGCGTGCCGTCGATGCACGCGCCTTGCGCGTCGACCGCCGCGCACACGGCGCCCGTCTGCGGATCGATTCCGTGCCGCTCGGCGAACGCGAACGCGCGTGCGAGTGCGGCGGGAAGCCCGGTCTGCGCGAGCCGGGCGCCGGCCGCGTCGACCAGATAGAACCATTCGAACTGGTGGCCGGGCTCGAAGCGGTTGTCGGGCGCCCCGAGCGGCAGCTCGGCGACGCAGCCGGTGGCCGGATCGACGAACGTGCGCTCGACGGCCTGCGCGGTGCGTGCGAGCGCATCGTCGAACGCCGCGTCGCCGAACGCATCGGCGGCCGCGAGCCAAGCTTCGGTCAGGTGCATCAGCGGGTTCTGCAGCGCGCCGCTGCCCGATGACGAGAAATCGGCGTGGCGCGCGGCGTCGAGCAGCGCGTCGCCCGGCTGCGGCGCGAAGCGGTCCTGGATCAGTGCAGCGGTGTCCTCGGCGACCGTGCGCGCCGCGGCGTCGCCCGACGCCGCGTGCCATGCGGCGCACGCGAACACGACGAACGCGTGCGTATAGAGATCCTTGGTCGTGTCGAGCGGCGCGCCTTGCGCGTCGACGCTGTAGAACCAGCCGCCGTGGCGCGGGTCGCGGAAGCGGCTGCACAGCGAGTCGAACAGCGTGGCCGCGTGCGCGGTGTCGCCGGCCTGTGCGAACACGAACAGTTGCCGCGCGCATGCCATTGCGCGATAACGGGTGACCGGCAGCGGGGCATGGGTGGCCGGATCGACGGCCTCGAACGGCAGCCGCAACGTGTGGTCGAACCCTGAACCCTGCCAGATCGGCAAGATGACGTGCGCGAAATGGTCGCGCAATCGGGCGGTCTGGGCGGAAGCGGAATCGGGAACGGACATGGCGGGATCGAGCGCTTGGATCGAATCGAATCGAGTCGGCGCGGCCCGGAGCGGCGCGGCCGGGCCCAAGGATAAACCATTCCGCGCGGCCGCCCCCAAAAAAAGGAGATAAATCGGATGCTCGGCAACCTGGAACTCGTGATGCGGCTGGTTCTCGCGGCGGCGCTTGGCAGCGTCATCGGCTTCGAGCGTGAGCGCCTTTCGTGGGCAGCCGGCCTGCGCACGCACATGCTCGTCTGTGTCGGCTCGACGCTCATCATGATCGTGTCGGCGTTCGGTTTCGCCGACGTGCTCGGCAGCAACGACCACATCGTGCTCGACCCGTCGCGGATCGCCGCGCAGGTCGTGTCGGGCATCGGTTTCCTCGGCGCGGGCTCGATCCTGCTGCGCGGCGAGATCGTGCGCGGGCTGACGACGGCCGCGAGCTTGTGGTCCGTCGCCGCGATCGGCCTCGCGGTGGGCGGCGGCCTGTACGTCGCGTCGATCTCTGCGACGATCATCATCCTGATCATCCTGGCCGGCATCAAGCCGCTCGAGCGGCGCTACTTCACGGTGCGGCAGCGCCGCCAGTTCGCGTTGACGGTCGTGAGCGGCGCGTTGACGTTCGATTCGCTGCATGCGGCGCTCGGCCCCGACAGCGCGCGCGTGAAGCAATTCATCGTGCAGCGCGCCGACGACACCGGCGAGCACGACGAGGTGCGCATCGCGCTCGGCCGCGTGTCGGATCTCGAATACCGCGCGATCTGCGACAAACTGCGCGCGCTGTCGTGCGTGACGCGGTTCGACGAAGGCAACGGGTTGTCGGGCGACGAATAGACGGCATCGGATCGGCCGGATCGGCGATCGGTCATGCGACAATGGCCGTCGCTGATTCCGTTCGACCTCCGATTCCGCGTTCGCGGGCTTGTAATCCGACTCCATGACCGAATCCGTTTCCCTGCCTCGCCCCCGTTCCCGCTCCGACCGCTCGTCGGCCCGTTCGCGCCCGCGCTCCGCCGCGGCCGCGGCAGACACCGCCGCCAAGGCGACCGCGCGGTCCGGTCTCGCGGCGGGCGGTGATGCGCCGCGGGACGAACGCACGCTCGACCTGTTTGGCGATCCGGTGCTCGAGCCGGCTGTGCGCGCGCCGGCCGTCGCGCGCGATGACGCAATGGCGGACGTCGAGACGGACGCTGTTGCGGCCGGCGAGGACGCCGGTCGCCAGGCGATGCTGGACGGATTCACCGCGCCCGGTCACGCTTTCGATGCGGACGGCGACGCTGTCGATGCGGGGGAGCAGGCTGCCGACGTTGCGACGACGGCAGCGTCGACATCGACGCGTGGAAACGGTGATGTGGCCGATGCCGAGGTCGCGCACGCGGCCGATGCCGATGCCGATGCCGACGCAACGAAGCGCGCCGATGCGCGGCACGCCGATGGCGTCGCCACGGCTGCGGCCGGTGAGCCGGCAAGCGGCGACGGCCAGGTGAAGGCCGGCAGCGTGCCGGAAGCGGGCGATGCGGCCGGGCCGAACGCGGATCATGCGACGGCGAATACCGCGGCGGTGGGCGGTGCGCTCGACGCGGCGCTTGGCGACCGCCCGGTGAAAGCGGACGGCGAGGCGGAAGGTGCCGCTGCGCCGGTCACGCACGATGAAGCAGTCCGGACGCCCGGCGAGACCACGAAGGGGCGCCGCGCATCCTCCGGCGGCAGGCGACGTGCGGCCGCCGGCAGACGCGACACGGCAGCGGTGCCCGGCGCGCCGGAAGCGGCGGCTGTCGGCGCGGAGCCGGAATCGACGCCGGCGCACGCCGCGCCCTCTGCTGAACCGCAGGCGGCGGCCGAACTCGCGGGTGCCGCGATTTCCGTGAGTCTCGCGAGTCCTGCGATTCCCGCGATTCCCGCGATTCCCGCGACTGCCGCGCCCGCCGCGCCCGCCGCACCCGCCGCACCCGCCGCACCCGCCGCGCCCCCCCGCGACGCTGCGCGAGCAACCGCAGCGTCGGCCTCGCCGGTGGTGCAGCCGGTGGCGTCCGCCGCGTCGTTCGTGACGAAGCCGTCGGCGGATCGCGTGCAACCGGGTGGGCCGAGCGCGCCGAACTTCGATCCCGACACTCATCTGCGCCCGCTGTCGGACCGGCTTGCCACGCTGCAGGCCGAGACGGCCGGCTTGAAGCAGGCGGCCGATCGTGAGATGCGCCGCGTCAACCGGCTGCTGCTGGCACTGGCGGTCGTCGTGCTCGCTGGGCTTGTCGCGCTGGTGCTGCAAACGCGGCAGATCGCGCACCTGAAGCAGGATCTGGAAGCCCGGCAACAGCGGATCGACCGGCTAGCTGCCGATCTGTCGACGCAGCAGGCAACGCTGATGACACTCGCGGAACACCACGAAGCCATGCTGTCGCAGGTCGACCGGCTTCAGCGCAACGCGAACCGTGACGCGGCGGCCGCGAAGCGCGCGCGTCGAACGCACTGACTCTTCCGACCCTACCCGCAACCCTCGGCCGCACGGGGCCGGCGGGGCGGCGCCTCCGTCGCCGGGTGGCGCGGGTGCGGCAAACTGATGCGGTGAGCTGGCGAAGTTCAGGGAAAACCCTTAGAATGGAGTCCATCTAAGGGAAAACCCTAGACCCTCTCAGGAGTCTCACATGAGCTTCATTCTTGCCCTGCTGCACAAGATCGACGATCTGTTCGTCTCCCCGCACCTGCCGCTCGACGCGGAATACTCGTACGCTGCGCGTAGCGCCGAAGCCGATCGCATGCGTCGTGCGAACTTCGCGCCGATCGTCGTGTACCGTCGCTGATTCGCTGATTCGCTGATTCGCTGATTCGCTGATTCGGCGCGGCGCTTGCCGCAATTGCCTGCCCGTTTTTCACCGCCGCATCGCGCGCCGGTGCGACCGTCCCGCTACACTGGAAGTCAGACTTCCTTCGCGACACCGGGCCATGCTGCAGATGCGGCCGATGACGGCCGGCGAATTCCACGCATACCGCACGCGCGCCATCGACGGCTACGCGCGCGATCTCGTGTCCTCCGGGCAGAACGCGAGCGAAGACGCGGCGGGCCGCGCCCGCGCCTGCTTCGATACGCTGCTGCCCGACGGCCTGCTCACCTCCGGCCAGACACTCGTTCAGTTGATCGACACCGCCACCGGCGACACGGTCGGCGACCTCTGGTACGCGATCGTGCCCGAAGGGCCGAACCGCACGCTGTTCATCTACGACCTCGACATCGTCCCGTCCCGGCGCCGCCAGGGCTGGGCCACGCGCACGCTCGATGCACTCGAGGCCGAGGCACGCCGCCACGGCGTCACCGAAATCGGGCTGTCGGTGTTCAATCACAACACAGCCGCACGTGCGCTCTATCGGGCGTGCGGTTTCGCACCGATCACGACGACGCTGATCAAGCCGGTCGTCCCGGGCTAGCCGCGAAGAAACGAGTATCGGACGCTCACTGTTTGCGATTCGACATGTTTTCACATGGGAGCGCGCCGGGGTCGCGAGGCGCTCTGGACTGGCCCGTCAGCCCCATTTAGCTCATTGAACACGGTGTGCGCCATTCTGCGCCGCGACTGAAATCCAGCGTTGTCCTTTTATGATGTGTCGCCGATAAGTCGGCGTACTCAAATCATCAATAAACGAGGATAACGAACGATGGAGAAGAGGTATGCCGCCGAACGCGGTACTCCGACCTTACCCGCTTGCGCACGCGCTTCCGTTTCGCTCCGATTCGATGGGCGTTTTTTGGTCATGACGGGGAATACAACGGGCGTCTATCCTGCAGTTTCCGGCCGTCACGACAATCGCGGCAGTTTCGATTATCCGAGCGCTCGCCACCAGATGGAAAATGTTGGGCCTATACCATCAGGTCGATACTGGATTCAGCCTTCCGAAATGTGGACGAATCGTGGGTCCAACCTTGCTTCGCGCGTAGCGTGCGGGGATTACCGACTGACTATCCACGTCGTGCCCGGGACCCGGACGTTCGGTCGCGGCGGATTCTTTATCCACGGGGGCACGTATGCCGGTTCCGCCGGATGCATCAATCTCCATTCGGGAATGGAAAATTTCGTTCGCGAGATCGAAGCCGCAACGAAGGGCATGCCCGGGTGCTATGTTCCGCTGACGGTTCAATATTGACATGCGAAAACGCCTGTCGCGCACCGTGATCAGGGCGGCCCTGCTGAGGTCAATTCCGTTTTGGCATTCAACGCGATCAATCTGAACGAGGCATACGTCGACGGTCCGCCGTACTACTCCCGCACGACCAATATGGACAAAGGGACGAGCCCGCTTCCGTTTCCCGGTGTCATCGACGCAGCGATGTTGGTCGCGATCGGTGCGTACTGCGGTGGATCCGTCGAAGCCGATGAAACCGCCAAACAGCGGGCGGACTCCCGTTCCGCCCGTATTCGCGCCTCCTCTCGTCACCTTGCCCGTCCTTTCCATCTGCGCAGCAGCAACGCGTTCGTCACGACGCTGACGCTGGAGAACGCCATCGCCGCCCCCGCGATCACCGGGTTCAGCCAGCCGAGCGCCGCGAGCGGCACGCCGATCAGGTTGTAGACGAACGCCCAGAACAGGTTCTGCTGGATCTTCCGGTACGTCCGCTTCGAGATGTCGATCGCATCGGCGACGAGCGCCGGATCGCCGCGCATCAACGTGATGCCGGCCGTATGCATCGCGACGTCGGTGCCGGTCGCCATCGCGATGCCGACGTCGGCCGCGGCGAGCGCGGGCGCGTCGTTGATCCCGTCGCCGACCATCGCGACGATCCCGCCGTGCGTGCGCTTCAGTTCGGCCACCACGCGCGCCTTGTCGTCGGGCAGCACCTGCGCATGCACTTCGCTAATCCCGAGCGCTGCCGCGACGGCCGCCGCGCTGCCGCGGTTGTCGCCCGTCACGAGCACGCTCGCGACGCCGCGCGCCGACAGTGCCGTGATCGCGTCGCGCGCGCCGGGTTTCACGGTGTCGCCGAACGCGATCAGCGCGAGCAACGCGCGCGGCGCCTCGGCGCGCATCAGCCACGAAATCGTGTTGCCCGCGCGTTCGAGCTCCGCGGCACGCGCGTCGAGTTCCGGCGGCACGACGAGGCCGAGCTCATCGCGCCAGCGGGTGCTGCCGAGCGCGAGAAGCTGCCCGTCGACGCGCGCTTGCACGCCGCGTCCAGCCACCGCGCGCCCGTCGGCCCCGATGATATCGGCCGAACCTGCGCCGCCGCCGCGAGCCACCACGTCCGCTTCGTGCGCGGCGACCACGGCGCGCGCGAGCGGATGATCGCTTTGCCGTTGGACCGCGGCCGCGAGCGCGAGCGCTTGCTCACGCGGGATGCCGACGGCGTCGAACGCCGTCACGGACGGCTTGCCTTCGGTCAGCGTGCCGGTCTTGTCGAACGCGATCACGGTCGTGCGCTGCGCGAGTTCGAGCGCTTGCGCGTCCTTGATCAGCACGCCGTGGCGCGCCGCGACGCCGGTGCCGGCCATGATCGCCGCGGGCGTCGCGAGACCGAGCGCGCACGGACACGCGATGACGAGCACCGCGACCGCGTTGAGGATCGCCGTTTCGGTGCCGGCGCCGGCGATCAGCCAGCCGATCAGCGTCAGCACGGCGATGCCGAGGATCGCCGGCACGAACACTTCGCTCACGCGATCGACGAGCCGCTGGATCGGCGCCTTTTCCGCCTGCGCGGATTCGACGAGGCGGATGATGCGCGCGAGCGTCGTTTCCGCGCCGATCGCGGTGGTTGCGACGACGAGCGCGCCTTCGCCGTTGATCGAGCCGGCCGTGACCGGATCGCCGTCGTCCTTCGGCACCGGCAGGCTTTCGCCGGTGATCAGCGATTCGTCGACGTGCGAGCGGCCCGACACGATTCGCCCGTCGACGGGCACGCGCTCGCCGGGACGGATGCTGACGGTCGTGCCGACGCGCACCTGCGCGAGCGGCACGTCGCGTTCGACGCCGTGCTCGACGACGCGCGCGCGGTCGGGGCGCAGCGCGTTCAGCGCGCGGATCGCCTCGGTCGTCTGGCGTTTCGCGCGGGCTTCGAGCCATTTGCCGAAGCGCACCAGCGTGATGATGACGGCCGATGCCTCGAAATACAGGTGGCCCGGGTCGACGGGGTCGCGCACCAGCATCCACAGGCTCAGGCCGAACGCGGCCGATGTGCCGAGCGCGACGAGCAGGTCCATGTTGCCGGTGCGCGCCTT
This sequence comes from Burkholderia sp. SIMBA_062, assembly GCF_046534765.1. NCBI lineage: Bacteria > Pseudomonadati > Pseudomonadota > Betaproteobacteria > Burkholderiales > Burkholderiaceae > Burkholderia > Burkholderia sp. SIMBA_062. The sequence goes on from NZ_JAWRYD010000013.1 coordinate 173,671, forward strand.
CAGCGCGTGCCAGGCGGCGCGGTAGAAGCGCGCGCCGAAGCCGAACTGGACGATCGACGCGAGCACGAGCTGCAGCCAGCCGGGCAGCATCGCGTCGATGCCGAACGGCGCGACGAGCATCGGCACGATGAGCGGTGCGCTCAGCACGGCCGAGCCGATCACCAGATTGCGTTCGCGGATCGCTTCGCGGCGCTTGCGGGCCTCGGGGGCTTGCGCCGTGTCGCCGGCGCGGACTTCGGTTGCGGCGGTGGCTGCGGCGCCGGCGTCCGGCGCGGCGGCAAGCGATGCGCGGTAGCCGGCCGTCGTGACCGCCGCGATCAGCGCGGCGGCGTCGAGCGCGCCGCCGCCGTGCACCGACGCGCGCTCGGTCGCGAGATTGACCGACGCGCGCGCGACGCCTGGCACCGCGGCCAGCGCCTTTTCGACGCGGCCGGCGCAGGATGCGCACGTCATCCCGCCGATGTCGAATTCGAGATCGCGGGAAGCGGCCGGCGGCGTGGCTGCGACCGCTGTCGCGCCGTAACCGGCCTGCTGCACGGCTTCGACCAGTCGCGACGCGGAAACGTCCGGTGCCGCGTCGATGGTCGCGCGCTCGGTCGCAAGGTTGACCGACGCACGCGTGACGCCCGGCACCTTCGCCAGCGCCTTTTCGACGCGCGACACGCACGACGCGCAGGTCATGCCGTCGATATCGAGTTCGATCGTGGCGGTGCTCGCCGGCAGTGCGGCCGGCGTGGCGGGCAGTGCTTCGGCGCGTGCCGCGGGCTGCGCCTGCGCTGCGGCAACGGCTTCGAACGCCGCTTCGCGCACGGTCGCGCGATAGCCCGCCGCGCCGACTGCAGCGACGAGCTGCGCGGGCTCGACCGTATCCTGCGCGGTGACCGTGGCCGCCTGCGCGTCAAGGTCGACCGCGGCCTCGACGACGCCCGGCACGGCGGCGAGTGCACGCTGCACGCGGCCCGTGCAGCCGCCGCAATGCATGCCGTCGACCGTCAGTTCGATCGTTTGCAAGCCCGCGGACGCGAGTGGTTCAGTCATGTCGGATTCCCCAAAAGCGCGGTTCGTGCCGCGAATGGCCCCAGTATCAACGTTCCCATGATGGGAAGGTCAAGGGGGCGACGATGCAACGCACGGACGTGCGTACCGGCCAGGGGGCTGCTGATGCGTCCCCCTTATATGCCGGAGCCCGGGCAGCCAGTGCATTGCGTCCGGACTGGTTCGCCTTCCGCTGCCTGGGGACTGTCGACGCCGTAACTACCGCTCCGCCCGTTATTCGGCATATTGGGGGATGCCCTTAGGCGCTATGATACCGGCCTGACATCAGCGCCCGCATAGCGAAGCGGCGACCGGGCAGGCTGAGGTGCCTTGCTTTCGCCGATCGTGAGTCGAACAAGGCGTTGACTGACAAGAACGATATTCGGCCAGTACACAATGATTGAAAACCTACGAGAATCAATTTCGCTGCGGCGCGCGGCGGGCGCGTCGCTGGCCCTGGCGGCGCTGCTGGCGGGCTGCGCGTCGCAACCGGACGCGATCCAGCGGAAAACCGGCTGGCTGCGCGCCGAAGTAGCCGATTCCTATATCTATGCGTATCCGCTCGTGCTGATGGACGTCGCGAAGGAAGCGGCGACGGGCGGCGACGGCGCGCAGCCGGGCCAGGCGCCGCTCAACACGCTGCGTCACGCGCAGGCGCTGCCGCCCGTCGGCGCGCTCAACCCGCCGCTGCCGGGCGTCGACACGCTCGACTCGACCGGCTGGCTCGACGTCGGCGCCGAGCCGGTGATCGTCACGCTGCCCGACACCCGCGGCCGCTACTGGGATGCCCGGGCGCTCGACATGTGGACGAACGTGCTGTGGTCGTCGTCGAGTGTTGCGGCGCGTGGCGCTCGCGGCGCCGCGCGATCGCAAACGATTGCCTTTGCCGCGAAGGACTGGCAGGGCACGCTGCCGAAGGGCGTATTGCGTGTCGACGTGCCGTCGGCCAACGCCTGGCTCGAAGTGCGGCTGCAGACGAGCGGCGGGCGCGACCTCACGAACGTGAAGAAACTGCAGCGGGCGATCCGCGTGGTGCCGCTGTCCGTCTATACGGGCAGCGCGCGCGGCGCGTCGGTCGCGGTCCATGCGGGCAGCGCGCCGTCGGAAGCGGCGAGCGGCGGTACGCCGGCCGAGCAGGTCGCCGCGCTCGACCCGAAGGCGTTCTTCACGCGTTTCGCGCGGGCGCTGCAAGACAACCCGGCGCCCGCCGACGACGCGCACGCGCAGGAGCTGCTGAACGACATCGGCGTGTCGGCCGGCTACCCGGTGCCGTGGACGGGCGATCGCCTGAGCGCCGCGACGGCCGGCGTCGCCGAAGCGCGCGCGCGGCTCGCGGCGCCGCCGCCGAACCTGCTGAACGCGAACGGCTGGAGCTGGATCGGCGACGCGGCCGGCAAGTATGGCCAGGACTACGCGCTGCGCGCATACGCGGCCTACACGCAGTTCGGCACCGCGACGCGCGACGACGAGACGCTCGCGCTCGTGCGCGTCGACAGCGACGGCCATCCGCTGAACGGCGCGAACCGCTACGTGCTGCACTTCGCGCCGGGCGCGCTGCCGCCGGTGCGCGGGTTCTGGACGCTGACACCGTACTCCACCAACGGCGCGCTGCCGGACGTCGGCTCGGCGCGCCGCTCGCTCGGCGACCGCGACCGGCTGCGCCGCAATCACGACGGCTCGATCGACGTGGTCGTATCGGCGTCGTCGGGCGGCGCGCATGCGGCCAACTGGCTGCCGGCGCCGCGCACCGATTTCGCGCTCGCGTTGCGTCTCTACGCGCCGAAGCCGCAAGCGACCGATAGCTCGTGGATGCCGCCCGCCGTCGTCCGGAAATGAACGGATAGGCGCCGCCGCTGTCCGATCCGCGGGCGCGGCGCTCGCACCCGAACGCCGTCCCGTCACCACCTGAGCCTATACTTTCGGGATTGCGTGCACGGCCGTGCCGGTTTTCCGGTGCGGCCGGCATCCATTTCCGAGATATTCAAGCATGGCAAGCGCAGAGAAAGAAACCGTACCCTCGACCCTTCAAACCCTCGGCGGCGTTGCACGCTCGCGCCGGGCCCGGCGTATCGGCCTTGGCGTGCTGATCTTCATCGTTTTATTTGGACTGCTCGGGTTCTTCGCGGCGCCGCCGCTGATCCGCCACATCGCCGAACAGCAACTGAGCCAGCAGCTCGACCGGCCGTCAACGATCCAGCGCATCGCGCTGAACCCGTACACGCTGAATCTCGAAGCCGACGGCGTGCACGTCGGCGAGCGCGGCGGCCAGGGCGGCTTCATCGACATCGACAAGCTCGTCGTGCGGCCGTCGTGGTCGTCGCTGTTTCGCGGCGCGCCGATCGTCAACGAAGTGCGCGTCGACTCGCCGCGCTTCCATATCGTCCGCTACGACGCGCAGCGCTTCAACTTCACCGACCTGATCGAGAAGTTCTCGAAGCCGTCGCCCAAGCCCGAAAGCAAGCCGACGCAGTTCTCGGTGTCGAACATCCAGGTCAACGACGGCCGGATCGACTTCGACGACCGCCTGCTGAACGAAAAGCACGTGGTCGACAACTGGACGCTCGGCATTCCGTTCATCGCGACGCTCGCGTCGAAGACCGACATCTTCGTGCAGCCGAAGCTGCGCGCGCGGTTCGACGGCAGCCCGATCGCGATCGACGGCAAGACGAAGCCGTTCGCGCAGTCGCGCGAGTCGGAAGTCGCGCTGAAGTTCGACCGGCTCGACGTGCCGAAGCTGATTTCGTACGCGCCGGCGAAGCTGCCGGTGATCGTCACGAGCGGCCTGTTGAGCAGCGACCTCACGCTGAACTTCGTGATGAGCGGCGACACGCCCGCGCTGCGCGTGTCGGGCACCGTCGACCTGAACGACGCGAAGGTCACCGGCCGCGCGTCCGAGCCGCTGTTCGCCGCGCGCGGCGTGCATGTGGCGGCCGCCGGCCTCGAGCCGCTGCGCAACGTGCTGCATTTCGACGAGATCCGGATCGACCAGCCGGTCGTCGACCTGTCGCGCGACAAGCAGGGCGTGCTGAACGTCGAGAAGCTCGCCGGTCAGCCGGCCGCCGCGCCGAAGGCTGCCGCGGGCAAGCCGCCCGCGTCGGGCGCCGCCGCATCGACGGCCGCCGCCACCGTCGCTGCGAACGGCGCGAGCGGTGCAAGCGGTGCGAAAGCCGAAGCCGCCGCGAAGGAAGCACCGCCGCTCGACCTGACGATCCGTCATTTCGCGATCGACGGCGGCACGATCAACGTCGACGACCGCGTGCCCGCGACGCCCACGGTGATGTCGCTGACGAAACTCGCCGCGACGCTCGACGGTTTCACGCTGCAGGGCAAGACGCCGGCAAAGTACACGCTGTCGACGTCGCTGTCGCATGGCGGCGACGTGAAGGCCGAGGGCGCATTCAGCGTCGCGGCGAAGCAGGCCGACACGAAGCTGACGGTCGATGCGCTCGCGCTGCCGGCGCTGCAGCCGTATCTCGGCGAGGCGACCCGTGCGCGCGTGCTCGACGGCACGCTCGGCGCGATCGTCAACGCGAAGGCCGACTGGGGCAAGACGCCGCTCGATGCGCAGCTCGCCGACAGCACGGTGAGCCTGAAGTCGCTGAAGGTCGCGACGCCGGACGCGAAGGCGCCCGCGATCGTGCTGCCCGACGCGAGCGCGAAGATCGCGAAGGTCGATGTCGCCGCGCGCACCGCGCAAATCGCGAGCGTCGACGCGACCGGGCTCGCGCTCGACGTGAAGCGCCTGAAGGACGGCAAGATCGATCTCGCGGCGCTGGCCGAGCCCGCGCAGGCAGCGGTGCCCGAGCGCACGGTCGCGCGCAAGGCCGAGGCGGCCGCGCCGTCGTGGCATTACCGGATCGACGCGCTGAACGTGAAGGACTCTGCGGCGAACTTCACGGACCTGTCGACGCCGCGCCCGGTGAAGCTCGCGATCAAGCCGCTCGACCTGTCGGTGCAGAAGATCAGCGACGACATGACGAAGCCGCTGCCGGTGCAGCTGAAGGCGACGCTGAACCGCAAGGGCGCGCTGAACGTGTCGGGCGACGTCACCGCGCAGCCGCTGAAGCTCGGCCTGAAGATCAACGGCAACCGCCTCGACGCGGCCGCGTTCGAACCGTACTTCGGCAGCGCGCTGAACGCGACCATCGCGAGCGCGCTGCTCAACGCACAAGGCAACCTGACGTTCGCGCAGGTGAAGGACGCGCCGCGCGCGACCTATCGCGGCGATGCCGCGCTGGTCGACGTGCGGATGCTCGACAAGGCGACGTCCGATCCGTTCGCGGGCTGGCGCTCGCTCGCGCTGTCGAACCTGAAGGTGAACTACGACGAGAAGGGCACCGACGTCGACGCCGCGCGCGTGACGTTCTCGAACTTCTACGGTCGCGTGCTGCTCGATGCGCAGGGGCGGCTGAACCTGAAGGACGTGGTCGCGAAGGAGACGGGCCCCGCCCAATCGCTCACGCGCGACGCGAGCAAGGGCGAGCCCGTGCCGCTGTCGCCGGGCGTGACGTCGCCGGCCGCCGCACCGGCCGCCGCATCGGCCGCGGTCGCGCAGCAGGCATCCGCGCCGGCCGCCGCATCGGCGACGGTCGTCGTGAAGGCCGCGCCGCCGCCGCAGAACCCGGTGCGGATGCATTTCGGCGAGCTGCTGCTGCAGAACGGCCGCGTCACGTACACGGACAACTTCATCAAGCCGAACTACACGGCACACCTCGTCGCGATCAAGGGCACGGTCGGCGCGTTCGGCACGGATTCGACGACGTCCGCACCGGTCGACGTCGCCGCGAACCTCGAGGGCAACGGGCCGATCTCGATCAAGGGTTCGGTGAATCCGCTGATCGAGAAGCCGGCGCTGGACCTGACGGCGACCGCGCACGACATCGAGCTGACCAACCTGACGCCGTATTCCGCGAAGTACGCGGGCTATCCGATCACGAAGGGCAAGCTCAACGTCGATCTGCACTACCAGCTCGCGAACGACCAGCTGCAGGCGAACAACCACATCTTCATCGACCAGCTCACGTTCGGCGACCACGTCGACAACGACACGGCGACGAAGCTGCCGGTGAAGCTCGCGATCTCGCTGCTGAAGAACACCCGCGGCCAGATCGACGTGAACCTGCCGGTGTCGGGTTCGCTGTCGAATCCGGAATTCAGCGTCGGCGGGCTGATCTGGCGCGCGGTGCTGAACCTGATCGCGAAGGCCGTCACGTCGCCGTTCTCGCTGCTCGCGAATGCGTTCGGCGGCAGCGGCGAGGATCTCGGCTACGTCGAGTTCGCGCCGGGCTCGTACCAGCTGACCGACGCGCAGCAGAAGAAGCTCGACACCGTCGTGAAGATGCTGACCGAGAAGCCGTCGATCCGCCTCGACCTGATCGGCCGCGTCGATCCGGCGAAGGACACGCCGGGGCTGCGCGACGCGTACGTCGACCGGCTGGTGCGCCAGCAGAAGCTGAAGGACGTGATCGGCCAGGGCGAGAGCGTCGATCCGATGTCGGTGAAGGTCGACCAGGCCGAGTACGCGAAGTACCTGACGCGTGCGTACAAGGCCGCCGACTTCAAGAAGCCGCGCAACCTGGTCGGCCTGCAGAAGACGCTGCCCGAGGCCGACATGAAGCAGGCGCTGGCCGATCATGCGCCGGCCGACGACAACGCGCTGCGTGCGCTCGCGCAACAGCGCGCGCAGGCCGTGCGCCAGTATCTCGACGGCAAGATCGATTCGAGCCGGATGTTCGTCGTGGCGTCGAAGCTCGATGCGAAGGGCATCGAGGACAAGGGCGCGACGACGCGCGTCGACTTCGGCCTGCAGTAACGCGGGTCAATCCATCATCCGCCGCCGCCGCGTCCGACCGGCAATCGGGCGCGGCGGCGCGCTTCCCGTCAGCGCGCGGCGATCGCCGGTTCGCGCTTGTCCAGTTCCTTCTTCGCGGCCAGCGGCAGGCGGGCATCGTCCCATTGCGTGAGCCATTCGATTTCCTTCGCGGTGAACACCTGTCCGTAGTTGCGCAGCGCGTACTGCAGCGCGTCAACGACGTGGTGGCGAATGATTTCGGGGGTACGTGCATCGTCCAGCACGAACCGGAGAGCTTCCAGGGTCGACATACGCGTGCTCCGGGCTAGGGGAAAACCCTTTATCGCACGCCAATAGTCGTGCGCCAACCGGGAAAAAAATACGGTCGCGCGCGACCGCGCCGGGCACGCACCGCATTGCGACTGCGCGATGGCAATTGCGTTTGGTTACGTTTGATAGAAAACAGAAAGCCCCGCTTCATGCGACCGCCGCACGACGCGCCGATATTTGGCGCGCCTGTTGGCAAGTCATGCGGTTCAACGTCAATCGATGAGGTGGGGTGATGATTTCCAGTTTCGCTAAGCAACGAAAAATGGCGGTGATGGTGGCGGGCGCGCTGGCGCTCGCCAGCGTGGGCGCCTACGCGGCGCAGCAGGACGGCAACAGCCAGGGCGAGAACGGCGGCCACGCGCGCCGTGTCGTGAAGCACGTGCTGCTGATCAGCGTCGACGGCCTGCACGAGCAGGATCTCGCGCGCTGCGTCGGCGCGAACACGTGCCCGAACATCGCGGTGCTCGCGCAAAGCGGTGTCACGTACACGAACGCGTATACGCCGGGCCTGTCGGACTCGTTCCCGGGCCTCGCGGCGCTCGTGACGGGCGGCTCGCCGAAGACGGCCGGCCTGTTCTACGACGTGTCGTACGACCGCAACCTGTACGCGCCGGGCGACACCACCTGCGCGGGCAAGCAGGGCTGGAACGTCGTGTTCGACGAGACGACCGGCATCGATGCATTCAACGGCGGCGCGCTCGTGCACCTCGACGGCGGCGGCGCGTTCAACCCGCAGGCGATCCCGCATGCGAAGGTCAATGGCAAGTGCGTGCCGGTGTACCCGCACAACTACGTGAAGACCAACACGGTGTTCGAAGCCGTGAAGGCCGGCGTGCCGAATGCGTACACCGCGTGGGCCGACAAGCATGCGTGGGGCTACGACTGGGTGAACGGCCCGTCGGGCAAGGGCGTCGACGATCTGATGCGCACCGAGATCAACTCGATCGATCCGGCGACGCAAACGGCCTATACGGACGTCTATTCGCATACCGCGCAATTCGATAACCTGCACGTGCAGGCGCTGATCAACCAGATCAACGGCCGTGACTCGACGGGCACGAAGATCGCGCCGGTGCCCACGCTGTTCGGCGCCGACTTCCAGACGCTGAGCGTCGCGCAGAAGGCGCCGGTGACGAAGGGCGGCGGCTACCTCGATGCGAATTTCACGCCGAACGGGCAGGTCGCGAACGCCATCACGTACGTCGACAACTCGATCGGCCATATCGTCGCGGCGCTGAAGCAGGCCAACCTGTATTCGTCGACGGCGGTGATCGTCACGGCGAAGCACGGCCAGTCGCCTGCCGATCACACCAAGCTCGTGAAGAACGGCGACACGCTGACGAAGCTGCTGGAGGCGAACAACTACATCGACCCGAACGGCAGCTTCGGTCAGAACAACACGACGACGGGCAACCCGAACGACGGTTCGGGCCTGGTCGGCACGGGCCTGGTGCAGACCGACGACGTCGGCCTGATCTGGCTGCGCGACCGCGGCCAGCGCGCGGCCGTGGTGCAGACGCTGAAGGCGAACCTCGGCTGCAACGCGCCGGGGATCTGTGCCGACGGCGCTCAGGCGACCATCCTGTACGGCGCGGCGCTGGCCGACCGGTTCGGCGATCCGGCCAACGGCCGTACGCCGGACATCATCGTCCAGCCGAATCCGGGCGTGATCTACACGTCGAGCACGAAGAAGGACGAGGAGCACGGCGGCAACGCGCCCGACGACAGCCACCTCGGCCTGCTCGTGTCGTATCCGGGCCTCCATCGCGCGCGCACCGTGAGCGATCTCGTCGGCACGAAGCAGGTCGCGCCGACGATCCTCGGGCTGCTCGGCGCTGAACCGCGTCTGCTGAACGCGGTCGTGGCCGAGAACACGCACGTGTTGCCGGGGCTGGGTATCGGGCGTTGATGCAGCAGGCCGGATGCCGCCGACCGGCGGCGTCCGGCGCGGGGGGCGCGCGGCCGGGCGGTCGCGTGCGGCGCCTTCCCCATGGCGATTCGCGTAGCCGCGGTGCGCGTCACCCGCGTGCGGATTCGTCCAGCATCCGTTCCCTGAAGCGCCGCACCGCATCGCTCGTTTCGACGCGCTCCGGCGCGTAGCACAGGTAGTGGCCCTGCACGTGCACGTGCACGTCGACCGGTGCGTCGAACGGCGGCTCGGCATCACGCGCAATGCACTGACCGCCCGCTGCGTCGGCAGGCAAGTGCCGGTTCGGACTTGAAATGGGGCGCGCGGCCCGTCATATTGTCTGCGCCTGAACTTTCAACGACGCCCCCGGAGGATTCCCGATGCGCCTTTTGCTTGCCCTGCTGTTGCCGTGGTTCCAGTTCTTCACGATCGGCCGCCCGATCGCCGGGATCATCTGTCTGCTCTTGCAGATCACGATCATCGGCTGGCTGCCCGCCGCGATCTGGTCGGTGTATGCGTTGAGCCAGTACAAGACCGACCGCAAGATCGAAGCGGCGTTGGGCGAGCGGCGGTAGGCGGCACACCACGCCAGCGGAGCAGCGTGGTTTTCATTTCAGGGCCGCAGCGACGGGACCGTCCAGACAATGAACCGCATATTCGGCACGCTGGGGTTGAAGCTCGGCGTCGTGCGGCGCGCGCCGCAATAACCCGTACCGTGGTGGCGCATCCGTCGGGTAATCGACAGATGCGCGATGCGGCCGGATGGCGGAATGCCGGTCAGCCGGCCGGCCTACTTCACCGCAAACAGCGTCAGGTTCATGAAGATCTTGAACGCATAGCCGAGCGTGACGGCGCCGATCACGCCGCCCGCCCACAGAACGACGAACCACATCCAGCCGCGCATCCGGGGACGCGGCGCGTCGGGTTGGCGAGCGGCGGAATGAGCGGCGGAATCAGTGGTGGTAGTAATGCTGGTCTTCATGGCGCACCTTGCCTCGGAATACCCAGTAACCCATCGTCGTGTAGGCGATGATGATCGGGAGGATAACCGCTGCGCCGACCAGCGTGAAGGTCTGGCTCGAACGCGGCGCCGCCGCTTCCCAGATCGTCATCGTCTGCGGAATCGCATACGGGAACATCGTGACGAGCAGGCCGACATAGCCGAGCAGCACGAGCGCCAGCGCGAGCATGAACGGCGTCATGTCGTGCCGCTCGCGCACCGCGCGACGCATCCACACCGCGCACCCGGCGACCAGGAACGGCACCGGCAGCAGCCGCCAGAACAGCCCCGAATCGAACCAGCGCTGCGCGATGGCCGGATCCTGCAGCGGCGTCCACAGGCTGACCACGGCGATGAAGCCGAGCAGCACGACGGTCAGCGGCCACACGACGCGATGCAGGCGCCGTTGCAGATCGCCCTCCGTTTTCGCGACGAGCCAGCAGCAGCCGAGCAGCGCGTACGTCACGATCAGGCCGAGGCCCGTCAGCAGGCTGAACGGCGTGAGCCAGTCGAACGCGTCGCCCGCGAACACGCCGTCCTTCACGTTGATGCCCTGCAGGAACGCGCCGAGCGCGATCCCCTGGAACAGCGTCGCGCCGGCCGAGCCGCCGATGAACGCGAGATCCCACAGCTGCTTCGTGCGCCGCGCCTTCGCGCGGATCTCGAACGACACGCCGCGGAAGATCAGGCACACCAGCATGAAGATCAGCGGCAGGTACAGCGCCGACAGCACCGTCGAATAGACGATCGGAAACACCGCGAACAGCCCGGCGCCGCCGAGCACGAGCCACGTTTCGTTGCCGTCCCACACGGGCGCGACGGTGTTCATCATCAGGTCGCGTTCCTTCTCGTCCGGAAAGAACGGGAAGACGATGCCGATGCCGAGGTCGAAGCCGTCGAGCACGACGTACATGAAGAGCCCCAACGCGATGATCGCGGCCCAGATTACGGTGACGTCCATAGGTTTTCTCGTTTGCGAAAAGGGTGGGCTCAGACGGTCTCGATCAGCTCGTCGACAGCCGACATCGGGCGGCGCGCGGTGTGATCGAGGCGCGTGTCGGGCCTGTCGTGATCCGCGTCGTGCGGGGCGTCGGGCAGCGCGGGGCCGGCCTTCATCAGCTTCAGCATGTAGTACACGCCGGTGCCGAACACGAGGAAGTACACGATCACGAACGTCATCATCGACAGGCTGACCTGCTGCACCGACAGCGGCGACACGGCCTGCGCGGTGCGCATCACGCCATACACGACCCACGGCTGGCGGCCTGCTTCGGTCGTCACCCAGCCCGCGAGCAGTGACACGAAACCGGTCGGGCCCATCACGAGCGCGAAGCGCTGGAACCACTTCGATTCATACAGGTTGCCGCGGCGGCGCAGCAGCCACGCAAGCGCGGCAAGGCCGATCATCGCGAAGCCGAGGCCGACCATGATCCGGAAGCTCCAGAACACGACCGTCGAATTCGGGCGGTCTTCAGGCGGGAAATCCTTCAACCCGCGAATCTCGCCGTCCCAGCTGTGCGTGAGGATCAGGCTGCCGAGGTGCGGCACCTTCACCGCGTAGCGGGTCGTTTCGGCCTTCATGTCCGGAATGCCGAACAGGTTCAGCGCGGTGCCGCCCTTTTCGGTATCCCACAGCCCCTCGATCGCGGCGATCTTCGCGGGCTGGTGCTTCAGCGTGTTGATGCCGTGCTGGTCGCCGATCACGGCCTGCAGCGGCGCGAGCACCAGCAGCAGCCACAGCGCCATCGAGAACATCTTCTTCACGCCCTTGTCGCGGCGGCCCTTCAGCAGGTGCCATGCGCCCGTCGCGGCGACGACCAGCGCGGCGACGATGAACGCGGCGATCGCCATGTGGAACAGGCGGTACGGGAACGACGGGTTGAAGATGATCGCGAACCAGTCGGTCGGCACGACGCGGCCGTCGACGATCTCGAAGCCCTGCGGCGTCTGCATCCAGCTGTTCGACGCGAGAATCCAGAACGTCGAGATCAGCGTGCCGATCGCGACCATCAGCGTCGCGCCGAAGTGCGCGCGCGGGCTCACGCGATTCCAGCCGAACAGCATGATGCCGAGGAAGCCGGCTTCGAGGAAGAACGCGGTCATCACCTCGTACATCAGCAGCGGGCCGGTGACGGCGCCGGCGAAGCTCGAGAAGCCCGACCAGTTGGTGCCGAACTGATAGCTCATGACGACGCCGGAGACGACGCCCATCCCGAACGCGACCGCGAAGATCTTCGACCAGAACAGGCAGAGCGTCTTGTAGTACTGCTTGCCGGTCTTGAGCCAGCGATATTCGAGCACGGCGATGAAGCTGGCGAGGCCGATGCTCAGCGCCGGGAAGACGATGTGAAAGGAAACGGTGAACGCGAATTGCAGGCGGGCCAGATCGAGGGCCGAAAGAGCGGTGTCCATACCAGTTGACCGAGGCTGACGATACCCGCCGGCGGGTGCCGGCGGACCCCGGCCGAACCCGGCGTCGGGGTTGGCTGGAGTATGGAGCGCGATGTTGCGCCGCGAAATGTGCCAACTCGTCGCAGATGTCCAGCCCGCCGCGCGCGTTTTCGGGATAAATCGTTGATTCGTATCAAGAACGTCGTTCGTCCCGGGGGCGGCCCCGGCGTGGCGGTCTGCCGCACGTGCGTCAATATGGCGCGTCGCATCATCGGAACGACCGCGTGCATGCGGGATCGCGGTGCGCTTGTCGTCGGCAGCCGCTGGGTGAATTGCGTACACTCTGAGTCTCGTTTCGGCAGGGCCGGGCGCATTGGTTCCGGTCCGCGTTCACTCAGGGCACGAACATGATCGATTTACGCAGCGATACCGTGACACGTCCGAGCCAGGCGATGCTGGCCGCGATGACTGCCGCCGAAGTGGGCGACGACGTGTGGGGCGACGACCCGACCGTGCTGCGCCTCCAGGCGGTCACCGCCGAGCGGGCCGGCAAGGAAGCCGGCCTGTTCTTCCCGAGCGGCACGCAGAGCAACCTTGCCGCGCTGATGGCCCATTGCGAACGCGGCGACGAATACATCGTCGGCCAGCTCGCACACACCTACAAGTACGAAGGCGGCGGCGCGGCCGTGCTCGGCAGCATCCAGCCGCAGCCGATCGAGAACGCGCCGGACGGCACGCTGCCGCTCGCGAAGATCGCCGCCGCGATCAAGCCGCTCGACAATCACTTCGCCCGCACGCGTCTGCTCGCGCTCGAAAACACGATCGGCGGCCTCGTGTTGCCGGAAGGCTATGTCCAGGAAGCCGTCGCGTTCGCGCGCAGCCGCGGGCTGGCCGCGCACCTCGACGGTGCGCGCGTGTGCAATGCCGCCGTCGCATCGGGTCGTCCGATCGCGGAACTGTGCGCACCGTTCGATACCGTGTCGATCTGCTTCTCGAAAGGGCTCGGCGCGCCGGTCGGTTCGGTGCTGGTCGGCAATCGCGCGCCGATCGAGCGCGCGCAGCGCTGGCGCAAGGTGCTCGGTGGCGGGATGCGGCAGTCGGGCATCCTCGCGGCGGCCTGCCTGTATGCGCTCGAGCACAACGTCGAACGGCTGGCCGACGATCACGCGAACGCCGCGCATCTCGCGGCAGGCCTCGCGCGCATCGAGCCGGTGAAGGTGCTGTCGCACGCGACGAACATGGTGTTCGCGCAATTTCCCGAAGCCGATTGCGCGCCGCTCGAGGCGTGGTTGAAGGAGCGTGGGATCCTGACGCAGATGCTGTACGCGTCGCGCTTCGTCACGCACCGCGACGTGTCGCGCGCGGACGTCGACACCTTCATCGACGCGGTCGGCGCGTATTTCGCGCAGCGTCGCGCGTAAAGCGGAATGCGCCGGCCGGCGGGGGAGCGCCGGCGCGATGTGGCGCGAAGCGGGGGAGGGTGACGCTACAACGCGTGCGTCGAATGTGTCGTGCCGGCGGATTACGCTTGCCGGGGCGCATCGACGGGCGGCGTGCCGTCGCGGAATAGCGCTTTCAACTGCGTGCGCAGTTCGGCGCTGTCGGTGTGCTGGTGCACCGAGACCGCATGTTGGACGGCGGCCTCCAGCAGTTCGTTGTCGGAGTCGGCGGAAATCGCGACCGAGCAGTTCATCGCGCTGGGAAAGTCGCGGCAATCGATATAGCGGCGGGACATGATGTTCTCCTCACGGGAAAGCGAGCGGCCGGATTGGCCTGATCGGCCGCGCGGCGCGTTCGCGAGGCCGATGCAAAAAGTATAGGCGGCGCGGCGGTGTTCCTCGCCGCCGTGTGTACCGCACCGCGTGACCCGCCAATGCTGTCGATTACCCGCTTGTCACGGCAGCGGCGCGAGCAACCGGCGCGCCGCTTCGACCACCCGTGCGGACAGCGACGCCATCGTCGGCGACTGTACCGTCCACGCGTGCCAGTACAGCGTGACGTCGGTCGGGTGCGCGGGCGCGAGATCGACGAGCCCCTGGGCATCGAGCGGTGCGCCGCCGAGCAGCGGCTCCGGCACCATCGCGTAGCCGAGCCCATGCCGCACCGCCGCGAAATGCGCGTGCGTGCCCGGCACGTAATGGCACGGATATGCGCCTTCGGGCAGCCCGAACTTCTCCTTCAGGAACGTGGACTGCAGCGTGTCGCGCCGCGAATACGCGACGACCGGCGCATCGCGCGCGCTCGTGCGGTTCAGGCCGCGCGGAAACCAGCGCCCCGCGAACGCGGCGGCCGCGAGCAGCCGGTAGCGCATCGTGCCGAGCGGCGTCGCGACGCAGCCGCGCATCGGCTTCGGCTCGGTCGTCACGCAGCCGACGGCCATCCCGCTTTCGAGCAGCGCGAACGTGTGGTCCTGGTCCTCGACGATCAGCTCGAACAGGATGCGCTCACCCGCGAGCACCGAGGTCAGCGCGGGCAGGAACCACGTGCCGAGACTGTCGGAGTTCAACGCGATCGTGACGGAGATCGGCGATTCGCGCTCGGTCGCGAGCGTGCTTTGCAGGTCGGCCTGCAGCAGCGCGACGCGGCGCAGATGCTGCAGCACGCGCTGCCCGGCCACCGTCGGCCGGCACGGCCGCGTGCGCAGCACGAGCGGCGTGCCCAGGCTCGCCTCCAGCGCGCGGACCCGCTGCGTGACGGCGGACGCGGTCACGTGCAGGCGCACGGCGGCCTGCTCGAAGCTGCCGGTGTCGGCGACGGCCAGTAGCGCGGCGGCTTGCTTTGGATCGATCGTCAGAGACATATCGCCGCAATTCCTGTGAACGTAAGACGAGAACAGGCGGTAGTGTAAGGCAGTGCTGGCGACGATCAGGGCGCAGCACGACGCCGCATGCAACGAGGCCGGCGCCACGTGTGTTTTGAACTACGCTGTAGGAACGCGCGCCCCGGCGACGCATGCCGACCGGGTTGCACCATCCGCACGATCCGCACCATCCACGCCATCCGCACAACCGACACCCCCAGCCGACGGAGCAACTTCCCAATGATCTTCCGGCAACTTTTCGACCCGCAATCGTCGACCTACACGTATCTGCTCGCCGATCCCGCGTCGCGCGAAGCGCTGCTGATCGATCCCGTGTTCGAGCAGGTGCGCCGCGACGCGGCACTGCTCGACGAGCTCGGGCTGCGGCTCGTCGCGACCGTCGACACCCACGTGCACGCCGATCACGTGACGGGCGCATGGCTGCTGAAGCAGCGCACTGGCAGCACGATCGCGATTTCGGCCGCGAGCGGCGCGCAGGGCGCCGACCGCTACCTGAACGACGGCGACCGCTGCGCATTCGGCACGCGCTACCTGACCGTGCGCGCGACGCCGGGCCATACGAGCGGCTGCATCAGCCTCGTGCTCGACGACGAATCGATGGCGTTCACCGGCGACTGCCTGCTGATTCGCGGCACCGGCCGCACCGACTTCCAGCAGGGCGACCCGCGCGCGCTGTATCGCGCGGTGCATGGCCGCCTCTTCACGCTGCCGGCCGCCTGCCTGCTGTATCCCGCGCACGACTATCGCGGGCTGACGGTGACGAGCGTCGGCGAGGAGCGGCGCTTCAATCCACGCCTCGGCGGCGATCTCAGCGAAGACGATTTCGCCGGCTACATGCGCAACCTCGGGCTCGCCCACCCGCGCCAGATAGACGTCGCGGTGCCCGCGAACCTGCAGTGCGGCGTCGCCGCGAACGCGCCCGATACGCATGCGGCACCCGACTGGGCCCCACTCGTCTACACGTTCGCCGGTTTCTGGGAAATCGATCCGCAGTGGCTCGAGGATCACCTGCCGGCGGTGCAGGTCGTCGACGTGCGCGAGCCCGACGAATTCACCGGCCCGCTCGGCCACCTGCCCGGCGCGACACCGATTCCGCTCGGCGAACTGGCGGCGCGCACCGGCGAACTGGCGCGCGACCGGCCGATCGTGACCGTGTGCCGCGCCGGCGGCCGCTCCGCGCAGGCGACCGTGATTCTGCTGAAGGCCGGGTTCGACGCCGTCGCGAACCTCGGCGGCGGGATGCTGCGCTGGCGGGGCGAAGGTCGCGTCGTGATGGACGGCCGGTCGTAGCGGCACGAAGTCGCGCAACGAAAAAAATTCGGCTCGCTGTCGAATTGGCGTGGCGCCGTTCGTCGTCAAGTTATCCGATCCCATGGCGCCGCACGACGCGGCGCCGACACCCTGAGAGCCCCCCGATGACACCGACGCTATACGCCCATCCTTTTTCGTCCTACTGCCAGAAGGTGCTGACCGCGCTGTACGAGAACGGCACGCCATTCGAATATCGCGTGCTCGCGCACGACGATCCGAAGCCGATGCAGGAACTGGCTGCGCTGTGGCCGCTGAAGCGGTTCCCCGTGCTCGTGGACGCGGGCCGCCCCGTTGTCGAGGCGACGATCATCATCGAGTATCTCGACCTCTACCATCCGGGCCCCTTGCGGCTGGTGCCCGACGACCGGCGCGCGGCGCTGGAAGTGCGGACGATGGATCGTTTCTTCGACAACTATGTATCGACGCCGCAGCAGAAGGTCGTGCACGACGCGCTGCGGCCGGAGCACGAGCGCGATGCGCGGGGTGTCGCCGATGCACGTACGATGCTCGAAACGTCGTACGCGTGGCTGGATCGAACGATGGCCGATCGCGAATGGGCGGCCGGCGACCGCTTCAGCCTCGCCGACTGCGGCGCGGCGCCGTTCCTGTTCTACGCGGACTGGACACACCGGATCGATCCGTCGTTCGCGAACGTGATCGCGTATCGCAAGCGGCTGCTGGCGCGGCCGTCGTTCGCGCGTGCGGTCGACGAAGCCCGGCCGTACCGCGCGTTCTTCCCGCTCGGCGCGCCCGATCGCGACTGACGTTCACAGTGGCGATCGCTGCGGCGGAGGCGACGCGGGCGGCGGCATGCGCACGACGCGATGCCGCCGCGCAGGGCCGGCAGCGCGTGCCCGGGCGTCGTGACGACAGCAGCGGATGCATCGCGGCGCCGTCCCGTTACATCGTCGTGTGCTTGACCGACTGCGCGAGCGTCAGCAGTTCGTCGAACTGCGTGATCAACTCGAAGCACAGCAAGAACGCGAGCGTATAGGCCGGCGCGGGGAAGCGCCGGATCGCCTCCAGCACCTGCGGCGCGAAGCGCGTGCGAATCGCTTCGCGCGTCAGCAGCCATGCGATCGCGATGCCGATCGCCGCGCCGGCGATCAGGTCGGTCGGGTAGTGAAAGCCGAGATACGCGCGCGGCACGCAGATGAACACCATCGCATACAGCAGCGCGAGCACGCCGAGGCGGCGCGCGATGATGAAGATCCCCGTCGCGATCGCCATCCACAGCATCGCGTGGTCGCTCGGAAACGAGCTCCACGCCTGCAGCGTGGCCGCGCGCAGTTCCTCAGATGGGAAATGCAGGTGCAGGTCGGGGTTGTAGATGGGTCGCACGCGGAACGGCAGGGCTTTCGCGAGCAATCGGCCGAACGCGAGCGCGACGAGCCCGCTCGCGACGGTCGCGATGAC
The DNA here is from genome assembly GCF_046534765.1 of Burkholderia sp. SIMBA_062. Lineage (NCBI taxonomy): Bacteria > Pseudomonadati > Pseudomonadota > Betaproteobacteria > Burkholderiales > Burkholderiaceae > Burkholderia > Burkholderia sp. SIMBA_062. The sequence continues at coordinate 191,675 of NZ_JAWRYD010000013.1, forward strand.
CAGCTCGCGTTGCCGTTCGCGTTCGGGGCCCGGCTGGAACCATAGCCAGCACAGCACGGGGATGAGCACGAAGCCCTTGAACGTATAGAGGCCGGCGATTACGCGGATCGCATGGTTCATCAGCGGTCCGAACGTGATGTGGGTGAGGAAGGTCTGGATCGTGGTGTCGAAATTGTTCATGTTCTGCGATCCCGGCGGACGCACGACACATGACACGCGGCCGGCAGGATCAGGAAGCGCGCTCGCACCGGAGCGCAACGGGGGGCAAGTATGTCATCGGTAATGTCGAAGAAAATGGGAAAAAATACCGGGAATCCCCTGAGAAAACGCGAATTCCAGGTGGGGCCGGATTGGAGCGGACCGTGCGGCGCGGCGATGCGGAATCCTCTGACGGTTGGCCGCGGATCTCTGCACACCGGCGAAAAATAATCGGTTGAACTGGACAATTCGGCGAGCCGTCGCGGACCTTGCACCGAATGACCGAAAGCGCTCCGCGTCTCGCGTGGATCTATCGCGCCGCGCCCGGCCGCGCAGCACCGAAAGAAAATAAAAGAAAAGGCGGGCAAGCCCGCCCCGCATTCGCGACACCGTGCATTACCGCCGCCACATGCGCACGGCCAGCGCGGCCAGCGACGTCGCCACGGCCAGCACGATCACCGCATTCCAGCCCAGTTGCGCGAGCAACGAACTGCCGAGCGCGGCACCGGTCGCCATCCCGATGAACATGCCGACAAACAGCACCGCGTTGAGACGGCTGCGCGACGCCGGGTCGATCCGGTAGACGATTGACTGGTGCGCGATCAGCGTGGCCTGCACGCCGAGATCGAAGCCGATGGTCGCGGCGGCGAGCAGCGCCAGTTGCGCATGCGGCGTCAGCAGCGGCGCGGCGGCCATCGCGGCGAACGACACGGTCGCGATCCCGATGCCGAGCCGCGTGACACGCTCGGGGCCGTGGTGATCGGCCAGGCGTCCGGCCACGGGCGCGGCCAGCGCGCCGGCGGCGCCCGCGAGGCCGAATGCGCCGGCGGCTGCGCTGCCGAGATGGAACGGCGCGCCGTGCAGCATCACCGCGAGCGTCGACCAGAACGCGCTGAACCCGACGGCCAGCAGCCCTTGCGCGAGCGCGGCGCGGCGCAGCGCGGGATGACGGCGCCACAGTTCGCCGAGCGACCCGATCAGCGCGCGGTACGACAGCCGCGTGGTGGGCTCGAAGCGCGGCAGCCCGCGTGCGGCCACGATGCCGATGGCGGCGACGCTGGCCGCCGCGAGCGCGAACATCGCGCGCCAGCCGGCCGTTTCGGCCACGAAGCCGGCGACGACGCGCGACAGCAGGATGCCGAGCAGCAGCCCCGTCATCACCGTGCCGACGATGCGGCCGCGATGCGCGTCGTGCGCGAGCGTCGCGGCGGCCGGCACGACGTCCTGCGCCATCGTCGCGGTCAGGCCGATCGCGAAGCTCGCGGCAAGCAGCAGCCCGAGCGACGGCGCGACCGCCGCGAGCAGCAGCGCGACGACCAGCGCGGCGGCTTTCGTCAGGATCACGCGGCGCCGGTCGAAGCGGTCGCCGAGCGGCGCGAGCAGCAGGATGCCGAGCGCATAGCCCAGCTGCGTGAGCGTCGGCACGAAGCCGATCGCGCGCGCCGACGCGCCGAGATCGGGCCCCAGCGCGGCGAGCATCGGCTGCGCATAGTAGAGCGGCGCGACGCCGAGGCCGGCGGCCGCGGCCAGCAGCAGCACGAGCCGGCGATCGAGCAGCGAGGAAGCGGCCGCGGGGGCCGGTGCATGCACCGCGCGGGGCGCGGCGTCGAGATGGGTCGGAGTGGACATCGCGTACATCCTTGTTCGGGTATCGAATGGACGCGAGTGTGCCGGCCCGGGGCCGGCCACGGTAGTGCCGTCGGGCGCAGATTTGTTATACGCTTGACGAATGACCGAGAAAATCCCGGATTTTCCCGCCACAGGCGGGTCTGCGCGCGTTCAGGCCGTGCCTGTCGACGGCGCCGGCTATCGTTTCGAGCTGATGGAAACCTTCGTGCGCATAGTCGAGGCCGGCAGCCTATCGGCCGCCGCCGCGCAGCTCCACACGACGCAGCCGACCATCAGCCGGCGGCTGCAGGCGCTCGAACGCTCGCTCGGCATGCGGCTGCTGCAGCGGACGACCCATGCGATGCGGCTGACCGTCGACGGCGAGCGCTGCTTCACCCGCGCGAAGGAGCTGCTGACGAACTGGGCGGCGTTCGAGGCCGACTTGCGCGGCGCGCAGGAGGAGCCGGACGGCCTGCTGCGGGTCGCGGTCCCGCATGCGTTCGGGCAGGAGCGCTTCGTCGAGCCGCTCGCGCGGTTCCTGCGCGACTATCCGCGCGTCTCGGTGGAATGGCTGCTGCAGGATGAGGTGCGCGATTTTGTCGGCAGCGGGATCGACTGCGCGATCCAGGTCGGCGAGCCGACCGATCCGTCCGTCGTCGCGATCCGGCTGAGCAAGGTGCCGCGCTTCGTGGTGGCCGCGCCGTCCGTGCTGAACGGCGCCGATGTGCCCGCCGATCCCGACGCGCTCGCCGCGTTGCCGTGGCTCGCGCTGCGCACGTATTACCGGACCGAGCTGACGCTGACGCACACCGTCACGGGCGACACGCGCCGCATCGCGATGCGCCCGCGCATCACGACCGCGAACCTCTACGCGCTGCGCAGCGCGGCGCTGCTCGGTGTCGGCGCGTGCGTCGGTTCGTCCTGGATGCTGGCGGATCATCTCGCGCGCGGCGAGCTCGTGCATCTCGCGCCCGACTGGTACGCCGCGCCGTTGCCGGTCTACATCACCTACCCGCACGCGCAGTTCTATCCGTCGCGGCTCGTGCGCTTCGTCGCGATGATGCGCGACGCCGTGCCGCCGCTCGTCGAAGGGCGCGACGGGTAGGCGCCGTCGCGCGTGCCGTCAGCCGCGCCGGATGCCTTCGGGCAGCGCGCTGATGCGGCGCACTTCGGGCGAGTCGAGCCATGCGCGGGACGTCGCGCAGTCGACGAACATGTCGGTCGCATCCTCGCCCCAGAACAAGTCGCCGTCGAGTTCGAAGGTCGGCACGCCGAACACGCCGTGCGCGATCGCCTGATCGGTGTTCGCGCGCAGCGCGTCCTTCACCGGTTGGGCGTCGACGGTCGTCACGCCTTCGGGAAAGCCGACCGCCTCGCACAGCGCGGCGAAGCCCTCCGGCGTCGACACGTCCTGGCCGTCGCGCCAGATGTGCCGGAAGATCCGCCGAATCGCATCGGGCGTGTTGCGCATCGCGATCGCGAGCCGCAGCGGCCGGATCGGGTTGAACGGGTGCGCGGGCGGCATCCGGAACGGAATGCCGAGCTTGTCCGCGCGGTATTGCGCGTGGCGATAGGTGAAGACGCGCTTCGCCGCGATCTCGGCCGGCGCTTTCTGGCCCCAGTGCGCGAGCAGCGCGCCGAGCACGATCGGCTTCGGCTCGTATGCGGCGGCAGTCGGCAGTTGGTCGAACCGTTCCTGCTGCAGGTACGCGAACGGCGAAACGAAATCGAAATACCAGGTGGCGGTGCGCGCGGCGTTCATGGTGGTGGCCCTTGTACGTGTCCGGACGGCGGTTGCGTGCATCACGCCGACGGGCGACGCGGTGCATGCGTGGGCCGCCAGTGTCGCATGCGGCCGCCGTTTGCGCAGTCGCGACGCCGCACGCGCGTGGCCCGCTGCGGCTACGGCTACGGCTGCGCGGTGTCGTGCGCTGCCGCCGCGAACCGCGCGAGACTGTCGCGCACCGTTTGCGCGTCGTAGCGCGCGCCTGCGCCGCCGAGCGCGACGGTGGCCTTCTGTGCGAGCGGCAACAGCATCGCGAGCGCCGCCCCCATCTACCGGCTCGGGGCTGACGCGTATCGCGCGCGCCGCCTTGCGCTCAACCCGTCTCGACCAGCGCCGCGAGCCGGGCGAGCGCCATGCGCCAGCCGGCTTCGTTGTCGGTGACCGGCACACCGGGCGGCACACCGTCGTGCACCGCCTCGACGCGCGTGCCGCCTGCCTCGTCGGACAGCGTGATCGTGATCGTCATTGCGCCGCGCAGCATCGGATCGTCGGTTTCGAACACGTCTATTTCGACGATCCGCTCGTCGGGCACGAGCGTCACGAAGCGGCCGTGATAGGTGTCGGTGTGCGCGGTGGTCTTGCCGGCGCCGTCCGACGGTTCGTCGTAGCTCAGCGACACGCGCAGCGCGCCGCCTTCGCGTGCGTCATAGGCGTGGACGCGGCATGTCATGCCGTCGGGCACCTTCCATTGCTCGACCGCGTGCGGGTCGAGCAGCGCGCGATAGACGCGCCCGCGCGGTGCGTTCAGGTGCCGGCTGACCCGGGTCGAATGCGTGTGCATGTGCAGCATGTCGCCTCCCGCGGGATGCGCGCGACGGTGCACGCCGGATGCCGGCGTGTCGTCACGCTTCCTTCAGGAATCCTAGGCGCGCGCGCGACGGCATGCAATCGGACCGTACACGCGCCCGCGTTCAGCGCAACGCGGCCGCGAATTCGTCGAGCTGCGTGATGCAGATGTTCCAGCCTTCGAAGAACCCGAGTGCCTCGTGGCGCTCGCGCGTCGCGGCGTCGGGATGCATCACGCGTGCCTCGTAGCGGCAGCCGGCGGCGTCGTCGGCCATCGTGATGATGGCCGTGAAGCCCAGCCACGGCACCTGTGGCCGCCAGCCGCCGGTGAGCATCGACGTGAACGCGATTCGCGCTTGAGGCACGATTTCGAGGAAGCAGCCGGGGTTGTCGCTCGTGCCGCCGTCGGGGCCGCGCATGAACGTGTGGAAGGCGCCGCCCGGACGCAGGTCGAACGCGCGCACGTCGGTGGTCCACGGTTTCGGGCACCACCATTCCTTCAGTAGTTCAGGATCGGTCCACGCGCGCCACAGCGCCTGACGCGGCGCGCGCAGCGTGCGGGTGATGACGAGGTCATGGGTTTCGGCGGGGTCGACGGGGCTGGTTGACATGCGCGTGTTCCTCCTGGTGACGGCGTTCGACGAATTCCACGAGGCGATCGGCGCGCGCTTCCCACAGCACGCGCTGCTCGGCGAGCCACTGCTCGGCTTCCGCCAGCCGGCTGCCGACCAGCTCGCAGGTGCGCGAGCGGCCGGTTTTCAGGGTCGTGACGAGGCCGCTGCGCTCGAGCACCGCCAGATGTTTCATGAACGACGGCAGCGCCATGTCGAACGGCGCGGCCAGTTCCGAAACGGTCCGCCCGCCATTGCCGAGCGCGCCGACGATCGCGCAGCGCGTCGGATCGGCGAGGGCGTGGAATACGTCGCTGATACCGGGTTGAAAGTTAGCCATGCGGCTAAGTATAGGCGATGCAACGGGAATTTTCATCGCGTAGGATGATGGGGTGGTAACACGCGCCGACGGGGTTGGGCGCCGTGTTGCCGGGTACCGATCGCTACCATGCGTCGCGCGCACGTCGGCGTTTGCTTTGATCTGTGGGCGCATGCCGCCGAACGCGTGCCGTCCGCCTGATTACCGGAGAGGGTTTGACGTCCTCCTCCGCCTAAAGGCGGAGGATTCCCACACCTGGCGATGCACGTCCGCATCGGAGAATGTTCAGCGCAGCGTTGGTATCACGATCATGCACGACACCACAGCCATCGCAGGCCCACTCTCTAGCAAGAAACGCTTATGGAGCGAGAACGGGTTGAACCTCGCAACCGAGGTCGTTCAAGCGCTTCAGCAAGCGTTG